>JAQWJQ010000106.1 GCA_029248265.1 Planctomycetota bacterium
CACCAAGGTCCACGAGATGCGGACCCGCATCATCACGAGCTCGGCCTTCAACGGTGATCGCATCCTCGGTGCGATCCTGTTCGAGAACACCATGGACCGCGAGATCTGCGGCAAGGGCTCGGCACAGTTCCTGTGGGAAGACAAGCGTGTGGTCCCGTTCCTCAAGGTCGACAAGGGCCTCGCGGACGAGGCGGAAGGCGTCCAGCTCATGAAGCCGATCCCCGGCCTCGATGACCTCCTCGCGCGCGCCAAGGCCAAGGGTGTCTTCGGCACGAAGATGCGCTCGGTCATCAAGTCGGCCAACGCCGCCGGTGTGAAGGCCATCGTCGAGCAGCAGTTCGAGGTCGGCAAGCAGATCATCGCCGCCGGCCTGATCCCGATCATCGAGCCCGAGGTCGACATCAACGCGACGGACAAGGCCGAGGCCGAGGCCCTGCTCCTCGCCGCGCTGGCGGAGGAGCTGAACAAGCTCAGCGCCGACCAGCACGTGATGCTCAAGCTCACGCTGCCCGAGGCCAACGGGTTCTACACCCCCTGCATCGAGCACCCTCAGGTGCTGCGCGTCGTGGCGCTCTCTGGCGGCTACAGCCGCGAGGAGTCCAACCGCCGCCTGACGCTCAACGAGGGCATGATCGCGAGCTTCTCGCGCGCGCTCTCGGAGGGCCTCTCCGCGAAGCAGTCGGGCGACGAGTTCGACGGCATGCTCAACGGCGCCATCCAGAGCATCTTCGAGGCGTCCAGGACCTGATCAGCGGCGCCCCGGGGCGCCTGTTGAACTTGTCAGCTCTCGCAGGAGCGCGGCGACCGCGAGGTCGGCGCGCTCCTGTCTTCGTTCCGGCCCGCTCTCGGGGTCGACGGCCCCCTCGATGGAGCCCTTCCAGATGAGCTCGCTGGCTTCAGGCCTGCTGATGGCCAGGACCAGGGCCCCCTTGGGGAGCTCGCGGGCAGCGCCGCTGCTGGGAGGCGGCATTCCGATGGTGGACATGGCCTCGGCCACCATGGCGCGCTCGTCGGAGGTGATGAGGTAGCCCACGAGATAGTCGGGGGCCCCCTGGAGCGCCGGAGTGAGCCCGATCGCGCCGAGCCGTCGACCCAGGGCAGCCCTCAGCAGGCCCTCGATCTCGAAGGAGTCGAAGCGATTGTCCGCGAGGCGGACCGTGGAGCCCTGGGCGTAGAGGAAGGTCGCGGGGGTCTCAAGCGGACGGGACGGCGCCTCGGACTGAATGACGTAGTGCCCGGCCGCGAGCTCCTCGTCCAACCGTTGGTCCTCATTGAGGACGCACCCGGTGGTCAGCCAGCTGGCCAGAAGGAGCCCGAGCACCTGCCCGCGGCGTGCGCGGCGAGCCAACCGGATCATCGGTCTGCGGTCTCCTTGACGAACTCGATCCACTGCGGCTCCAGGGCCTTGAGCTTGATGCCGAGCGCCTTCTCAAGGTGCGTCGCTGCGCTCTGACCCTTGAAGGAGCTGCGCATGTAGTCGGCGACTCCCTGGCGGTACTTGCCGTCCTCGGCGTGGAGGAGGAAGAACATGAGGGTGTGGCACTCGGCGTTGTAGCGCCGGGCGTCGGTGCCGTTATTGAAGGCGCCGTAGCCGGACGAGATGACTCGCTTCATCGCGAGTGGCTTCTCGTCGGCCGCCTGGAAGCGGAAGTACTCCATGATCGGACGCCCGAACTCCCAGGAGGCGACGCCGTCTTCGACCTCCAGCGCGTAGGAGAAGGCCTCCGCGAGCGCGCGTTCGGTCCAAGGGGCGATGCTCCCGTTGCCGCCGATCGTGCGCCGGAACGAGTTGAGGACCAGCGCGTGGGTCAGCTTGAAGATCGCCGCGTTGGCGACGGCCGGCCCCGCACCGTTGACGTAGACGGTGTTATCGCCCCGGCTGAACCAGGCCGCGTCGCCCTGGAAGCGTGGCGTGGGATAGTCCTTGGCGTCCTTGAAGACGTGGACCTCGGGGATCTCGTCGAAGACCTGGAGCGCGAGCGCCTCGCCGATGACCTCGTAGAAGGTCATGTACGCACGCTCGAGGTTGAGCGCGATGTTGAGGGCGCGCTCCGGCTCGACGTCTGTCTTCAGCAGGAAGTGCGCGGTGGGGATCTCCATGGCGTGCTTCCAGTCGGAGACCCGCTCCCGGAGCTGGTCCACGGTGTAAAAGCGCCCGCGCACCTTCAGCCGCCACCCGCGCCGCTTCGTGTAGACGCCACCGAGCTCATTCCAGGCCTGCTCGTTCTCAGGGTCCTGCGTCAGCACCTGGATCCAGAAGTTGCGCGCCTCGCTGGGGAGCTCGTTCTGCTCGCAGAACAGCGCCAGCTCTGCGAGCTGGGCGGGGCCTCGCGCCGGGAGCGCGTCATAGCGCTCGAACAGCGCGGCCAGGCTGCGCTCCACCGACTGGATCTCGGCGATCTCGTCCCTGCTGTACTGCTTCTTCTTCGAGCCTCGGCGGGTGAGCACGTAGTCATCTGCCTCCAGGATGACCCGGCACTCGACCTCTTTACCGCTCTTGAGGATCACGAGGTCCGACCGGTCGTCGTGCCCGGGCGCGGCGTTGCGGGTGGGGGCCGCGGTCTCGAGAGCGCTCGGCGAGGTGAGGCCTGCGGGCTGGAGCTCGAGGGGGGTCGTGGCCGCGGCGAGGAGGAGCGAGAGGGTGGCGGTGAGCGTCATGGTGCGGTGGGGCTTCGATCTGCGGTCCCGACGTGAGGTCGGGCGTGGAGCATACCCAGCGGGGGCGAGGCTGTCGGGCTCGCTGGACCCGATAGACTCGGAGGATGCTCCAATCCCTTCTCGCCCTCGTCGCGCTCGGATCTCTCATGGGCTCATGCGCGGCCCAGGAGGCCGCCCCGCCCGCCCCGGTGCGCTCCCCAGCGACGCCATCGGTCCCAGCATCGGAGGGGCCCGCTGAGCCCTCCGCCCCTGCGGCGCCGGATGATCGACCCAATATTCTCCTCGTCTTCGCAGACGACCAACGGGTGGACACCATCGGCGCCTGGGGGAACCCGGCGATTCGGACCCCGAACATGGACCGCATCGCCGCCGGGGGGGTCTCGTTCCGGCGCTCCTACTGCATGGGCTCCTCCCACGGGGCGGTCTGCGCGCCGAGCCGCGCGATGCTGCATACGGGCCGCGCCTACCACGCGATCAATCATCGCACGATGGAGGGCTGTCGGACCCTCGGCGAGCTCCTCGGGGAGTCGGGGTTCCAGACCTTCGGGACAGGCAAGTGGCACAACGGTCGAGACTCCTTCGCCAGGAGCTTCTCAGCGGGTCGCGAGGTGATGTTCGGCGGCATGTCGGATCACAACCACGTGCCGGTGGTCGACATGGAGGAGGACGGGACGTTCAGCGAGGGGCGTCACGCCGACGGACACTCCTCTGACATCTTCTCCGGGGCGGCCGCGGACTTCATCGCCTCTGCGTCGTCGGACGCTCCGTTCTTCTGCTACGTGGCCTTCACGGCGCCGCACGACCCGCGGGATCCACCCGTGGCCTACCGCGATCGGGAGCAACCGCCCCTGCCGGGGAACTTCCGTCCGCAGCACGCCTTCGACAACGGGTTCCTGCAGGTCCGTGACGAGAAGCTCGCGGCTTGGCCGAGGGACCCAGGGGTCGTACGTGACCAGCTCGCGGAGTACTACGGGCTCATCGAGCACCTCGACGCGGCGGTCGGGCGGGTGCTCGGGGCGGTGGACGCCCGCGGCGGCGACCGGGAGACCATCATCGTCTACGCTGCGGACCATGGGCTCGCGGTCGGGAGCCATGGGTTGCTCGGCAAGCAGAGCGTCTACGAGCACAGCCTCCGGGCGCCGATGATGATCTCCGGTCCAGGGATCCCGGAGGGGCGGCACCTCACGTCGCTCACCTACCTCTACGACCTGTACCCGACCCTCCTCGGGCTCGTGGACGTGGCGGTCGAGGAGCAGATCCACGGCGCGGACCTGAGGCCGCTCTGGGACGGGGAGGTGACCCAGGTGCGCGACTCGGTCTTCCTGTCGATGGGCACGACCCAGCGGGCGGTCACCGACGGCCGTTTCAAGCTCTGTGTGTACCCGCAGGTCGCGCACCGTCAGCTCTTCGATCTGGCCTCGGACCCGCTCGAGACCATCAACCTCGCGACCAACCCGGCCTACAGGCCGCACATCGCGCGACTCGAGCGTGAGATGGCGACCTGGCGGCGGCTCACCGGTGACCCTGATCCTCTGAGTGTCGAGGAGCCCTCCGCGCTCGAGGTCGAGCTGAGCGGAGCGGCGCGGAAGCCGGACCGTTGGCAGCCAGAGTGGATCCGGGAGAAGTACTTCGACCCGCCGGAAGAGGAGCCAGCAGCCGAGGAGCCAGCAGCCGAGAAGTCCGTCGAGGGCAAGTCGGAGGAGTCCGGCTCCTGAGGGCGCGCCCCGTGGGGCCGTGCCTTCCTCGAGCCCGCGGGGGGCAGACCTCGCAGGCCCCTTCAGTAGGGCAGGTCGTCCGGATCAATCTGGATGGGCCCAGCGGCCTCGTCCGTCCTTGTCTTGAGGGGAGCGTCTCGTCCGGCTCGCGCGAAGGACCCCTCGTCCGGAGCTCGCCGTCCTGAGAAGTGGGCCGCCAGGCCCCGTCGCTCCATGTCCGAGAGCAAGCCGAGGTGAGCCAAGGCCTCGCGCCCCACGAGGTCGGCGTCGCCGCGAACCAGCCGCGCCCGCGTCTCGGCGTCGAACTGGCCGGGTCGTTCCACGGGGAGCTCGCCGAGGAACTCGCGGTGTCGACGCTCGGTGACACGAGAGTCCATGATGAGGACCACGCCCCGGTCGGTGGCCTTGCGCATGAGGCGGCCGAAACCCTGGCGGAACTTCGCGAGCGCGCGCGGCATATAGATGCCGTTGTGCTGAGCCATCCGGCCGATCGCCGCGCACTGGGCGTGGTGGTAGCGATCCGGTACGCCGTAGGGGACCCGCGCGATCACGAGGGTCTCGAGGGTCTCGCCGGGGAAGTCCGCGCCGTACCAGAACGTATCGACGCCGAAGAGGGTCGACTCGACGCGCTCCCGGAACAGGCTCGAGAGCTCCTCCTTGCCGGCGGCGTCCATGCCCTGCCAGAACAGGGGCAGGCCGCGTTCCTCAAAGGCCGCCGCGGCGCGCTCCCCGACCTCTCGAACGTCGCGAAGGCTCGTGAACAGGACAAGCATCCGTCCACGGGTCCGCTCGGCGTACCACGGCAAGTAACGGGCGAGGAAGTCGAGGTAGGCCTCGCGGTTCTGGACGGACGGGACTCCGCGGGGCACGCCGACCAGGACCCGGCTGTAGTCGAAGACCTCGGGCGCGTGGAAGGACGTCACGCGCTCGCAGCCGGCGGTGTAGTCGAGGTCGCCCGTCTCAGGGTCCCGAGCGGCAACCCGGTCAAGCCCCAGGTAGCTGCGGGCCTTGTCGAAGCTCCCGCCGAGCCGGGTCGTCGCCGAGACGAAGGCGGCGGACGAGAGCTCGGGATAGTAGTGTCGCCCCAGGGCGTCGCCGGGCAGGAGCACCAGGGCGGCCAGCACCGGCTCGTCGCGCACGTTCCGCTCCACGTCGTGGAAGACGCGGTTGCCGAGGCTGGGCAGGCCGTCATTCATGGGGAGCCAGGAGGCCACGGCGCGCCCGGTCTCGGCCACGTCGACTCGTGAGAGCTCCAGGGTCCGTCGGATTCGCTCGCCGCGCCGCAGGGGCGCGAGCTCGAGCTCCTCTGAGAGCTGGGCGAGGGCGCTGTCGAGGCGGGCCAGCGAGGACTCCAGGGCGACGCGCGCCGTGATCATCTCGGCCGCGTCGGGGCAGGTCTCCACGAACTCTCTGAAGAGACCGTGTTGCTCGGACTCCCCGCGACCCAACAGGGCGGCGCTTCGCCAGCCCTCATAGGCCAGCACCTGGGCCTCGAGGTCTGACAGCGCCGTGGAGGCGTGGGTCCACAGGGTCAAGGCGGCCCTGAGGCGCTCGTGCGCTGCGGACCCTGGGAGGACCCGCTTCTTGAGCCGGTCCAGGGCCGGTCGCTGCCGGCCGGCTCCGGACCTCGCGCCGGGTTCGTGGAGGCGCCGGAGGATCCGCCGCATGTCAGGGAACGAGACCCGGTGGCTCCAGGCGCTCATGGCCTGGTCGTGGAGGTGCTCGCACTCGTCGAAGACCACGCGGCGGAAGAACTCGGGGCGAGCGAGCGCGAAGGAGTGGTTCGTGATGACCACGTGGCTCCGTTCAGCCTTCCGCCGGGCCGTCTCAGCCGCGCAGACGGCGCGATCTGCCTGGGTCGAGCAGCAGCCGCTGCGGCCCTTGGCGTGGCTGAGGAGGATCCGGAGGGCGGATCGGTAAGCACCGGTGCCGAGCAAGCGGACGGGCGGGCGCCTGGGGAAGCGGTCGAGGTCGCCCTCGCCGTCCCGAAGGCCGAAGAGCGCGAGGGAGGTCCAGGCCAACCACGTCTCGGGGTCGTCTTCTTCCTGTGGCGTGTGGATGCGGAGCGCGCGCCAGCAGAGTGAGTGCTCACGACCCTTGAGGATCGACACCTTGAAGCCGGCCGGGAGGCCCGCGCGGGCGAGGGCTGCGAGAGCCCTGGGGACCTCGCGCTCCATGGCCTGGCTCTGGAGCGCCCGGGTGTAGGTGGCGATTCCCACCCGGACTCCGTAGCGGCGCGACCAGATCAGGGCGGGCAAGAGGTAGGCGAGGGTCTTGCCCGTTCCGGTGGGGGCGTGCACGAGCAGCAGCTCGTCCGACCCGAGGCAGCGGGCCACCTCCTCGGCGACCCGGTGCTGGCTCTTGCGATAGAGCTCGGCCCTCGAACGTCTCGGTTGTCCGTCGTTGAAGAGGTCAGGCAGGTGGGTCTTGAAGAGCTCGTCGAGGAGCACGAGGTCCTCGTCGATGAAGGGCGCCGCGTCCTCGGTGTCTGCGTCGAGGGGCTTGCTGTCCGAATCCAGATCTGGGTGCCGGGCGACGGCCGGGTCGAGCAGCGCCAGAGGGTCGTCCTCGTCGAGGTCTTCCTCCGCGCTCTCCGACAGGATTCCGTCGCGGAGCCGTCCGCCGGCGAAGACCTCCGTATCGCCCCCCCAGCGTCCGGGGTGGTCGATGACGTCCAGGGTCCTGGCCAGCCTCCGGCTCGCAGCGAGGTCTTCGCCCTCCAGCCCGTCGAGCGCCCGCTTCCAGCCGCGGGCGCAGATGGCGTGCACCACGGGTCCGTGGTCCTGGAATCGAGCTACCACCTCGGCGAGCGCCGCGAGGACGTGCGGCGGCTGCACGGCGGCCTCCGGCTGCGGCGCGACGCCCGCCTCGACGAAGGTCCGGATCAGCTCGGAGGGGGCGCAGGACGAGAGGTGCCCCGGTTCGACGAGCGCCGTCACCGCGTCGAGGCCGATGACGTCCAGCGGCGCAGCGTCGATCGCCGCTCCTCGATCAAGGGCTCGGGCCCAGGAGTCGAGCATCTCCCCATCGTCGGTGAGAACAGGCCGGTCCTCGATGAACTCGCGTAGCTGCCGCCAGGCTTCGGCCTTCGGCGGGGCCTCCTCCAACGCTCTGGAGCCCACCCCAAAGCGGGTCACGATGCGGTGCGTGGCGCCCGCGTCATCGTCGAACGGCGCGCAGTAGGTCTCGAAGGATTCCCACTCCCCGGCCTCGCTCCGGCGGACAGCTGCCATTCGCAGGATGCCGTCCAGGCGCGTGTCGGTTCCGCTTGCCCAGAGCACAACGCAGGCCGGCCTGGCCAGGTCGCTCCCGGACGTTCCCGGTCGATCTCCGGGGGCTACGGTTCTCTTGCGTGCGGTCAAAGGGGCGTCTAGGGGTGATGTGGGGGGGGCTGGGCCGTGTCCGGAGCGCCGAGGCGCTTCAAACTGCCGCAGGCCCCTTCCGGGCGATTGGGGGTGTCGATTAGACTCCCCGCGCTAAATCCGAGTTGGAAGCGCGAGGCGGTCTTTGCCCGGCGATTCACCGGACCTTTCCTGGGCCTGACCAAGCATGGAGATCACAGACATTCCCGTCGAGGGTTACGAGCGCGTCGCGCGGTGCATCGACAAAGAATCGGGGCTCCACGCGCTGATCGCCGTCCACGACACCACCCTCGGTCCGGCGCTCGGCGGGCTGCGTTACTTGCCGTACGAGTCTGAGGACGACGCGCTCTTCGACGTCGTTCGTCTCGCCCGGGGCATGACGCGGAAGTCGGCGGTAGCGGACACCGGATTGGGCGGCGGCAAGTCGGTCATTATCGGGGACCCGGAGACGGGCAAGTCCCCCGAGCTGTTCCGCGCCATGGGCCGCTTTGTTCACGACTTTGGCGGGTCTTACATCACGGCCGAGGACATGAACATCTCGATCGAAGACCTGCGCTACGTCCGGGAGTCGACCCCGCACGTCGCAGGGCTCTCGAGGGAAGAGGGCGGCTCGGGCAATCCCAGCCCCTACACCGCGTACGGGTGTGTCGTCGGCATCGAGGCCGCGGCCAAGCACCGCTACGGCTCCCCCAGCGTTTCAGGTAAGAGGATCCTGATTCAGGGCGTCGGCGCGGTCGGTGGGGAGATGGCTCGGCTGCTCAAGGAGCGGGGCGCGGACGTCATCATTTGTGACATCAAGGACGACCGGGTCTCGGCTCTCTGCGACGAGTTTGGCTATCGCTCCGTCGCCGAGGAGAACCACCTCGAGGAGGCGTGCGACATCTACGCTCCGTGTGCTCGGGGTGCCGGGATCAACGATGAGACGATCCCGAAGCTGACCTGTGAGATCGTCGCGGGCTGCGCGAACAACATGCTGCTGGAGCCCCGCCATGGCGATGAGCTCAGCCAGCGGGGCATCCTCTACGCACCAGACTATGTGGTGAACGCCGCGGGGATCATCAACGTCAGCGTCGAGAGTCACCCGGGCGGCTACGACGAGGAGGTCGCGATGAGGAAGATCCACCAGATCGCGGACAACCTTGAGGAGGTCTTCCAGCTGGCAGAGGAGCGCAGCATCGGGACCCACACGGCGGCGCAGCTGCTCGCCGAGCTTCGGATCGAGAAGGCGAAGGCTCAGCAGCCGAGCTGACGGCACCGCGGCCCGGGCGTGCCGCGCCGCTCACTGGCGAGGTCTAGCTCGCGGTGCGACGCGCTCGGCGTTCCGCGGCCTTCCGCGGCGCGCGCTCCTCGACGAGCTCGTGGATCCAGCGCACGAGCTTGGGCTCCCAGTGGGCCGACCGGAACCGCTCCCCGGTCACCCTCGCGCCCTGCCTGAGGCGGCGGAAGAGGGTCGGAGTTTCGGTCACTCGGCGCATGGCCGCGCCGAGGCCCTCGGGGCACTTGGGCGCGACCAGGACGCCGTTATCTCCGTCCTCGACCAGCTCGGGGATCGCGCGCCACCGGGTCGAGATGACCGGCAGGCCGGCCTGCATCGCTTGCAGGATGACGCCAGGCATCCCTTCACGGTTGTGGTAGCTCGGGAACACGAGGACGTCGTGGTTGCGGAGGAGCTCGTCGACGCCCCCCTCGGGCGGAGACTCCAGGTAGTGGCAGCGGTCGCCGAGGTCCATGTCCTCCACCGAGAAGCTCCCGTGCCGGGGTCCGACGAGGGTGAGGGACGCGCCGTCGGGCAGCTTGCTCGAGGCTCGCACCGCCTCGATGATGCCCTTCTCTGGCCGGATCGGACCGACGTAGAGGAAGCGGCGAGCTCGGTCCGGCCGCACCCCGTCAGCCCTGGTCGCGTCCCTGGTGGTCGGCCACCAACGCACGCGCCGGCAGTCGTCCGAGCCCTTGAAGCGCTCGCAGAGCGAGTGGGTCTGGAGGAGGATTCGATCGGCCAACAGGGTCGACTGCTCGAAGGCTTCGCGGGTGCGTGGTGCAGCCTCGTCGGCGAGCAGGTCGAGGTCCCCCCCGAAGACTCGGATCATGAGGGGGATACCGCGGGCTTTGCACGCGGACCGGACGATGCTGCCCGTGCGCAGCAAGCCTCCGGCGGAGGTGTTGAAGAGCACCGCATCGAAGCGCGACCAGGGCGTCGAGATGCGACCCACGAGCCGGGCGAAGATTCGAGCCTCCTCGATGGACTGGCGGAGCGGGCTCTTGCCCTCTCGGGAGACGGACAGGTCGTGGACGAAGACGTCGAGGGTCGGCTCCTTGATGAGCGCCTCGAGCATGGAGGCGAACGACAGTTGGATGCCGCTGACGAAGTGCTCGTCAGCCGGGACCGGCCCGATCACGAGCACCCGTTTCCTGCGGCGCTCAGGCACGCGCTCGCCTCACGTCGGCGGTCAGGATGCTCGTTCCCATCACATCAAGCTCGGGGTAAGCAGGCGCTGTCGAGGGGTAGGTCATGGGGTACTCCGTCGCTGGAGGGATCGACAGGCCCTCCCATGCAACTGAAGCCAGCCGGGGGTTCCACGGTGGAGAGCGGCCTCATGGGCCCCCAGAGCCCGTTCCTCCGGCGCTCAGCCCCGCGCAGCAATATTCCTCAGATGTGACCAACTTGGCCGCTTCGCCTACCGTTGCTACGGCGTGCCGCACCCCTCTCACCGATTGGGCGGGGCGGCTTGCAACCACCGGATTCCCATGAGCTTCTCGATTCGCTTCCTATCCCTACCCCTTTCCTTCCTCGCCGTGGTCGGGCACGCCGAGGCATCGGCCTCACGTCAGGCCGGGCAGTCGGTGGGGTTCGAGGAGGTCTTCGCCCTCGCCGAGGATCGCGGCGCCGTGTTGGAGCAGCTGCTGCCAGGGAGCCCTGAGCACTACTTCTACTCCTGTCTATACCTTCAACAGACCGGGGCGCTTGATCGAGCCGAGGTGTTGCTTGAGCGTTGGCGAGAGATGGGGCCCACGCCGGCGCTGCGGCAGATCGAGGCCCGGCAGGCGCTGCTGCGGGCGTCCGACGATCCTGCGCTGACCTTCAAGTTCCTCGAGGATGAACTCGGCCTGAAGTTCAACCATCGCCGCGACTCGTCGGACGCGGTGACGAAGCTCCCCCAGGCGTTCGATCAGGAGTCCGTTGGCGCGAGTGCCCTCATCAAGGCGGCCCTGAGACGTAAGGACGGCCGCGGGATCAGCGAGCTCAGCCAGGCGATCCAACGCACGCTCCTGACGGGGACGACCCTCACCAAGGCCCAGCGCGGCGCGGTGCTCGACCAGCTGGAGTGGCCGGATGTCCCCGGCCTTGTGGCGGCGATCGAGGCGGACCTCCGCGATCACCCCGAGGCGACCTTCGGATCCAGGGCCATCCACAAGCGGCTCCTCCTCGGTCAGCTGGAGGAGCTCCGCCGGCGTCGTCCTGAGTTCCTCTCGAACCGGCTCTACGTGGAGTCGGTGCTGAGCCGCCTGGCCCCCGTGGACGGCGCGTCGATGGGGGACCGGGCGGAGCGTGGGGCCTACCTTGACCGGGCGCTGGCCTTCGCAGACCTGCTCCCCGAGGCGTTCAACTCGATCAAGGCGCACCTCCTGTACCACCGGCTCGAGCTGGACCTCGACGAGGGTCGGGTGAACCCCGACCGCTTCATGCGCTACCTGCGCCTGCCGCGCCAGGTGGGCTATCTGGACCTCGATCCGCAGGCGCGGGCCGCCGCGGCGAGCCTTGGCGATGACGTCGGCGGAGCCACCCGGCTCCCCGCCGTCGGGAACGACGAACCGGTGGTCCGGGAGCTGCTGGAGGCGTCGCTCCGGGGCCAGACGGGCTATCAGGCCTTCTTGACGGTGCTCCCTGAGGTCTTCGTTCGGCGGGCCTGGGCGCGGACCCAGCTGCTCTATGGGGGCGAGGGCGATCAGGATGGCCTGATCGACATGGTCGGCGGTCCTGCGCAGGCCGAGGCGCTGAAGAACCTCGTCGAGCTCGAGTTCGAGCGGACGAACCCGTCGCGCTTCGCGGCAGGCGAGGACGTCTCGCTCTCGGTGCGAATGAAGAACGTGGACTCGGTCCTGATCAAGGTCTTCCGCGTGGACCCGGTCGCTTACTTCGACCTCTTTGACCGGTCCATCTCCACCAACATCAACCTGGACGGGCTGGTCACCAACGACCAGTTCACGGTTGACCTGGACGCCCCGCCCATGCGGCGCGTGGAGCGTCGGGTCGAACTGCCCGCGGTGGATGAACCGGGGACCTACGTGGTCGAGCTGATCGGGGGGGGCGTGGCCAGCCGCGCCATCGTCCGCAAGGGGCGCCTCGACCTCATCGAGCGAGTCGGGCCGAACGGGCACGTGTTCGCGGTCTTCGACGGCGAGCGTCAGCAGGTCATGGACGCGGTCCTGCGCTTCGGCGAGCGGGACTTCGCGGCCAACGCGCAGGGCTACATCCGCATCCCCTTCACGACCGAGGCGCAGGAGCGGCGCGTGCTCGTCCGGTCCGGCGCGCTGTCGGCCGTGACGACTTTCCCTCACCGCGCCGAGTCCTACTCGCTTGATGGCGCGACCCACATTGCCGCCGAGGCCCTGATCGAGGGGAACCGCGCGAGGATCATTGTCCGCCCGCGCCTGACGCTCAACGGTCAGCGCCTCGCACTGGATCGGATGGAGGACCTCGAGCTGGAGGTTGAGTCCTGGGACTTCGAACAGGCCATCTCGACCGTCACGGTGGGTGACCTGCAGGCCACCTCCGCTGCGCTCCTCGACCCTGACGGTGACGGGTCCGCGGCGCCGGGGGTGCTCGTGGCCGAGATCCAGGTCCCCGAGCGGCTGCGTCAGCTGCGGATCCAGCTCAAGGGCAGGGTCCGCCGGTCCGTGGATGGGGAGCGCGTGTCCCTCTCCTCGAAGCAGCGGATCGTCTCGGTCAACGGGATTGCCCGGAGCTCGACCGTGGGGCAGGCCATGCTCCGGCGGGATCCAGGCGCGTACAAGATCGAGCTGCGGGGCCGGAACGGGGAGGCCCTGTCGGGCCGCGCGGCGCGGGTCTCGGTCTGGACGGCCTACTCGTCGCGCTCGACCTCCAAAGAGCTCCGCTCTGATGACCTGGGGCACCTCGACCTCGGCGCGCTCGAGGGGGCGACGAGGATCAGGGTCACCGGTGAGGGGATCGGGGCCAACGACTGGTCGCTCCCGGACAGGGTGGTCAGGGGGCTCCCGGGGGAGCTCAACACGAGGGTCGGACGGGCGCTCCGCGTCCCTTTCGAGGGTGCAGGTTCCCTGCAGCCGTCCGACGTCTCGTTGATCGAGCTCCGCGCCGAGCACCCGGCTTTCGACCGGTTCTCAGCCCTCTCGCTTGAGCCCGGCTACCTGGTGCTGGGGGACCTCCAGCGCGGGAGCTATGCGCTCCGGATCCACGACACGGGGGAGACCTTCCGCGTCCAGGTCGAGGAGGGCGAGGTGCGCGCCGGGTTCGTGCTCAGCCAGCACCGCGCCCTGCCGCTCTCGAGTGAAGCGCCGCTCACGATCCGTCGGGTCCGTTCCACGGACGACGGCCTCACGGTCGACCTCGCCGGGGTCTCGGCGAACACCCAGGTGGCGGTCCTCGGTTCGCGCTATCAGGGACACGAGGACCCCGCGGAGGAGCTCGCCCTGCGTCACGTGTCGGGCCGCTCACCGCGGACCCTGGTCACCCCCGAGACGACCTACGACTCGGGCCGCGCCATCGGTGAGGAGTACCGCTACATCCTCAGCCGTCGCGCGCAAGAGATCTACCCGGGGAACATGCTCGCCCGGGCCTCGCTCCTCCTGAACCCGTGGGTCCTGTCCGAGACGACGGACCGGATGGAGTCGGCCTTCGATCTGACCAACGAGTTGATCGGTTTGGGCGGCGGCGCGGGGGGCAAGTTCGGGGGCCGAAGTGGCGGCCGCGCGCGGAAGTCCAAGGTGGAGTCGGTCGACTCCCTGGACCTGAACTTCCTGGCCCGCCCGGCGGTGATCCTCGCGGGGTTGACCCCGGACGCCCAGGGGCGCGTGCGGATCCCGGCGGGAGCGTTCGGCGGACTCCAGCAGTTCCGGATCGTGGCCTTTGATGGCGCCGTGACCACCTCTCGCGAGGTCCTGCGTGCGCCGCGGCCCATCGTCCTCCGCGATGAGCGCCTGGCAGACGGGCTGGACCCCGCGCGCCCCATGACGCAGCAGCGCCAGATCAAGGTCCTGGAGGCTGGCGACGTGCTCGTGATCCGCGATGGGCCCAACGCCGACGCGCAGACGTTCCAGACCCTTGGCGACGTCTTCCGGCTCTACGCCACGATGACGGAGGGCGTCCCCGGGCGCTCCGAGCTCGAGGTCTTCGAGTTCCTCACCCGCTGGCCGGCGCTCGACGCCGCCGAGAAGCGGGCGCTCTACTCGGAGTACGCGTGCCACGAGCTCAACGTCTTCATCCACCAGAAGGACCGGGGCTTCTTCCGCAAGGTCGTGGCTCCGTACATCGCGAACAAGGGGGCCAAGACGTTCATGGACGACTGGCTCCTCGCGGAGGACCTCGCGGGCTACCTCGAGCCCTGGCGGTACCGGAGCCTGAACGCCGTGGAGCGGATCCTCCTGCTGCGCCGGCTGGACCTCGACGTCGACCGCGCGGCAAGGGACCTTCTGGCGACGGCGCCCGCGGGCGTCTTCTCCCTTGATCGAGTCTTCGCCTCGGTGCTCGCGAGTCGCAGCATGGACAGGCGTGGATCCCTCCTCGATACGAAGCTCGCGGAGGTCCGCAAGCAGGTCGCGCCGCCCCAATCGGCTGCGCCTGCGCCGCGGGGTGGCGGTGGAGGTGGAGGGCCGTCGAGCCCGGGACCGACCGCACCCGGGGCGCCGGCCGAGCTGGCTCAGACTCAGGACAAGCTCGGAGCGCTCGGATATGGAGGCGAGGTCGCGGGGAGCGACGACTTCTTCCTCGGGAGGGGGCTCTCGGACAGCCCCGTGGAACGCGGGCGGGAAGGTCAGGCGCCGATGGAGAGCTTCGCGGGGGGCGAGATCGTCGAGGACCTCGAGGTCGCGGCAGGGCTGTGGTTCGAGGCGGGCGACCTCGACGCTTCCCGAGCGCTCTACCGGGACCTCGACCCGACGCAGGCGCTCGCCGAGACGCACTACTGGCGAGTGCGGCGCGAGGACATGACCTACGGGCTCGTGCCGATCTCGCCCTTCTGGGCGGACTTCGCCGCCGCCGATGGCCCCTTCTATTCGGCCCACTTCCCGACCGCGACCCGCAGCGCCACGGAGGCGCTCCTGGCCCTCGCCTTCCTGGACCTCCCCTTCTCCGCGGAAGAGAGCGAGGTCGAGGTGTTGGGGCGCAGCGTCCGCTTGACCGTGGGGTCCCCGGCGCTGGTGGCCCTCGAGGATATCGCGCCGTCCGCAGCGGACCCGGGTCAGCAGCAGCGGATCCTGGTGGGCCAGGACTTCTTCGAGCTGAGTCGTCCAATGGAGAAGGTCGACGGCGTCGATCGGGACCGATTCATCACCGGTGAGTTCCTGGTGGGCGTGCCCTACGGCTGTCGGATGGTGCTCTCCAACACGTCCTCGGCGCCGGTGGAGCTGGTGGCCCTCGTGCAGATCCCTGAGGGTGCCCTTCCGGTCGACGGCAACCGTGTGACGAACGGTGAGCTCGTGACCCTGCCGGCGTACGGGACCCAATCTCTCGAGGTGGCCTTCTACTTCCCCTCCCCTGGCGAGTTCCAGGACTACCCCATCCACGCTGGGGTGGGAGAGGTGCTCCTCGGTGCGGCGCCTGCTCGGACGCTGACGGTCGTCGAGGAGCTCTCCGAGGTGGACCGTTCGACCTGGGATTGGGTCTCGCAGAACGGGTCGGTCGAGGACGTGGTCGCCTTCCTCGAGGCGGGGAACCCGCTGATGGTAGACCTCTCGCGGATCGCCTGGCGCATGGGTGACCAGGGGGCGTTCGACGCGATCACGGCCTCACTGGGGGCTCGGCAGGTGAGCGCACCGGTGCTCGAGCAGTACGCCATCAAGCTGCGGGATGAGGCGGGCACGAGGCGCTTCCTCTCGACCAACGGGCGCGTCCTCGGCCTCGTCCGGGCGCCCTTTCAGTCGCCGCTCTACACGGCGAGCGCCCGCGATCGGGGGCTCTATGAGCACCTCGCCTTCGAGCCGCTGGTCCGCGGAAGGAGCCACGAGGCGGGCTCCGAGCGGCGGATTCTCAACGATCAGTTCGCGGCCCAATACCGGAGGTTCTTGCGGCGCATCAGCCTCGGGACCGGCATGACCGGCTCGGATCAGATGGAGCTCGCCTACTACCTGCTGCTCCAGAACCGGGTCGGGGAGGCGCTCGCCGCCTTCGACGCGGTGCAGCCGGAGGGCGTCGAGATGGCGCTGCAGTACGACTACATGTCCGCCTACATGGACTTCTATCGGGGGGACACCGCCCACGCCCGGGAGGTCGCGTCACGCCACGTGGACCACCCGGTGGATCGCTGGCGCGAGCGCTTCCAGGCGGTCATCGCCCAGCTGGATGAGATCGAGAGTGGGGAGCTCGGGGACGCTGATCTGGGTGACGGTCGCGATGCGGCGCAGAACGCCCTGGCCGCCACCGAGCCGATCCTCGAGTTCGAGGTCGACGGGAGCCTCCTGAAGATCTCCCACGAGCGGGTCGGCGACGTCGAGCTGCGCTACCACCTGATGGACGTGGAGTTCCTCTTCTCGGCGAACCCCTTCGTGCGCGGCGAGGTCGGCCAGTCGAGCCTGATCGAGCCGAACCGGGTGGAGGTCGTCTCCCTCGACGGGGCGAGCGTCTCCACCTCGATCCCGCTGCCTGCGGACCTGGAGCGGTCGAACCTGTTCGTCGAGGTCCGCGGCGCGGGCATCACGCGCCGTGGGACGTACTTCTCCTCGCGCCTCACGGTCCAGGGCCTGGAGCGCTACGGGCAGCTGCGCGTCGTGGACAGCGAGGGGCTCGGGCCCATCTCGAAGGCCTACGTGAAGGTCTACGGCATGGCTGGCGGTGAGGTGCGCTTCATCAAGGACGGCTACACCGACCTGCGGGGCCGCTTCGACTACGCCTCGGTCTCCGGGTACGAGGGGCCGCCGGTCTCGCGCTACTCGGTCCTGGTGCTCCACGAGGAGGCGGGCGCGACCATCACGGAGCTCTCGCCCCCCATCCGCTGAGCGGACGGCCGTGGGCCCGATGGGGCCACATTGAACGGAGCTGGATCGCGCGCGGCGCCCCCTGGTGGGGCGTCGCGCGCTATGTTTTGCCCCCGGCCCCGAGCGGTGCTCGCCGGGCCGACTCCCATGAAGATCCCCACCCGTGATGAGCTCCGCGCCGAGCTCGCAGGCTTCGACGACACCCGCAAGAAGGTGGTCGGCGGCATGCTGGCCCTCATGTTCCAGTCGCCGGAGAAGGCGCGGGACCGGGACTGGCTCGCGGAGCAGTTCACCCAGGTCTCCCTGCTCACCGGCCAGTTCGAGGCGGTGGAGCACGCCCACGAGGGTGTGGAGGTCGCGCAGGGATGGATCCGGTCGAACATCGACCCTGTGCTGAACGCCTGCTTCGCGCTCTTCGTCCTCGTGGCTGAGGATGTCCAAGGCGACGAGGCCGCGGGCGAGCTCACTGCGGCCGACGCGATGCTGCGCGCCTTGGCCTACTTCGGCTGAGCGTCGAGCGCTCGGAGCGACCGGCGGCGCGCCTCGAGCCAGGCCTCGGCGTCGGGCCAGACCTCGAGGACGCAGGCCTCGATCTCGTCATAGCGCCGGCCTAGCTCGTCGAAGCCGCTGGCGATGGGGGTCGATCGCCGCATGCGCCCCGCGATCCCGTCGAGGGCGCGCTGGATGTTCCTCCGGTCCCCGTACCCTCCGAGCCAGTCCTCGGTCGCCATGCGCGGGGCGACCTCGACGAGCCTGGGCGGCAGGAGATGGGCGAAGGTCTCGAAGGAGCGGTAGAGGCTGCCTGTGACCTCCTCGACCGGTTGGGGGTGCAGCTCGTCCCAGCGCCGGGCGAGGACGTGGTCGGCGAACACGTCGAGGAGGATCCCGGAGAAGCGGCGCAGCTCAGCGGGGAACCGCGCGCGCTCGGCGCGCACCCTGGGGTGATCGTCGAACCACTGGTCCAGGGCGCGGTGCTCGTGGAGCGCGAAGCGCATTCCCGCGGGGAGTCGCTCGACGTCAAGCCCGCGCGCGAAGTCACCGAGCAGCGCGCCGAGTCGGGCCTCGTCGGTGGGCTCAGCGAGGGTGACGTGCGCGAGGTAGTTCACCGGCGGGGGCGGGGGCGGGGGCGGAGGGTCACGACCCCGCCCGGAGAGCCGAGAGCGCGGCGCTGAGGTCGGGGGGCAGGGGCGCCTCGAAGGTGAGGCGCTCGCCGGTGCGGGGGTGGTCGAAGCTGAGTCGCTCGGCGTGGAGGGCGAGGCGGACCCGGCCCCCCGGCAGGGCCACGTGGGCGCGGGTGCCGTAGAGGTTGTCGCCGGCGACGGGCAGCCCGCGGTCCGTGAGGTGGACTCGGATCTGGTGGCGGCGCCCGGTGCGGATCGTGCAGGCGAGCAGCGCGTGCTGGGCGAACTGCTCCAGCACCTCGACCTCGGTCGTGGCGTCCTTGCCGTCGACCTCGTCCACCATCTGACGGTCGGCCTTGCCGGGGACCGGCCCGAGGGGCGCGTCGATGATGAAGTTCCCGTCGGGGTGCCCGGTGGCCAGGGCGAGGTAGCGCTTGCCCACGGTGTGGGCGCGGAACTGGTCCTGGAGGATCTTCAGGGTCTCCTCGTTGCGGGCGAAGACGAGCACGCCGCTGGTGTCTCGGTCGAGGCGGTGCACGACGCCGGGCCGGTCCACACCGCGGGAGGTGGGGAGCGGGCCGTGGAGGGCCTCCAGGTGGCCCGCGAGGTCGACGACCTTGGAGCGGTCCGCCGCGTGGGTCAGCCAGCCAGCCGGCTTGACGACCACCAGGAAGTCAGGCTCCTCGTGCAGGACGGTGACCTGGGGCTCCGCGTTCGACGGCTCGCGCGCGACCTCGAGGACGGCGCCCTTGGCGACCTTACCGTTGGACCGTAGGACCTTGCGTCCGTTGAGGCGGACCTGCCCGCGGCGCACGAGCTTCTGGAGCTGGGCCTTGGAGAGGTCTCCGTGGAGCTGGTCGAGGACGCGGTCGAGGCGCTGCCCTGAGAGGGCGGCCGGGACCTCGATGCGGTCGTATTCAGGGGGCATGACGTGGTGCGCAGTGGGGCAGCGGCGCGGGAGGAGGTTATCCGATCGACGGATGCGGTGCTGCGCGCGGGGCTGGCCGAGAGCGAGGAGCCCCTGGGTCCGTCTCAAATGAACAGGAGCGCGCGTGGCCATGGCCGCGCGCGCTCCCTTGATCGGTCCGAGTGGGGGCTCCGTCAGTCCTTGCGGAGGAAGTCAACGAGGTCACTCTCGAGCTCCTCGAGGCCGTACTCCTGCACGGTGAGGCAGCGGTACACGATGGTCGCCAGGGCCTCCGGGGTGTTCGGGTTGAGGTCCTTCGGGGGCGTGTAGCTGAGGAAGAAGCTGAGGGACAGCCGCTCCGTCTCTCCGCCTTGCTCCCGGCCGGCGTACTGCCAGGGGACCTCGTCGAAGGGCAGGACGCCCGTGAGGATCTCGTAGAGCATCACGCCGATGCCCATGACGTCTGCCTTGCTCTCGCGGAGGAGGAAGGGGTTGTAGTGGGGCGTCGTGGTGATGACGCCGCGCTCATCAGCGCGCATGGCGGGGTCCACCAGGACCACCGAGCCAGACGGCTTGACGATGATGTTCTCGGGCTTGAGGTCGCCGTGGTACTCCATCGTCCCCGCCGCCTTGAGCTTCTGCAGCGAGCGGACGATCGTGAGGAACCAGTTGAGGCGGATCCCCTCGAGGGCGCGGATCTTCTCGCGCAGCGTCTTGCCGCGCACAAAGTCCATCACCATCACGGGGCGCCCGTCGTGCCGGAAGCAGTCGCGGACCGTCACGACGTTCGGGCTCTTGATCTCCTGGAGGAGCTCGGACTCTTCGCGGACCAGGTCATCGATCTCGTGCACGTCCAGGAAGTCGATGCGCACACCGTCTTGCCTGAAGAAGATGGCCTCTGCAGGGGTCTCGTCCGGGCTGATGCCCTCGGCCTGCCGCTTGTTCGTGATCTCGAGGAACCGAGTCACGTAGCGGCCGCCGCCGGCGACATCACCGATCTTCAGAGCGACCTTCTGGCCCTCCTCATCCTCAGCGAGATACACGAGCGAAAAGCCGCCGCGCGAAATGAAGTCGAGCACTCGGTATGTACCGATGCGTTCGCCTGCTTCGAGTTTGATCATCGAGACTGCCTCGGGATCCGTGGAGCGTGAAGGGGAGAGGTGCTGGGAGGGTCGGGGTGAATGCGCGGAGAGGCTTCTTGGGTGTGCCTGGCTGCGCGCCTTCATTCCCTCATCGAGAGAATCGGGCCGAGGATTGAGGTAATACCGAGGTCGGTCTGCGCTCAAATCCGTCAGGCGGGGCCAGGGGGGGGCGGGTTATCCGCCAATTCCGCCTGGAAGCCTGGCCCTCTCGGCCCTGGTACGGGCCTCCAGTTGGGGAACCGGAATCTCTGTCATCCGGGTGCCGTCCCCTGAGTCGAGGAGCTGCCGGACGCCCTCAAGCACCGTTCCAGTGCTCAGCCAGGCGTCTTCAGCATGGGGGATCCGCTTCCAGCACCGGCCGAGGTGATCGATCATCCCCACGTCCTGGTCCCATGGGTTCCTGACCATGAAGATGAACTCGTCCGTCGCCTCCTGATCTGCAAAGCGCACGACAGAGCCGATGAAGGAATCCTCATCCTCCACGACCCAGGCGCCCTCAGCGGGGATCACTGCGAGCAGGGCGGCCTCGGTCTGCGCTGCGCCCACGGTCGTGGTCGACGTCACGCAGCCGGCCAGGGGCAGGCCGAGCCAGGGGAGCAGGTGGAGAGGGCGCATGAGGAGCAGGGGCGGGGCAGGGAGTGTCTCGGTCGGAGGATCCCCGCTGTTCCCGAGACCCACCGGCGACATCCCTCCCGGCGGGAGTGCCATCGGCGGTAACATCCCTGCGATGAACGACGAAGGTCTGGAAAAGACGCGGCGCGCTGGGAAGATCGCCGCCGCGTGTCGGGAGTGGGCGAGGGGAGCGATTCAGCCCGGGGTGGAACTGCGCCACGTGCTGGAGACGATCGAGTCCATGATCCGCGAGGCGGGGGCTGCGCCCGCGTTCCCTGCGCAGACCTCCCGCAACGAGTGCGCCGCGCACTACTGCTCCTCTCCGGATGACACGATGGTGTACGAGGAGGGTGATGTGGTGAAGGTGGACATGGGGGTCCACGTGGACGGTTGGATCGCCGACACCGCTTGCACCGTCGATCTCTCCGGGAAGGGTGAGAACGCGGACCTGATCGGCGCCTCGGCGGACGCCCTGGCGGCGGCCATCGCCCTCGTGGAGCCGGGCCGTCCGGTTTCGGAGATCGGCGCCGCCGTCGAGCGCACCATCACCCGTGCTGGCTTCGAGCCCGTCCGGAACTTGACCGGGCACGGTCTCGACCAATGGAAGGTGCATTGTGCGCCCCAGATCCCCAGCTACGGGGACCGTGGGGCGGGGCGCCTGGAGGAGGGCGCGGTGATCGCCATCGAGCCCTTCGCCTGCACCGGGCGGGGCTTCATTCATGAGGCTGGCAAGGCCGAGGTCTTCATGCTCGTCCGTCCTCCCCGGAAGGCCAAGGGCATCGACAAGCAGGTGCTGCGGGCGATGCAGAGCTGGAAGGGGCTGCCCATTGCCCGGCGGTACTTCAACGACCTCGACCGTGACGTGCTCGAGGACACGATTTCGAAGCTGGCTCGGCAGGGCTCGCTGGTGAGGTACCCAGCACTGGTG
>JAQWJQ010000115.1 GCA_029248265.1 Planctomycetota bacterium
GGTCGGGTTGAGGAGGCTGATGTCGGCCTTGTAGAGGCGCTGGTTCGGATTGCTTCGCCAGCTCCCGGAATCAGCCATCACGGCCACGAAATCCACCCGTCCCTCGAAGGTCAGGTTGGGGAACGCGTCCACCCTCACCAGGCAAGGCAGGCCGGCCTGGATCTTCTTGAGCTTCGTCTCGTGGATGCTCGCCTTCACGGTCATGCCGCCCTGCCGCGGGATCGTGCAGAGCTCCTGACGCTCGCGGACCTCGTCTCCCTCCTCGATCGTGTCACCAGAACCCCAGCGGCTCTTCTCGCGGGCGTAGACGAGCAAGCCGGGCTCGGGCGAGTAGATCTTGGACTTGCCCACCTGCTCCTTGAGCTCTCCGAGTTGCTCACGCTCCCGGGTGAGCTTGAAGTTCGCGGACTCACGCTCAGCGAGGAAGTCGGCGAGCTTCGCCGCGGCCTGCTTCTCGGTCTTGCTGATGTCACGGCGGCGCGTATCCACGTCCGACTGGAGCTCCGCGAGCTTGCGGCGGTTCCCGAACTTGATCATCAGCGAGAGCTCTCGCCGCGCCTGAGCCAGCTTGACCTCCGAACGCTGCTTGGCGAACTGCTTCTCCTCCAGCTCGTTCTGCGACTTGAACTCCTCGGCGTGCAGCTTGATGGCCCAGCTGAGCTCCTTCTCTGCCGTGGAGAGTTCCTCCTCGCCGAGCAGCACGGCCTCCTCGGCCTTGCCGAGCTCGTTGTCCCACTCCCCGGGCTCATTGGCCTCGGGGTTGCCCGTGTACTTCGCGAGGTCGAGCTCTGCCAACTCGAGGGCGAGCTCGGCCGCGGCCATGTCGCTCTCGTTCTGGATGACCTGAATGTCGTACTGCTCGCGCGCCTCGGTGAAGGCGGCCTCCGCGGTCTTGACCGCGATCTCCTGGGAGACGAGCTCGTCCGCGAGCTGGGAGACATCGAGCTCCACGACGAGGTCCCCCTCGTTGAGGAAGGTCCCCTCCTCCGCCAGGAAGATGATCGTCGACCGCCCCTCGATCTCACACTTGAGGCTGATGCTGTCGGAGGCCTCGAGGTTGCCGCGGACGACCTCCGAGATGCGCAGGGGCCCCTTACGAACGGGGGCCCCATCAACGGCGACTTCGGTCTCTCCCTCGAAGACTGCCATGAGGAGGCCTGACCGCCATACCGCCACGGCCGTGGCGATGAGGATCAAGGCGACCGTGAGGGCTCCTCCGCTCCTTGGACGGTCCGGTGTGGTCACAGGGCGGAGTTGGGCGGTCGGGATCATGGTCTGTTCCATCGGTCGCGGGCTCGAGATTCGAGGCCTCACTGGAGGTCGGAGGCGGCGGTTGCTCGCTCTCGGGTCCGGGTACGGAGGTCCTCGGAGAGGTCGGGGTCGACGAAGACCCCGGACTCATCCACCCGCAGGAGCTCGAGCTCCAGCCAGAGTCCGAGGAGGTCGAGGGTGAAGGCAATCCGGGCCGCGGTCGCGGAGTCCCGGCTCGAGCGCAGCGAGCTCTGCGCCTCGAGCAGGTCTCGGGTGATCGCCTCACCCGCTTCGAGGCTGAGCTCGGCGCCGCGCACGCGGCGCTCGGAGAGGAGCACGGCCCCCTCCTGAATCTTGAAGCTCTTGAAGCTGTTCCGCGCGCGGCGCAGGGCGTCGCGCACCGACACCGTGACGTCATCCAGGGAGCGCTCGTAACGCCGCCGGGTGTCCACCAGCGTGAGCTCTGCCCGCCGCCAGGCGTTCCTGAGCGGCAGCAGATCGATCGGGAGGTCGACGTCGACCCCCGCAGACCAGATCGCATCGTTGAAGGAGTACTGCAGCACCTTGCCCTCGGCGGTGACCTCGCTCGCGGCGGCGCTGACGCTGAGCCCCGCGCGCAGCGCGTCCCGAGCGATCGCCTCCTTACGGACGGCGTCCTGGACACGGTCAAACGAGGTCATCACGTCGAGGCGATGGGCGATCGCGAACTCCACCGCGACGTCGTCCCGGAGCTGGTTGAGCACGTCGCTCTCCACCCCGAGGCGTCGGAGGATTCCCTCCTCGAAGAACAAGTCACACTCGACAGGGAGTCCGAGGAAGACCTTGAAGGTGTCCAGTTGCCGCTCGGTGTTCCCCTGGAGGACCACCAGTCGGTTTTCGGAGCCCAGCTCGTCCTGGCGCGCCTGGTCAGCTTGCACCTCGGAGAGCTCGCCAGCCTCCGCCAGCCGCTCGTTCCTCACCCGGAGGGTCGTGAGGTTCTCGAAGTTCAGCCGCTCGTTGTTGAGCTGATCAAGGGACTGCTGGACTCGGTACACCCGGTCGCTCACGTTCACGGCGTAGGTCCGCCGGAAGCGCTCGTACGCGCGGACGGCGTAGACGAGGGTCCGCTCGGACTGGCGGAGCGGCTCGAGGGTGACGAGCTCACCTGTCCCCTTCAGCAACGGCTGCGTGATGCTCAGGCCGAGGCTCGTGATCCCGTCCCATCCGTCTCCGGTGGAGACGACCCGGAAGAGACTCGCGCCCACGTCCGCGAGGATCACGGCCCCTGTCCCCAGAACTCGGGTGACGGACGCGCTGAAGCCCTTCGACGCGGTCCCCAGGTTGCCGTTGATCTCACCGCTGGCTCCACCACTCGCGGAGGCGTCGTACTGATAGCCGAACCGCCACTGCTCGAGAGTCAGGTCGAGCGCGGCACGGTAGAGACCCTCTTGCTCCCTCTGGACCAGCTCGCTGTTCTCGGCGGCGATCCCGAGGGCCCCGACCACGTTCAAGGGTCCCACCCCGGTCACGGCGCCCGCGAGGACCTTCTCGCGCACGGTCCAGTCCTCCGCGCTCCGAGCCTCCCGACCGAAGGCCTGCGTGGGAGAGGGGAGGCTGAACGGCGAGTCCTCATCAAAGAGCTGCTTCCGGCGCGCGTCGATCAACGCGTACGCGTCCCGGTCCGCACGATCCCGTAACTCTGCCGGCGTGTAGCAACTCTGCGCGAGGAGCGCACCGACCATGATGATCAGCGCAAGGCGCGCGTGTTGGAGGGGATAGCTCAAGAGGGTGGCGTGGGAGTCGAAGGGGGCTCGCCCCATGTTCCGTACCTCCGCGGGCATTCGTGCTTAAAACCCTGACGGATTCCACGATCGCAAACCCCTTACGCTGCGCGAACGTCGAGCGCTCACCGCCTCCCGGAGAGCTCGGCCAACGCGCGTTCGTGGGCCGGGACACGCGGTCGATTCCAGAGCGCGTGCCGCTGCTCGAATTCAGCCCTCGAGATGGCCTTGGCGACCCGCGAGCCCCCCGTCAGGCGCAATGAATCCAGCAAACGCGTGCCGTGCTCCATCCGCGCCTCGACGACCAGAGTCCCATCTGAACGAGCGGCTCGGACAATGGTGCCTTGGGTCCCGGATCCAGGCATGACCTCGAGCTTTAGTTGAGAAGCATTCGCAGCCAGTGGGTCCAGGACCTCAGCGAGGTCCGCGACCTGGCCTGGTCCCGCCGCGCGGAGGTTCTCCAGTAGCTCGAGTGGTCCGACCAGCCCCTCGTGCGCAACGAAGCGCTCATGGGTCGGACGGTGCCACCCATAGCCGAGGATGCGCCCGTCCCCACCGGACACGTCCCACTCCGCGAGCCAGGTCCGCGCGCCGGACGGTTGAAGCTCCCGATAGGTGAGCGTTCGCCGGTTCCCCCTGATGCGTTCGGTGTGCAGTACGCGGAGGCCGCCTTCCTCAAAGAGCACCTCGCGCTCGAGCAGCCGCTCATCGCCGCGCACCACTCTTCGCTGAGCGATCAGGGCGAGCCCCCCCCCCGACCGGGCGGGCCGACCGTCGACGGTCTTCACCTCGGGCGCGAGCAGGAAGTACTCGCCGTCCGTCACGGTCTCCTGGACCGACGCCTCCGCCAGTCGCCGCAACCAGTCCCACCCACAGGGGGGAGCGGTCGTCGCCGGCCCCGGATCCGTCATCTCCGCGCACTGGACAAATTCAGGCGCTCCCTCCGCGGAGCGAGCGCCAGCCCCCAGCGCGAGGACCAGGACCGCCAGGGAAGCCACACGACCGCCTGAGGCGCGGCCTGGGCAAGGGGCCAGGGCAGAGGGGGTCGATCGGACGGCCATCTGGGAGAGGATCGACCGGATCTCCGCCTGGCTTGAGGGGCCTGGCCCGTCCCTCACCGCTGGCCCGGCGGGACGCCTCCAGGGACCGTCACGCCCCGGGGCTTGGGGCCGGCAGGCCACCCCGAGTCCACTGGCCGCCCCCCCTCGTCGCCCGCGGGCGGGAGCCGGTAGAGGGCCGCCCCAGGCGCCTCGAAGATCCGCTCGGCCCCGAGGCGTAGGAAGACCATGTCCGGCCCACGGGGCCCGGTGCCGCGATCCGTCGTCCTCCGGCGGTCCTCCTCGGTCACCACGAGGAGCAGCGTCGTGCCGCGCTCCAC
This sequence comes from Planctomycetota bacterium, assembly GCA_029248265.1. Lineage (GTDB taxonomy): Bacteria > Planctomycetota > UBA1135 > UBA1135 > Saltatorellus. Next base: position 4,390 of record JAQWJQ010000115.1, read on the forward strand.
CTCCGCTCGGAGCACCCGATCGAAGCGCGGGTGCCAGGCGTTCCGATCGCGGAAGAGGGCGTCCCGGAGGTCCCGCCGGTCGACCCACTCGTCGCCGAGCGCCGTCGCTCCAGAAGCCGACTTGCGGGCCGAACCGAACCGAGGCTGGAGCGTCCCTGGTGGCGCGGCGTCATCCACCCAGAGGCTCGCCCCCGTGAGGAGCGGAGCCAGGGATGGGCTCTTCCCCACCCCCGGGCGCGCCGCGCCCCCGCGCAGGAGCGCGACGGGCCCGGCGACCTCTGCCGAGATCTTGCGCGCCTCGCGCAGCGCGTCGCCGAGTCCCTCCGCCAGCTCTGGGTCGCTCGTGAGCTGAAGACCAGACGTACCGAACGTGAATGGCAGCGCGGCCTCGGCGACGTCGTCGCTGTGGACGAACATCGCCGGCCTCCACAACCCGATACACCCCACGATGGCCAGGCCAGCGCCCACCGCGAGCCCCTTGCCTCCGAGCGTGCCCAGACCGCGCGCGGCCAGCAGGGCCAACGGAATCAGCGTGAGGCCATCGAGCGCGTCACGCTCCCAGGCTGCCGGCGCAGCCACCCCAGGCAACGCTTGCGGGATGAGCGCCGCGGCGAGGAGGAGATAGAGGCCCGGGCCCGAGACCCTCTCCAACCGGACCCAGCGCCGGCTGACGAGGAGCGCCGGGACGAGGAGCAAGTAGACGCCCGCATCGGTGGCCCCCACCGGGAGCCCGACGCTCGTGACCTGATCCAGGGTGAAGCCCCCATAAGCCCGGCCCACCCAGAAGGCGGGGAGGCACGCCCCCAGCATCATCGGGATCAAGAACGACCGCCGGGCGATCGCCGCTGGGATCGCGACCGCGAAGACGAGCGACGGCCCCACCCAGGGCTGCGCCAGCGCCCCGGCGCCGGTCAAGAAGGCCGCCAGCCCTGGCCAGGGTCGTGCCCCGCGTCGGACAGCGTGCAGCCCCGCGAGCAGCGCAGCGGACCAGTAGACCCGTGCGAGCAGGGCAGCGGGGTCGACCTCCAGCCCCAGCGGTTCCGGGGAGGCCCCCCCCTGGCTGAGAGCCTCCCAGAGGGGATGCAGCCCCGCGGCTGACAGGCAGAGGGCCGCGGCCAGCAAGTCTCGGCCGGCCGCGCGCTCCGCTCGCTGTTCCCGGAAGGCTGCGGCTGAAGCCAGGTAGCCCACGAGCGTCAGGACCAGCAGGGACCAGCCGCCCAGGAGCGGCAGGACCTCGACGACCGAGAGGTCCCCCGGCGCGGCCAACGCGGCCATGGCGATCCCGACCGCCGGCCGCAGGTCGAGCGCGCCGCCGAAGAACCAGGGGTTCGGCGTGTCCGCGCCGCCCACGGCGGCGTCGGAGAGGGTCAGGTGCGCGACCGTCGCGGGCTCGGTCAACGAGGCGATGACCCCGCTCGTCGAGGCCAGGAGCGCCCAGCCCCCCACCGCGGCGATCCCGCCGAGGAGGATCGCCCCCAGCGCAGCACGCCCTGGCGGTGCCGTGCCGAGGCGCCGCCCGGAGGCCGCTGCGCACATGAGCCCGCAGAGCCCGAAGGGGAGCGCCCATGCGACCTGTGCTTCCGCCCCGAAGACGCCGCTCGCCAGTGCGAAGCCTCCGCCGACGAGGGGCAGGCCGAGGAGCGATGAGAACAACCAGAGCTTGAGCGGTGCGGGCTCCACAGGCGTCAGCAGGAGCAGCGGCCCCAGTCCCACTCCACCCCCGAGCAGGAGCAGCACCGCGAGGGCCGACCGCGCGGGCCCCTCCGCCCCGGCGAGGATCATGGCGCCGAGCGCCAGCCCAGCGAGGGCCGTCGGGATCGTGACGGGCGCCGCCGAGCGCGTACCGAGCTGCCGCTGCACCTCGCTCATTTCCCTTCCTCGCGCATCACCATCGACTCACTGGGCCCAGCCTGGAACGGAATCCGAGACCCCGAGCAGCCCCTTCGACCATAGCTGGAACACGACCGTGATGATCGCCGCCATCAACAGGTTCATCCAGATCCCTGCGCGGGCCATGCGGGTCATGGGGACACGGTGCGTGGCGAACACCACGGCGTTGGGCGGCGTCGCCACCGGCATCATGAAGGCGGCGGACGCGGCGAGGGTCGCGGGGAGCATCACTACCATCGGGTCAAGACCGGCGGCGCTCGCAGCGGAAGCCATCACCGGCAGGAGGACCGCGGTGGTGGCCGTGTTCGAGGTGATCTCGGTGAGCCCTGCCACCAGCACACAGACCGCGGCGACCACGACCCAGCTGGACTGGCCCTCGAGGACCGGCGCAAGCGCCCCACCCAGGACCGCATCGAGGCCGCTCTCCTTGAAGGCGTGCGCGAGGCAGAAGCCTCCGCCGAGGAGCAGCAGGACGTCCCAGGGGAGGCGAGCGGCCGTGCGCCAGTCCATCAAGAACCGCCGATCCCCGTCCTCGCTCGCCGCCTCGGCTCCTCCGCTCCCCCCCTCCCCTTTCCACCCCGACGGGATGACGAAGGCGAGGATGCCGAGGAGCGTGGCGACCGTCGCGTCACTGATGTCGTTCTTGTGCTGGGCGTACCACGCGGGGTCCGACGCGTCGGCGCCCATGAAGAGCCTCGACCACCCCGGGATCTCGAGGGCGCCGATGCGCAGGTCCGCCCGAAAGACCCAGAGGAGGGCGGTCGCGGCGAAGAGCAGGGCCATCCGCTTCTGGGGGACCGTCATCGCCCCCATGCGGCGCCGCTCTTCGGCGACCGCCGCACGGCCAGAGCCCGCCACATCCGAGACGGGATAGACCACCCGCGTGAGGAGGAGCCACGCGAGGGGGACGAAGATCGCGGTCAGCGGCGCGAAGGCGATGAACCACTCGCCGAAGGTGAGCTTTGGGCCCTCGGGGAAGAGGGTCCCAAACTGCCCCAGGAACTCCTGGTTAGGCGCGGTCCCGACCGGCGTGGCCATGCCCCCCACCGAGGCGGAATAGGCGACGCCGAGCAGCAAGCACCACGCGAAGCGACCCCCATCCGAGGGGCGGCCCGCGGCCTCGTCGTCCTCCTCGACTCGGCCCAAGACCGCGGTCACGATGGGGAGCATCATCAGGGTGGTCGCCGTGTTGTTGATCCACATGGAGAGGAACGCGGCCGCCGTCATGAAGCCAAGCACGAGCCGTCGGCGAGACGAGCCGACCGCCTGGATCACGGCCAGCGCCAGCCGCCGGTGGACGTTCCATCGCTCGAGGCCCAGCGCGATGATGAAGGCGCCGAGGAACAGCAGCACGAGGTCGCGCAGGTAGATCGGCGCGACCTCTCGCGCGTCTAGCACCCCGAGGAGGGGGAAGAGGGCGGCGGGCAGGAGCGACGTCGCCCCGACCGGGATCGCGACGCTGAGCCAGAGCGAGGCCGTCAGCGCGGTCACCGCGGCGACCCGGCGCTGCATGGGGTCGAGGGGGAGTCCGGGGACCAGCAGGAGACCGAGGAAGAGCGCGACCCCGATCCCGAGGCCGGCGCGGCGTGCCGTCGGGCCGCTCCGCTCTGCTCCAGCGGCGCTCACGCGTCACCGTCCATACCAAGCGACTCTCTGACCCAGGCGCCGTACTTCTCCGCGACCAGTTGCGGGGACAGGACCGAGACCGCCGGTGTCTCGTAGGGGTGCAGCTCGACCACCCTCGCCACCAGCCGCTGGGCGAGGGGACGGCAGCTCTTCATGAGGGCCAGCACCTCAGGCTCATCATGGGTCACCCCCTCCCAGCGATAGAGGCTGCGTACGCCTGGCACGATATTCACGCAGGCGACCAGCCCCTCATCGAGCAGCACCCTCGCCAGCTTTGCCGCCGCCGCCTCCCCAGGGAAGGTGGCGAGGGCCAGCACGATCTCTCGATCCTGATTCACCATCGTGAGCGTCCTCCCCGGAGATCCTATGATCCGGGGGGAGTCTGGTCAGCGTCTGCCCGGCCTCGCTTTCACATGAACGTCCGATCCCTCCAGCGAGCGCCCCTGAAGTGAACCTCCTCGAACGCGCGGTCCTCTCCGCTCTCCCCGCCATCCCGCGGCCGCTGATGCGCCAGCTCTCGGCCCGCTACATCGCGGGGGAGACGGTGGAAGAGGCCCTCGACAAGCTCCGCGAGCTGCAGACCCGCGGCTTCCAGGGGGTGCTAGACATCCTCGGTGAAGACGTGGCCGACGAAGCGGAGGCCAGGGACGTCCTGAAGACCTACCAAGAGGCGGCCACCGCCGCCGCGGAAGCGGGGCTCGACAGCTACGTCTCCGTCAAGCCGACCCACCTGGGCCTGCGCCTCTCGCGCGACCTCTGCGAGGAACTCTATGGGGATCTCCTCCAGCACTGCGCGGGCCTCGGCGTCTTCGCTCGGGTCGAGATGGAAGACCACTCCACCACGGACGAGACCCTCGCGATCTTCGCAGCGCTCCGCGCTCGCTTCGACAACGTAGGCATCGTGCTGCAGTCGCGCCTCTTCCGGACCCCGGACGACGTGGCGGCGCTGCCGGAGGCCTGCGACGTACGGATGGTCAAGGGGATCTACCTCGAGCCCGCAGACATCGCTCACACCCAGCCGGTCCCCATCCGGGAGGCGTTCGTCGACCTCACCGACACGCTGCTCCGCGCCGGACACACCGTCGCCGTCGCGACCCACGACAGCGTGCTGGCGGACGCCGTGCTCCAGCGGCAAGAGGCCGCTAGTGTCCCGGCGGAGCGCACCTACTTCGAGGTCCTGCTCGGGGTCCAGGAGCCGCTCTGGAAACAGTGGAAGGAGCGCGGCAAGCTCGTCCGCGCCTATGTCCCGTACGGCCCCGAGTGGCGCGCGTACAGCCAGCGGCGCCTCCGCAAGAACCCCGAGATCCTGCGCCACCTCATCAAGGCGACGCTGCGCCTCTCATGAGGGGCCGCCGCCCTCACTTCCCGAGGGCCAGGCGCCGCGCGAGCACCTCGCTCAACGCGTCCTTGGAGAGGATCTTGTCCATTGTTGTCCGGTAGTCATATGGCACCCGGTGCCATGTGACCGAGTCCTCGGTCAACACCGCGTAGCACGCCCGGTTGTCCCCGTCCCGGGGCTGCCCCACCGACCCGACGTTCACGATCCGCTTCTCGCCCAGGGGCAGCGCAACGGTCAGCTGGTCCGCGCCCTCCAGGCCTTGAAAGCGCAGGTCCTCGGTGTGGACCCCCGGGTGGTGTGTGTGCCCGCAGAGGGTCACACCCTCGAATGACTCGAAGATGCCGCGTAGCTTGCTCGGGTTCAGGAAGCCATCCGTCGAGAGAACGTACTCACGCACCGGATCTCGCGTGGAGCCATGGACGAAGTGGAAGCGCCCGATGCTGTGCTCGAGCGGCAGCTCCCGCAACCACCGCCAACGCCCCTTCGTCTCCGAGGAGCTCCACCATCGGGGGCGGAGCTGGGTCCGGGTCCAGGCGATCGCCGTCCGCGCGTGCGGGTTGAAGTCCTTGGCCTCGTGGAAGAGCGCCTCGTCATGGTTGCCCATGACGGTGAAGTCGGCGTGCCCTCGGATCAGGTCCGCGCAGTGCGCGGGGTCGGGGCCATAGCCGACGACATCCCCGAGGCAGCACATCGCGTCGATGCCAAGTCCGCGCATATGCGCGAACACCGCATCGACGGCCTCCATGTTGGAGTGCAGGTCCGAGACGATCGCGAGCTTCAAGACGCCCAGAGTCTACGCTCCCCGCTTCCGCCTTTCTGCCTCAGCCGCTGAGCGAGGCGTAGAACGGCGATCCTTGGTCACTGCGAGCTGCTCGACGGCCGCCTCGACCAGCTCCAGTCGGGCGACCCCGAGCGGCTGCTCGATCGTCGCGCCGGCGGCCTTGGCGTGTCCACCACCGCCGAACCGGTGCGCCAGCTTCTGGACGTTGAAGGCGCCCTTACTCCGAGCCGAGAGCTTGGTCCGGGCTGGCCCGATCTCGCGAACAATGAGGGCCACCTCGACCTGCTCCACAGACCGGAGGATGTCGAGTGCGGCGTCACCGTCGGCGGCTGATGAGCGCCCATCGGGACCGAGCGGGAGATCGATCACCGCGAGCCGGCCGTCCCCAAAATAAGCCGTCCGAGCCAGGGCGGCGGACAGGCTGCGCGGGTGCTCAGCCTCCTCTCTCTGGAAGAGGTCGCTGAAGATCTGCGCCGGTCGGACGCCCGCTCCCAGCATCTCCGCCCCGATGAGCATCGTCTCCTGGTCGGTGTTCGAGTACTTGAACCACCCCGTGTCGGTCACCAGCGTCGTGAAGATGGCCCGCGCCGTCCCGGCGTCCACCTCCGCCCCCAGGTGGCTCGCGATCCGTCGCACGAGGACGCCCGTCGCCGAGGCGGACGTGTCGATGAACGCACCGTCCCACCAATCGGCGCCCTCATGCAGGTGGTGGTCGACGACCAGCTTGCGCGAGGACGCGCTCTCCAACCGCGGCGCGAGCCTTCCCGTCCGGGAGAGGTCTCCGCCATCCAACATCACCACGAGGTCGTGGTCGGGGAGCTCCCCTCCATCATCCACGAGGAACTCAGCCAGCTCGGTGACCTCACCGTAGCGGGCCTCCGGCGGGTCCGGGTTCAGCACGAAGGCGCTCTGGCCGCGGGCGTTCAGGATGCGAGCAAGCGCAGCCTGCGAGCCCAGGCAGTCGCCGTCGGGCCGCTCGTGGCCTGTGAGGAGGATTCGCTCGGAAGCCCGCAGCAACTCGAGCGACTCGAGCTGCGCGGACGTGGGCTCAGGGGCCTGGTATTGGTATAGGGGAGTGCTCATCTGCACCTCTGGCTTCGACTGAGATCAGCATAGCGTCGCGCACACTTCGCGAATTCTCGCCGCGGCGCCCCATTTCAGCCCTCGGCCAGCACCCCGCCGACCCAAACCGACTGCACCTCGGGCTCGACAGCGGTCAGCAGGTCCAGGAGTTGCCCCCCCTCCGGCCGGGTCCGCCAGGCCGAATTCCGTGGCCGCAGACGCTGGATGTCCGCCGCGTCCCCCACCCCGAGGCGCCCGGTGACGTGGGCCCAGGGTGTGCAGCGGGCCCCAGCCTCGGTGGCCATGCGCCAGGCCTCGTGGCCGCTGAGGCCGAGGGTCTCGCGGGCGAGCCGCACCTCGCGGCGCATGTCGAGGTCAGCGTTGCTCGCCCAGGAGTCCGTTCCAAGTGCGACGTCCACCCCGGCCGCGAGCAGCTCCCCGAGCCGGAAAGGCGCACGCGCGAAGTAGAGGTGGCTACCTGGGCAATGGACCACGGCCCCGCAGCGCCCTGAGAGCTGCTCCAGCTCACCGGGGGCAGGACAATTGCCGTGGATGAGGAGCGCCCCATCGAGCAGCCCTGCTCGCGAGAGCCGCTCAACGCCGGACACCCCCGGAGATGGACCCAGCCATTGGCCAAACGCCCCCGTCCCGCTCAGCATCCATTCGGTCTCCTCCGCGGTCTCTGCCCAGTGGACAGCGACAGGAGCCCCCGCCCGGACCCGCGCGAGGTCCGCCAGCAAGGCGTCGCTCACCGTGTGCACCCCGTGGGGTGAGAGTCCTGCCGCCCGGCGCTCTCCAGGCACCCTCTCGAGCGCCTCGCGCGCCTCCGCCATGGCAGCCCGGGTCCGCCCATCAGGCTCCGCCGGCGACCCATCGATCAACTCGCGAAGCGAGATGAGGCGGATGGCCGAGTGGGCGAGCGCCTCCAGAGCGAGCCCCGTGGCATCGATGTCGAGCACCGTCGTGGTGCCTGTGGCGAGCAGCCGCGATGCGGACCGGCGCACGCCCGCCACCACCTCCGCCGCGTCCAGCGACTCTCGACGCCGCATCACGGAGGAGACCCATGGAAGAAAGCCGCCCGCAGGAGCCGGCATGCCGGAGGCCGCGCCGAGATCGAGGTGCGCATGGGCGTTGACGAACCCAGGTGCCAGCACCGTCTCGGCCTCACTCGGCGTCAACTCGGAAGCGGGCTCGATGGAGAGGATCCGCCCGCCCCCGTAGCGCACGGCCGAGTCGAACCGAACGTCTCCCGCATCGACGACCACAGCCCCGGCGCGGAGGAGACCTGACGCGGTGGTCGGGGTGATGGCCTCGAGCTTTCGGTGGCTGTTCACGGGGGTTCAGAGTGGCCGGGAGGCCCGGCATTGGAGAGGGCCCGCCCGCGCGGAGCGCGGACGGGCCCTCCCGACCATTCAGCGAGCCGGACCTCAGTCCGGGTTGGCGATGACCTTCAGGTTGGTGATCCCGACCACGCCCTCGCTGGTCAGGATTTGACCAGGCGTATCGAACACACCCAGATCGTTGGTGCGGTCGAAGATCACGCAGAAGCGGAACATGTTGGGCGTGTAGTTCGCACCGCTCTCCGTCGTCACGGTGGCCAGCTCCGCAGGGTGGCTCACCCAAGGGGTCAGCGAGCCCGCGAGGACATCGCCGAACGGGTCGTTCTCGTTGACGTTGCAGGGGTCCGTGAGGGTCGCGGTCCGTGAGCGTCCGCCCTGGAAGCGGACCACGATCGGCGAAGCCGACGGATCCACGCCCAGCACATTGCCGTAGGTGTCTTCCCAAGAAGCGGGGTTGGTGGGTGTCGTCCCGCGGAACGGGCGCACCTCGCCGGTGTCCAGCTTGACGTCCATGGTCCAGCCCTGCTCGGCAACCGTGGGGCCGCTGTCCTCTTCAAACACGAGCTGCAGGAAGTTCCCCTCCGGGCGGATCCAGCAAGAGGTGCCCGCGCTCAGGGTGTCGGGGCGACGCCCGCCAACTGAGGCCTCGTCGAGGAACCCGGGAGCGACGCTCAGGTAGTCGAGCGACTCGGACGGGTCGAGGGGGTTCGAGGGAAGGACACGCTCGCGCGCCGTGGCGAAGGAGATCGGATCACCGCTGCCGGCCGAGTCTTCGACCCGCACCAGGCCCGGACTGCCGAGGCCTCCCGAGGACTGCATCCCCATCGCGTTCAGCGACCAGGGCGAGTTGCCACCCAAGCCGCCGTTGATGTTGATGATCGACGTGGCGCCGAGGTTGACCAGGGGACCGCGGATACGCACGGCCCCGCCGGAGCCGCCGCCGCCGGGCATGGCAAACGAGCCGTCGGTGCCAGGCACCGTCAGAGAGCCCCCTCCGAAGCCGCCAGCCGCGTCCACGAAGCCGGCGAAGATCGCATCCCGGCCAGCGAGGATCTCCAAGGCACCGCCGCCAGCACCGCCAGAAGCACCGCTGTGGTCCCTCCACATGCCCACGCCAATGAGCGTCTGGTTGAAGAACGAGCCGATGCAGTTCGCCGCCACCGCCGGAACCGCGCTCTGCCCGTTGTTGAACGTCCCGAAGAAGTGATTACCTCCGCCGCCACCGGAGCTTCCACCCCGGAGGCTGCCGTCCTGCCAGCGCAGGAGCCGCGTGCTGTAGCCCGCGTTGTTCACGTCAGGCGTCGCGAGGGCCAACGCCGCGTTGCTACCGCCGGAGGTGGGCCCCGGGGTAAGGGGGAGATCAAGCGGGTTCTCGCTCAGGGGAGCGCCGACCGGCATGGAGGCGCCGTCGGTACCTGAACGGGCGTAACCGCCACCGCTCCCGGTGCCCCCGAGTTGCTGAGACACGCAGGCGTCGACGCCACCGGTTGAACCGCCAGGATCCACCGGAGCGATGCCGATGTTGTAGGCCATTCCTCCGATGCTGCCCCCGTCCACGATCGCGCTGGTGGGCAGCACGTCGGGGAAACGGACGCCCCCGCCTCCGGCGGCGATGGCCGTCAGGCCAACACCCCCGCCACCCTCGGCGTCGCGGATTGCGCCGTCGTTCTCGATGGCGCCCGCGTCGAGCAGGCTGACGATGCCGGTGAAGTCTGCCCTGTCACCACCGCGACCTCCAGCGGCCCCGTTGGGGCCACCGGCGGGAGCTGCCCCGCTGCGGGGTGCGGCGACGGTCGAGTCGTGCTCGGAGGCCGACTCGCCGGAGAGGTCGAGCACGGAGCCGGGCTGCAGCTCGCAGCGCCCGCGGACGAGCAGGCGCGCGGCCTTCGAGCCGGTCAGCACGAGCGTACCGGTGGGCTCAATGACGAGCGTTGAAAGCTCGAAGACGCCGTCGGTCGCGGTCAGCGAGTACGGGTAGACCGGGCTGCCCGGATCGCCGGTGCGGTTGCCGATCACGTCGATCTGAGCGATCCCGGTCGCCGGGAAGGTCTGGCTGTCCGTGTTCAACTCGAGGGTCTCGCCCGCGAGTACCCGGATGGCGCCGTGCCGTCCCGAGCCGCCGGTGAGGCCGACCGAGAGCTGACCGCCCCCCCAGGGCGCTCCAGTTTGGTACGCGTTCTCAAGAGAGCCCTGCGACCCCGCCGGGACGTCGAAGTTCTCGCCATCGCCGTCCGGCAGGACGAGCTGGCCGAAGGTCAGGACCTCAGGGATGGCGACCAGGACGCCACCACCGCTCGCGCTGGTCACCGAGTTGTTCGCGATGTCCTTGACGAGCGTCGTGACGCGTACGATCAACAGGCGGCCGTTCTGACCGGCCGACGGGATGTCACCGAAGGGCGTGAACGTCGCCGCCGTTGTCAGCGTGAACTGGTCCACCTCGAGCTCGAAGGAGCCGGGGATCGGGATTCGATCCGCCCCTGAGGTGGAGATGTCCCCGTCGGTATCGAGCTCGACGAAGATGGTCAGCGACTCCCCGGTCACGGCGTTGGCGACGGTCGGGAGGTTCATCAGCTCGTTGAACTCAAAGAAGACCTGAGAGTTCCTCGAGACGTTCTCGACAGCGCCCTGCACGCTGCTTCCGATTTGCGTCCGCTCGGTGGTGAGGGGCTCCCCTCCGGGCCCGAAGGACGTGGCGACGTCCACGAAGACCTTGACCTCGGGGTCGCCCGGGACGATGTCCTGGACCCCCTCCGTCGTCTCGATGGTGCAGAGCATGCGGCTCTGGTTCTCCGAACCGGAGACGCCCTGGATGAACGGGCCGCTGTCGCCCTGCTGAACGCCAGGGATTTGAATCTCGTAGCTCCGATTCTGCGCCAGCGAGAACGCCACGGAGCCACCCACGAAGGTGATCGCCGGGCGGAAGATGACCCGCCGGGGGTCCAGCGGATCAATGAACCGCAGGCCGTCCGGGGCGGTACCGTTGCCGACGTCCGTGACCTGGAAGGTCGAGGGCGTGAGCGTGGTCGGGTCAATGGGCTCCGAGAACGACACGGAGATCTCCCCGTTCTCGGTCACGTTCCGAACGATGCAGAAGACCTGCTCGCCGCCGGTGCCGACGGAGCAGTTCAGCGAGCACGTCTGGATGGACAGCTCGCCAGAGATGCCATCGTCATTGCCTCCGGCACCGCAACCAGCGAGCAGCATGAGCCCGGTGAGGACTGCGGGGAGGTGAGTGCGTGCGGAGATGACTCGATCGCCAGAGGAAGCCTGCGTTCGCATGGTGCTTTCTAGGGGGCCCGGTGGTTCGGGGGTGGCGGCTCGCCGACGGGAGCCCAGAGCGATCGCTCGGGGTGACGTCTGTCCCGGTGGTCCCCGTGAACCTCGGTGGAACGCGGTGGGGCCGTCTGGGGGCGGGCGGCTGAAATTCGGTCAGAGAAGACTGACCGATGGGTCAAAAAAGGGGGGGGGACAACATAGTGCGCGGAGGACCTTCGGTTTGCCAGTCCTCTTCCGGCTCTGTCCACGCCCGAGCCCACACCGGGTTTGGCATCCTCTGGGCCCGACGTTGGCCTCTCCCGAACTGCATGGACACCGTGAACTCCATCCCCCAGCCTGGCACGACTGAGCCGCCTTCCGGCGCCCCCTCACCGCTCATCACGGCCGTCGAGGGGGTAGATCAGGGGCGTGCGATGTCGCACGCCCGTCGCCGGGCAGGCGTCCGCGCGTGGCCGGTGCTGGCCATCAGCATCGCCGGACTGGCGAGCGCCTGCACAGGCGAAGGCAAGGAACCCTCCCGGGAGAACCCGGGCCAAGCGCAGCCAGGCTCCCCCCCCGACGGGGGGTTCAAGCCCTCCATCGCCCCGCAGGACCTGATCGAGCCCCTGGTCGGCGAGCGCAGGCTTGCCCCCGACGCCATCGAGGTGGACCCCATGGCGCTCATGCCCGCGGGGCTCCCGATCACCGACGAGGACCGTGCGCTTGTGGCCGAGCTCCTGCGCTCGCTGCAGCCGCTGGACCCGACCCTCACCAGTGACCATCACGACCGGTGGTTCATGGACAACAAGATCCTGGTCGAGCGGCTCGAGGCCAGCGACCGCCCGGAGGTGGGCTGGGCAGCGCTCCACGCGTTCACCAACTACCCGCAGCGCCACCACGCGATCCGCCGGACGCTCCTCGCCGTCGGCGCCCACGTCGCACCGAACGAGGCAGAGCCGCTCCTCGCGGAGCTGGCCTTCACCTACGGGCACTTCATCGAAGATCGCTCGGAGGCGCTGCTGCTCCTCGCGGAGGTCGCGCCCGAGGCGTTCATCGCGGGAGCGGAGGAGCACCTCCGCCGCCTGGGACTGCCAGAGCAAACCGGCCCGAACGATGAGTTCTACGTCGAGGGCTGGCGGGTTGCCTGCGAGCAGTCTGGGCGTTCGCCGGTCCCGATGATGGCCCAGGTCGCCACCAACCTCGCCCTTGAGCCCTACGCTCGGGTGATCGCCATCCGGACCCTTGGCCCCCACGCCGACGACCCCCGGGCGAGCGGGGCGATTCGCACGGCCCTCGTCGAGTCCTCGGGCAACGGCTACCTCCGGAGGGTCTCGGCACAGACCGTCCTCTCCAGCTTCCCCAAGGAGACCGCCTGCGAGCTCCTCAAGGAGGTGGCCAGCCGTGAGGCCGACGTGAACTTCTCTCGCTTCCTGGACGATGTGATCCAGATGAATTGCAGATGACCCGTGGCGTCACGGACTCTCACTGCCACGTCTGGTGGGACCAATTCGACGAAGACCGTGACCTCGTGCTTCAGCGGGCCCGGGCGGCGGGCGTCGAACGAATGGTCGTGGTCGGGACCGATGTGGAGACCTCACGGGCCGCGCTCGAGCTCGCCGCCGACGACGCCGAGCTTTTCGGCACCGCTGGCCTCCACCCACACGACGCCGGGAAGTTCACAGAGGCCACCCGACGGGCCCTTGAGGAGCTCTGCCAGAGAGAGGACTGCGTCGCGGTCGGAGAGACCGGGCTCGACTGGTTCAAGGAGTGGGCTCCGCGGGACGCCCAGCTCAGCTCGTTTCGCTGGCATCTCGAGCTCGCGCGTTCGCTGGACAAGCCGGTGATCATTCATTCGCGCGAGGCACACGAAGACACGTTGGAGCTGGTGCAAGCTTGCCGCGGCGTTCGCGGTGTCATGCACTGCTTCGTGATGGGCCCGGAGGAGCTCCCACACTACGTCGACGCTGGGCTCCATATCTCCTTCAGCGGGATCGTCACCTTCAAGGGAAGCGCCTCGAACCAAGAGGCTGCGCGCCTGTGCCCCGAGGAGCTCTTGCTCGTCGAGACCGACGCCCCCTTCCTCGCCCCAGTCCCGCATCGCGGCGAGCGCAATGAGCCGGCCTTCTGTGCCGAGACCCTGCGCTTCGTCGCGGACCTTCGGGGGGTCTCCGTCGACCACCTCTCGCGCGTGACCAGCGCGAACGCGGCGCGCCTGTTCGGCCTGCCGCCGCTCACGGTCCATGCATGAAGAGACGCCCCAGGCATTGCTGCCGGGGGCGTCCCTCATCAGACCGTCAGGCGGTCCAGTGGATCAGATCGGATCAGTTGCCGACCGGCGTCCAGATGTTGGCGTCCTGAGCGGTGAAGCCCATCTGAGCCAGCGCAGGGGTCGAGCCCATGTCGCTGGCGACGGAGTACGCCGCGTAGCAAGTGGGGACATCGTCGAAGGCGTTGTAGACCTGGCCCACACCGGTGCCGCCCTCGCGGTTCGTGGTCGACAGGACCTCGCCCTCCTCATTGATGAAGAAGGCACGGTTACCCGTCTTCGTGACCTGAACGGGCCAGGCGTAGCAGCACCAGATGATCTCGCTGTTGTCCGGGTCCGGCAGCGTTCCAGGGTTGCCCCCGGTGCCAGCCTCGGCGATACCGGCGATGGTCGGCGGCGAAGCCGACGTGGCCGCGTCGGGCAGCCACATCTTGTAGTAGTAGCCCTGACGCTGAGACACGCCGTCCGAACCGTCGGTGACGACGTTGCCGAACTGGGGGGTCAGGTAGGTCGGATCAAGGACGTCGCCCGGCGTGCTGCCGATCGTCGCCCCGCCAGAGGTGAAGACCCGAACGGGGTCGGCGCCAGCGAGCTCGCCGAAGAACCCAAACTCACCGCCGCCATCGGCGTCGGTGTCAATCGCGGCCGAAGCCTGGAGCTGCTGCTGGGCGGCGGCGATCGAGCGGAGCGTCGCGATGGCCGCGTTCTCGTTGGCCGAGATCTTCGCGGTGATCAGCTTCGGGATGGCGACGGCGGCGATAATGGCGATGATGGCCACCACGATCATCAGTTCGATGAGCGTGAAGCAGCTTTGCTAGAGGTGCGATTCATCTTTACGAAGAGTGGTTGGTTGGAAGAGGCTGAGCCTCATGGGGCCCTGCGGAAGGGTCCGAATGTCTCGAGTTGTTGAGCAGTGAGAGGCCCCCTCCGCGGAGACCTGACGAAGCTCGGAATCGACAGACCGCCGAGCCAAAGGAGACATCGACTCGCACAAGGGTCTTCCTTTAGCGGTCCCCTCTGCTTTTGCGTACAGCCGCCAAACGGCGCACTGCGGCCGCACCACAGAGAGGGGGGAGAGGCGCCACCGATGGCTGCGCCCCTCCCCCATGTGCCCCACAGGCCCAAATCGAGATCAGTTCGTCTGGAGGGCCGTCACCATGTCGAGGATCGGCATGAAGATCGCGAGCACGACCCCACCAACGACGACTCCCATGATGCCGATGAGGAGCGGCTCAATGAGGCTCGTGAGGCCTTTCACCTGGGCCTTAACCTGGCTGTCGTAGAACTCGGCGATCTTCTCGAGGAGCAGCTCCAAGGCGCCCGTCCGTTCCCCGATGGCGATCATGCGTGTGACCATCGGGGGGAAGATCTTCTCCTCCGCCAAGGGGTCAGAGAGGAGGTTGCCCGCCCGTACGGACTCACGCGACTGCAGGACCGCGCGTTCGAGGACCCAGTTCCCGGAGGTCGCGGCGACGATCTCGAGCGTCGACATGATTGGAACGCCGGACCGTACAAGGGTCGCGAAGGTGCGGCTGAATCGGGCGAGACACACCTTCTGGAAGAGCGGGCCAAAGATCGGGAGCTGGAGCGTGACGCGATCGAGGACGCGGACGCCCAGCGGGGTCTTTCGGAACATCATGAATGCAACGACAGCCCCGAGGAGACCGCCGTACACGGCGATGGCGTTGTCTCGCAGATAGTTGGACACGTCGAGGACCGCCTGCGTGATGAGCGGCAGCTCGATGTCCATGGAGTCAAAGACGTTCTTGAAGGTCGGCACGACGCCGATCATCAGGAAGCCGGTGATGCCGAGAACCAGGACCATCGAGATGACCGGATAGGTCATCGCGGACTTGATCTCGCGGGCGAGCTCCTCGGCGGACTCCATATAGTCGGCGAGGCGGTTGAGGATGATGTCCATCTGGCCGGACACCTCCCCGGCCTTGACCATGCTGACGTAGAGCACAGGGAAGCAGCGCGGGCAGCGCTCCATCGCGGCGGAGAGGTCCGAGCCGCTTCGGACGGACTCGACGAGCACGCCACAGACCCGCGCCATCTCCTTCGACTCGGCCTGGTGCCCGAGCACCTCGAGCGACTCGAGCAGCGACAGCCCAGCCCCCACCATCGTCGCGAGCTGGCGCGTGAAGATCACCAGCTCCGGCTTCTTCACGCGGACGCGCACCGCTTTGGTGCTGTCCCCGACAGAGCCTCCGGACGGCGCCGCCTTCCGGGACCGGAAGGGCATGCGCCGGGCGCGCTCCTCATCCAAGCTGAGGATGATGAGGTTCTTCTTCCTGAGCTCGGAGACAGCTGCGGCCTTGGACTCCGCAGAGATAGAGCCCTCGACGGTGGAACCGCCCGCGTTCTTCGCGGAGTACTTGAAGTCGGCCATGGTTGGATAGATCCGTGAGCAGAGTTGGGTTCGCGGCCAGCGCGAGGAAGAAGAGCGGCGCTCAGCGCTCCTGCGTGATCCGGAGGACTTCCTGGACCGAGGTGATCCCTCGCATCGCGTTCAGCACACCGACCCGACGCAGGGTCAGCATCCCGTCCTCGACGGCCTGCCGCTTGATGTCGTCCTTCGTGCGGCTCTCGACGACCATGCGCCGGATCCGCTGGGTCATGGGCAAGGTCTCGAGGATGGGGAAGCGCCCCTTGTAGCCGCCGCTGCACCGCGCGCACCCGTCGGGGTTGGGCTCGTACAGCTGGAAGGGCGACGCGAAGTCCTCCGCTTGGAAGCCGATATTCAGCAGCTCCTCACGCGGCGGCTCATCGATCGCGACCCGGCAAGAGGGACAGAGGCGACGCCCGAGGCGCTGGGCACAGATCACGAGGATCGAGCTGGAGACCATGAACGGGTCAATGCCCATGTCCACCAGCCGGGTGATGGTCGCCGCCGCATCATTGGTGTGCAGGGTCGTGAGCACGAGGTGCCCCGTGAGCGCCGCCTTGATCGCGATGTCGGCGGTCTCCTTGTCTCGGATCTCCCCGACCAAGACGATGTCCGGGTCCTGCCGGAGGATCGAGCGGAGGGCGCCCGCAAAGGTGGTCCCGCGCTTCGGGTTGACCGGTACCTGGTTGATCCCGTCCATCCGGTACTCGACCGGGTCCTCCACCGTCGTAACGTTGACCTCGGGGTGCGCCACGGCGGCGACGCAGGAGTAGAGCGTCGTCGACTTGC
>JAQWJQ010000125.1 GCA_029248265.1 Planctomycetota bacterium
CCGAAGGTCCGCCCGGCCTGCGTAGTCCTCGGGCGCAGGGTTCGAGGGCAGCGCCTCCAGTTCACCCAAGACGTCCTCCGGGAAGATGGTCCGCAGCCGGAAGGAGCGCACGAGCTCCATCTCCTCGGAATCAACGTCCGAGTAGCAACCGGGGCCGTGCTCCATCGCTCCAAAGGCGCCCGGCCGCCGTGCGATCCGGGCCGGTATCTGACTGTCGGGATCCGGCAGCCCCTCCAGATCTTCATCCGTGAGCTCGTAGGGCTCCTCATCTCCGGTCTCGAGCGTCCAGCCCCGATCCCGTCCTGAGCCCCCTTGAGAGGGCGTCGAGGGTTCTTCGGCGCCTTCTGCGCCATCTCCCTTGAGCGCCTTACGGAGATCCCCGAAACTACCGAACCCCGAAGGTCTATCGTTGCGTCCCATGGCCGAAGGATAGCCCTCGGGCACGTCGCTTGGCGTCGCAGACCCCAACGCATCATTTCCGTTCCCCTCAATACCTGCACGCGCACCCCTGGGACCGAGGGTCCGATGCTGTCGCAAATGCGACCGGCATCGGTCCAGCCCTCCTTCCCAGCGCCCTGAAGCCGTCGATCCCTCCTCGCGTACCTGCGGTACTCCTGTACCGCTGCCAAGCGAGGCCTCGATCCATGAAGACTCTTCTCATCCCCATGCCGCTTCGCGCCACCCTCGCGAAGCTCCAACAACTGTCCCTCGGCGCGGCCTTCCTGGGCCTGCTCGCTACCGCTGCGGAGGCCCAGTCCCTCTCGGTGCAGTTGAAGGGCTCGATGATCGAGCAAATCCAGTCCAACGGAGCCCTCGTCCCGAGGGCCGACCTGCGCTGGGGCCTCTCCTCAGGCCCGGTCAGGGAGACCTCCCGCTCGGGCACAATCCGGAACGCGGACAGTCGGAACCTGGAGTCCTACTTCACGAGGCTCGCCACACCGGGCACCTGGGAAGTCGCCCTCGGCCCCTGGGCTCCAGGAGCGGGCCCCGCAGCCGACTTCTTCGTCTTCGAGGTCGGAGGCAACGACACGGTTCAGATCCGCGCTCGCTTCCAGGGCGGGACCCTCGGCACGCCCATCTCTGTGGGTCCCTGGGTGCAGACCGGCGTCGTGTGCGCCTCTGGAGATAACGAGGGGCAGCGAGTCCACGGCCTGGGGTTTCACTTTGAAGACCTCAAGCGCAGCAACGGGTCGCCCGTCGGCCCGCAGGACCAGGTGGTCGCAATCCAGGTGCTCTCGAACGACGTGGACGGCGCGGCGTTCCTGATCCGCGACCCCGGCACCAACGCGGGCTCAGACGGCGCCGGCAACAACTGGGTCTCGCCGTCCCAACCGCGGGTCGCGAAGCCGATGGAAATCGGCTACTTCGGTCCTTGGCTGTCCGAGACGGGTGAGAGCCCGAACCCCTTCCTCGACTATCGCCTGACCGTCCGCTTCGACGGCCCCGGTGGTCGAAGCCTGACCGTCCCGGGCTTCTTCGATGCCGACGCGCGCACTGGCGATGTTGGCAACGTCTGGACCGTGCGCTTCCTGCCCCCTGCGAAGGGCGCCTGGACCGCCACCGCTTCCATGCGGAGCGGGCCCGGGGTGGCGCTGCAGAGCGCGCCCGGAGCGGGCACTGCCGTCACCAGCATCGACGGCCAGCAGACCAACTTCAGTGTCAAAGACATCGACCCCAACGAGGGCGGCTTCTACCGGGTCGGCACGCTCATGGATGTCGGCCGCCACCACCGGAAGTTCGAACACGGCCCCTTCTACCTGAAGGCCGGGATCAACGGTCCGGAGAACTTCCTCGCGGCGCGCGCCATCGACGACATCACGAAGACCCAGGGGATTGGCAACCTCCACAGCTTCGCGACCCACCGCGCCGACTGGAACCCGGGCGACCCCCTCCTGCGGCCCGGGAACGGTGACGACGACGGCAAGGGGGTGATCGGTGCCCTCAACTACCTCTCCAGCAAGGGCGTGAACTCACTCTTCCTGCTGGTCATGAACCTCGGCGGAGACGGGAGGGACGTCTACCCGTTCCTCGGCCCCAAGAAGCGCTCCTTCGAGAAGCTCCACTACGACACCAGCCGGCTGCGACAGTGGAACGTCATCTTCGAACACGCCCAACGTGTCGGGATCTCACTCTCGCTGGTGATGAACGAGACCGAGGTGGCCAACGAGCTCTGGCTCGACAACGGAACGCTCGGAACGGAGCGACGTCTCTTCTACCGCGAGATGATCGCACGCTTCGGGCATCACCCGGCCATCCGCTGGAACCTCTGCGAGGAGACGGACTTCAACGCCGCGACCCTCTCCAGCTTTGCGCAGTGGATCACGGATCTGGACGCCTACGAGCACCCGATCTCCCTCCACAACCGACCGGATGACCTCGCCGTCTTCCAGTCCGTGCTCAACGACCCCAACATCGACGCCGCCTCGCTGCAGTTCTCGCTGAACGCAGCAGAGGACCAGATCGAAGAGCTGCGAACGCTGTCCGAGCAAGCGGGGCGTCCGTGGCTCATCGACGCGGACGAGATGAACCCGTGGCCCACTGGCCTCACGGACAACAACGCGGACGACATCCGCAAGCGTGTCCTCTACGACGCCCTCTTCAGCGGCGGCGGCGTGGAGTTTTACCTGGGGTGGCACAGCCTCCCCTTGGGCGGGGACCTCTCGATCGAGAACTTCCGGACCCGCGACGAGATGTGGGGCTACGTGGGGCACGCGCGCGCCTTCATCGAGGCCGAGCTGCCGTTCTGGGAGATGGCTCCCGACGACGACCTGCTCCGCAACGAGAACACGAGCTACGGACAAGGGCAGGTCTTCGCCAAGGACGACCAGGTCTACGCGGTGTACCTCCCCAACGCCTCATCCTCAGGCGAGCTGGACCTCGGTTCATCGTCGGGGAGGTTCGAGCAGCTCTGGTTCAACCCGCGCACCGGGCAATACGCCGGGGCGCCGATCGCGATCAACACCAGCGGCGGTTGGCTCTCCCTGGGCTCGCCTCCCAACCAGCCGGGTGAGGATTGGGTCGTGCTGGTGCGTCGCCACGCGCCGCTCTCTGCCCGGACCTCGTCAGGCTCCGTGAGCGCAGGCGACTACCAACAGATCTACTTCCACCCCGGGGCCGCCTTCGCCCAGCGCGGGTACATCCTGTTCTCGAGCCTCTCAGGGGCGACCGATGGCTTCGTCCTCGGCGGACTGGACGTCCCCATCAACTTCGACCGATGGACACGGGCTGGGCTCATCGACTCGCAGGGCGCGGTCTTCCAGAACCAGATCGGGTACCTGAACCAGGCCGGCGCCGCGGGCGTCTCGATCTACCTCAACCCTACGGTGACCAGCGGGCTGATCGGGATGACGATGTACCACTGCGCCGTGACGCGGAACCCGTACGACTACGTGTCGAACGTGATCACCCTGCAGATCCTCCCCTGAGCGCAGGCGTGGCGCTCGGTTTCAGCCGA
>JAQWJQ010000162.1 GCA_029248265.1 Planctomycetota bacterium
CGCCGTCCCAGGCGTAACCGACAGGAGTCCCGCAGTTGTTGGCCGACGGGCAGCTGTTCCGCGTGTAAGCGATAGTGTTCCCGATCAGTTGCCCCGAGCACTCACCTAGCAAGACGCCCGCGCCGATGGGGAGCCCCCCAACGGGCTGGAAGTTATGGCTGCCGCACCCCGCGATCATGTTGGAGAGGATCCGAGGCCGGGTCGCGGACGCCCGGCCGGTACCGGCCTCCGCCACCACGCCCATGGCACACCCCTGGACCTGGTTCGAGCGAATCAGGTCGCTGTGCGCAGCTGAGCCACCGTGGATGTCGACCGCGTAGAGGAGCCCCTCGAAGTCGTTCGACACGATTCGATTCCGCATGGACCGCTGCCCGGAGCCGCTGTAGATCTGGATCCCGATGGGAAGGTCCGGGACCGGGTACATCCCCATGGCGGCGAAGTCGCAACCGATCACCCCGACCGAGATGTCCGCCTCGGGCGCAGGGGCCGCGGACCGCATGTCGATGGACAACCCGGTGGCGTTGGAGGGGCACTCGATCGTGAGGTTCCGGATCTCGGAGGCAGGCAGCAGGCCCTGGCCCGCGGCTCCGAGTGCATCGAAGGGACCGTAGTTTTCGGAAATGCTGAAGACGGGCACGGGCAGGGAGCCGCGGACGACCACTTGCGACCCGGCTCCGCCGCGGCCGGCTTCGATGCAGACTCCGAAGGCGGGGAGTTCGATAGGCGTCGCCACCGTGTAGATTCCCGGCGCGAGGTTGATGGTGACGCCACCGTTGCCGTAGATCGAAGGATCCTGCGCCACCGAGATGAGCCCCTGGGCGATCAGACCATCCACGGCTGCGACGGCGGCGCCGATCGTCTCGAAGGGGTCAGCGGAGGTCCAGCCCTGGTTCGCGTCATCCCCGTTGGGTGAGACGTAGAGGGTCTGCCAGAAGGCGTTCGCGTCGTGGGCCCAGGGGCCGGCAAGCTGCTGCTGCGCGACGGCGTCGGTGAGTGTGAAGGCGGAGGCGAGCATCACGCCCACAAGGGTGTGGAGGGGTTTCATGGAATCGACAAGGTTGGGTTCGGAAGAACGGCGCCGCCCGACGGGGTGGCGCGGGAGTCGTTCTCACTCATCTCCCTGGTCGAGATCCCCCTCCGCGAGCGGCGAGGTTTCCAGAAGATGTCACGCCCGCGTCGCGCGGGTGGCGCGACGCGGGCGTGATCGGGGCCGGGCGGCGGGCGCCGCCGCGATCAGAACTGCAGGACCGCGGAGGGGCTCTTGGCCATCGTTCGCCCGGTGATATCGACCTGGCGCGCCCGGAAGAGGAGCGGGAGGCCCAGCGAGCCGGGGGGCGCGGGGATTTCGAAGGTCCCGGTCGAGTCGGAGCCGGTCATGACCTGGACCAGGGAGGGGTCGGATTGCCAGCCGAAGGAGGGGTCGCCCGAGTGATACCCCGGGGCGCTGAACCCGTACTCAAGCACAAGGAATGGTGCCTCCATGAGCTCGGAGACCTGGATCCGGAAGTAGTCCCCGGTCTGGGCCACAGGGTCCATGAGGAATCTTGAGGCCGAAATACCGAGGCTCATGGACTCGGTGACCGAGGGGTCCAGGACGACACCGACGCCGCGAGACGGGCTGGGCGCCGTCAAGTCCCAGGAGGGATCCTTGACGCAGACGCCGTTCACGTTGTCCCGCTCGTCGGAGCCCGAGCCACCGCCGCGGCGGCGCAGCCCGAGCTTCGCGGAGAGCGGCTCCGTGCCGGTCGTGGTGGTGACCTCGGCGACCTGGGCCAAGACGGTCGTCGACCAGAAATGCGAGAAGACCATCAGCTCGTCGTCCACGTGGTACTGGACCTCATCGCTGGCGTTCTCGAAGGGCGCAGTGGAGACAATCACGTCCCGCCGGTTCTGGGGCCCGTTCCAGTACACCGAGAGCCCATCGATCTCGAGGTCCGTGGCGCCGGAGAGCGCCGCGCCGAACAGGTCCTCACGGCTGAATGCCACCTCAAGGTCGGACCATCCCCAGCCGGAGGGACCATGCTTCCACGTCAGGCAGTAGATGGCCGCCGGATCCAGAAAGCCCGGCGAGCCGATCGCGCTCGTGACGGCGTGCGCCAGAGGCGACGAGGCGTACCAGTTCGCGGCGCTCCCCGGGGAAAGGCTGAAGAAGAGCTGGCTGCGGTCGGAGACGAAGGGCGCGCTGCGGGAGTTGGTGGGGTCGAAGGACACGATCCCGATGCCGAGGTCGAGCCCGAGGACGTCGGAGAACGCGGCCCCTTCGATCCCCCACTCGTGGGGCAGGTTCTCCACGTGCAGGGCGTCGACGAACGAGCTGCTGAGCCCCGTATTGGTGCCGGGGTAATAGGTCACCACCGACTTCTTGGGCTCCGTTAGCGAGGACCAGGTCGCGTTGGACGGCTCGCCGAACGAGGGCGCGTCCGTCCCGCCCACGGTCACCGAGCACGCCCACCAGCCCATGGATCCCGTCCCGGCGGTGATCACGCCGTCCGGACCGGCATAGGGGAACATGGCGTTGCCGGTGGAGACGCCGGACAGCTCGAGTGTGGAAGTCGCTCCGCCCACCCAGACGACTTCGCTCGCTACGAGCCCGGAGGCCACTGCAGCCGGCGAGTAGTTTGGGTTGTCCTCGGATCCCGTGACGAAGGTGGTCGGAGACCAAGTCAGTGAGCTCTGTGCCCGACTGCCCGGCAGGCTCACCCTGAGGTCCTGCTGCCCGCTGGCGTCCACGGCGAGGAAGCCGCTGGGGACGGTCATCAGCATCCCGCGGGTGGAGGTCGGGGTCGAGTTGACCTGCCCCTGGGCCAGGGACGCGAGGAGCGGAGCGGAGGCCGCGAGAACGAGCGCGCGGAGCGAGGTGCTTTGAGGGAGGGTCGGGAACATGGGTCTACGAGGGGGTTGGGTGCGAGCGCTGTGCAATTATGGACAACACCCAGTCACAGAGCGGAAACTACTTAGGTAAATTCTCCCCACCCTTGGGCGCGGTGTTGGAGTCGGGCTCCGAACCGCCGGGGAGGGGCGGGGCGGGCTGAGCGACGGGCTGGTCCAGGACCCCTGAGAGGGCCTCCAGGTAGCGCCGAACGGCCTCGGACTGGGCGGCGTCCAGGTCCTCGGGCAGGTGCTCGAGGACCCGCTTGAGGCGCCAGGAGTGCAGGGGCGTGCCCGCCGCGAGGTCCAGGAGCTGGGTCGGAATGGAACCGGGACGCTCCTCGAAGATGGCCTCGAGGATGAGGAAGAGCGGGTCGTCGAAGTTGATACCGCCGAGTTCCTGGGCCGCCACCACGAGGGTCGCCGCGCGCTCCACCGCCTGCTGCTCCCCCTCGGCGTCCCCGGCGGCCCTCGCCGACAGGGCCCGCAGGGTCTCCACCTGGCTGCGCTGCACGAGCTTGAAGCGCTCGTCGTCGTCCCCCTCGAGCGCCGCGGCATCGATGGCCGCCAGCGCCTCGTCGAAGCGCCCTTCCGCCTCCAGCGCCCACACCCGGAGCAGGAGCAGGCGGCGGTAGCCGGGGGCGGCCATCACAGCCACGTCGAGATGAGCAAGCGCCCGGTCAGTCTGCCCGGTGGAGAGCGCCGCGTAGGCGGCGTTGCCCCGGATGTTGTGGTCCCAGGGGCAGAGCTCGGCGGCGGCCTCTGCGGCCGCGCCGGCCTCGGAGAAGCGGCCGAGCACCGCGGAGAGCCAGGCGGTCAAGTGCAGAGAGGTCGCGGTGTCCCGCCCGACCGCCGCGGTATGCTCGCGCAGGTCGAGGAGGGTTTCCCAGGCGAGCGCGCGCTGCTCCGTGGGTGTGCGACCGGCCAGAGGGATCGACACGAAGCGCAGCTCCCGGGCATGGGCTCTCTGGAGCACCTGCGGATCATCGAGCCATTCGAAGGCCTGCGCCTCCTCGCCTGCCCTCAGGGCGTGGTATCCGAGCAGGTACCGGTCGGTCGCGTCCTGCGGATCGGGGAGGCCCACCAGATCCAGAGCCGAGTGGCCCACGGCGTCCGCGGGCGCCGCGGCGTAGCGCCGGGCCAACTCCGCCGCGAGGGGCGTGTCGAGCTCCCGCGCCAGCGCCGCCATGTCCTCGGCCGCGCCGGCCGGGTCGCTGTGGTCGAGCCTCAGAGAGGACCGCAGGAGGAGCCCGCGGACCGCCTCCACGTCGAGGGCGACGAGACGGTCCAGCCCCCGTTCGACCTCCCCGCGCGCGCCGTCGTCTCGGATCCGGCGGCGCTCGGCCTCCAGAACGGAGAAACTCGGGGGCAGGTGCGCCAGCACCTCGTGGCTCGCGCGGACGCGGGCCCGACGGGCGCGGGAGATGGATTCGTCCACACCAAGAAATAGCAGCGCGCCGACGGCGGCGGCCGCCGCGCCGCGCACCCACCAGGTGCGGGCCCAGCGGCGCGTCGCCCGCACCCAGGACGGGGTCAGAGTGGCCCGAACCTCGCCATGCTCGAGGATCGCCGTCAGGTCCGCCGCGAGTTCGCTCGCCGATCCGTAGCGCGCGCCGGGGCGGCGGTGCATAGCCTTCTCCACCACGGCCTGCACGTCCCGGGACAGGCCCGGTCGGTGGAAGGCCGCGGGGATCGGGTCCCGCGTGGCGATGGCAGCGAGCACCTCCACCGGCGTCCCCTCGAAGGGAGCGCGCAGGGTGAGCAGGTGATAGAGGGTCGCCCCGAGGCTGTAGACGTCGCTGCGAGCCGTGCGCTGGCGCTCGTCCCCGAGAGACTCGGGGGGCATGTAGGCGGGGGTCCCGACCGTGCCGCCCAGCCGGGTCATCCTGGCCGTGCCCTCCTCAAGGGCGAGGCCGAAGTCGAAGAGCACCGCGCTCCCGTCGCGCCGGACGATGAGGTTCGAGGGCTTGATGTCGCGGTGGAGGATGCCCGCCCCGTGGATGACGGCGAGCCCCTCTGCCAGCTGTCGCCCCCACCCCACCACCGTCCGCACGTAGCTCTCGCCGGGGTCCACGTCGAGGTCGAGCGTCTCGGAGATCCAGCCCGAGGAGGTGGGCGGCGCGGGGAGGCGGCCCGCCTCCTGAATGAGGTCGCTGGCGCTCACGCCGTCCAGCCACTCCATCACCAGGTACGGGTCGTCCTCGGCGGTCTCGCCGAAGTCGTGGAGGGTCACGAGCGCGGGGTGCCGGACCTTGGCGCTGGCGGAGGCCTCGCGCTCGAAGCGCTGCCGGGTGTCGGCCGCGAGCATCATCTGCCCGTGCACGATCTTCACCGCCACGGGGCGCCCCAGCTTCTCGTCCTGGGCCTGGTACACGACCCCCATCGCCCCGGACCCGGCCCGGGCGCGGAGGCGGAAGCGCCCGCCGATGAGACGGCCGATATTGCCGTCCTGGGGGCTCCCGCCGACGAGGACGGACATGAGGCCGTCGCTCGCCTTCGCTGCCTCCACGACGCGGCCCGCGAGCACCGGGTGCTCCTCGGTCGCCATGGCGAGCCAGTCCTCGTGCCCTCGGTCCCGGAGCTCCAGGGCGCGGGCCAGGACGGCCTGGAAGAGTTCGTCCGCGTCGCTCACCCCTCAGCGTCCTCCTTGATGGCGATCAGAAGCCTGGACTGCGCGCCGTAGAAGGCCTTGCGGGCCCCGGACTCCGACTCGTACCCGAGCTGGTGCGCAAGCTCCTGGAACGTGGCGAGGCCCTCCATGCGCGCCCGGAGGAGCAGCCGCTCCCGGGGCTTGAGGGTCTCGATGTGCTGCTCGATCCGCGCCACCTGCTCCTGGCGCGCGATCGCCTCGGCGGGGTTCGGCTCCTTGCCCGCGCCGTCCCCGCATGCCTCCACGTCCACGCTCCGGCGCACGTCCCGCCGGTCGGCCGAGTGGTGCCGGACGCTGTCCACGATGCGGTTCCGCACGATGATGGACAGGTATCCCTTGAACGCCTCCACCGAATCGCCCCGGAACCCGTCGAGGTCCTGGAGGACCACGCGGAGCACCTCGTGGACCACGTCGCCGGTGCTGAATCGGGACGAGACCCAGCGCCGCGAGCTGCCGAGCTCCCGCCAGAGGCGCTGATGGGTCATCGCCTGCACGTCCTCGTAGAGCCCGGAGAACAGCGCGTCTCGGGCGGGCTCGTCTCCGCCGCGGGCGGCAGCAAGCAACGTCTTGAAGTCGGACTCGATGGACATGGGAAGAGGGGCGTGGGGAGGGAGGGCACGCGCGGCGAGACGTTCGGACCCGTACATACAGGCGTGATCCACCCGGAAACCGGACAGACACGAAGGCCTGAACTCGAGCGACGACCGGAAGCAACGAGCCTTGGGGGACTTAGGCCCCCAACAAAACAAATCCCAGGCCGCTGCTACGGTACCACCTCGCTCCGCCCCCACGCTCCGCCACCCATCCCTACGTGGACCCGCTCTCCCCGGCCCCCGCCTCCCTACCGCCCGCTCACTCCCACTCGATCGTCGCCGGGGGTTTGGAGCTGATGTCTAGGACGACGCGGTTGATGCCGCGGACCTCGTTGATGATGCGGTTGGAGATGCGGCGCAGGAGCTGGTGGTCGAGGTAGCCCCAGTCGGCGGTCATGCCGTCCAGGGATTCGACGATGCGCAGGGCGCAGGCGTTCTCGTAGGTGCGGGCGTCGCCCATGACGCCGACGCTCTTGACGGGGAGCAGGACGGCGAAGTACTGCCAGAGGGTCTCGTGGGCGCCGGCGGCCTGGATCTCGGCGGTGCAGATGTCGTCGGCCTCCTGCAGGAGGTGCAGGCGCTCGGCGGTGATGTCACCGGCGATGCGGACCGCGAGGCCGGGGCCCGGGAAGGGCTGGCGCATGAGGATGCGCTCGTCCAGGCCCAGGTGGCGGCCCACCTCGCGGACCTCGTCCTTGAAGAGCTCGCGCAGGGGCTCCACCAGGTCCATCTCGAGGTCGTCGGGGAGGCCCCCCACGTTGTGGTGGCTCTTGATCACGGCGGTGTTGCCGCCGTGGGCCGCCACGGACTCGATGACGTCCGGGTAGAGGGTGCCCTGGCCCAGGAAGTTCGCGTTGGTGAAGCGCTTGGCCTCGTCGCGGAAGACCTCGATGAACTCGTGGCCGATGATCTTGCGCTTGCGCTCGGGGTCCGTGACGCCGGCGAGCTTGCTCACGAAGCGGTCCGCGGCGTCGACGGTGGTGAGGTCCAGGCCGATGTGGTCCCGGAAGGCCTCCTCCACCACCTGGCGCTCGCCTTTGCGCAGCAGCCCGTTGTCCACGAAGATGCAGTGCAGCCGGTCGCCGATGGCGCGGTGCACGAGCACGGCGGCGACCGCGCTGTCCACGCCGCCGGAGAGGCCGAGGATGACCTCGCCGTCCTCGCCCACCTGCTCCTTGATCTTGGCGATCTCGCGGTCGGCGATGTTCTCGGCCTTCCAGTCGCCCGGCTGGCCGCACACGTCCACGACGAAGTTGCGGATGAGCTCCTTGCCCTGGGCCGAGTGGCTCACCTCGGGGTGGAACTGCACCCCGTAGAAGCGGCGCGCGTCGTCCCCCACCGCGGCGTGGGCGCAGGTCTCGCTGCTGGCGAGGGTGCGGAAGCCTTCGGGGAGCGCGGTGACCTTGTCCCCGTGGCTCATCCACACGACGGTCTTCTCGTCCACGCCCTTGAAGAGCGCGGCGCCCGCGTCGTCCAGGTGCAGCTCGGTGTGGCCGAACTCGCGCTCGCCCGAGCCCTCGACGGTGCCGCCCAGGGTGCGGGTCATCCACTGCATGCCGTAGCAGATGCCGAGCACCGGGACGCCGAGCTCGAGGAGGCCCTCGGGGACCTCCGGCGCGCCCTCGGCGTAGACGCTGGCGGGGCCGCCCGACAGGACGATGCCCGCGAGCTCCATCTTCTTGGCGGCCTCCATGGCCTTGGCCGCGGGGTGGATCTCACACCAGGTCCCCGCCTCGCGCAGGCGGCGGGCGATGAGCTGGGCGTACTGGGTGCCGAGGTCGACGATGAGCAGGCCGCTGGGGCGCTCGGGGAGAACTTGACTCATCCGCGGTTGGCGTAGTTGCTGGATTCCTTGGTGATCGTGACGTCGTGCGGGTGGCTCTCACGCACCCCGGCCGCCGTGATGCGCACCCAGTTGGCGCGGTCCCACAGCTCCGGGATCGTGGCGGCCCCGCAGTAGCCCATGCCCGCGCGGCACCCGCCGGCGAGCTGATAGACAAACGGGCTCAACGAGCCCTTGTACGGCACACGCCCCTCGATGCCCTCGGGCACGAGCTTCTGGGCGTCCGTCACGTCGCCCTGGCGGTAGCGCTCCTTGGAGCCCTTCTGCATGGCGCCGATGCTGCCCATGCCGCGCACGGCCTTGAACTGGCGGCCCTCGGCCACGAAGACCTCCCCCGGGCTCTCGTCGAGGCCCGCGAACAGGCTCCCGAGCATGACCGACGACGCGCCGGCGGCGAGCGCCTTCACGATGTCGCCCGAGTAGCGCAGGCCCCCGTCGGCGATGACCGGGACGCCGGTGCCCCGCAGGGCCCCCGCCACGGACTGCACGGCGGTGAACTGGGGGACGCCGATGCCCGCCACCACGCGGGTGGTGCAGATGGAGCCGGGGCCGATGCCGACCTTGACGCCGTCCACGCCGGCCTCCACCAGGGCCTTGCCGGCCGCGGCGGTGGCCACGTTGCCCGCCACCACGTCCACGTCGAAGCGGCGCTTGAGCTCGGTGACGGTCTTCATGACGTTGGTGGTGTGCCCGTGGGCGGTGTCCACCACCACCACGTCGACGTCCACGTCCACCAGCTCGGCGGCGCGGTCGTAGTCGTTCACCCCGAGGGCAGCGCCCACCCGCAGGCGGCCCCGCTCGTCGGAGGCAGCCTTCGGGAAGGCGGCCAGCATCTCCACGTCCTTGCGCGTGATGAGGCCCGCGAGGTGGCCCTCGCCGTCCACGATGATGAGCTTCTCCACCTTGCAGAAGTGCATGCGCTCGCGGGCCTCGTCGAGGGAGGTGCCCGGGGGCGCGGTCACCAGGTCCTTGGAGGTCATGACCTCGCTGACCGGCGTCTCGTCGTTCTGGTGGAAGCTCGTATCCCGGCGCGTGAGGATGCCCACGACCTTCTTGGTGCCCTGCTCCAGGATGGGCAGGCCGCTGATGTTCTGGGTGCGCATGATCCCGCGCGCCTCACCCACCGTCGCCGTGGGCGTGAGGGTCACGGGGTCCTCGATGATCCCGTTGGCCGAGCGCTTGACCTTCTCGACCTCCTCGCGCTGCCGCTCGATGGAGAGGTTCCTGTGGATGACGCCGATGCCGCCCTCGCGGGCGAGGGCCACGGCCAGCCGCCACTCGGTGACCGTGTCCATGGCCGACGAGCTGATGGGCAGGTTGATGGGGACGTTGGCCGAGAAGCGCGACGCGAGGTTCGCGTCGGCCGGCATGACGTCGGAGTGGTTCGGGACGAGCAGGACGTCGTCGAACGTGAGGCCTTCCTGGAGTTCGGCCATGGGGAGCGCGCGGGGCGAGGGACGGGGGTCGGGCGGGGCGCGCAGCCCAGGGCCTGTCACAGGGAGCGTGAGCGACTCGGAGGGGGTCAGCCGACGGCGACTTCGCCGTGTGATGACCCGGGCGTCTGGGGGGGACGCCGATGCCCTCGCTCTCCATGCGGACGGGGGGGTCGCGCGGAAGCGGTTTGGCGCCAGAGGTTATCCGCCCGCCGGGCGGCGATCCAGCGCCGCGGGCGATCCCCGCGGCCCCCACGGCACTTCCGACGCTCACCGTCCCCTGCGCCGCCTCGGACCACCCGGCCGCGGGCCCGCCCGCCACGCGCTGGCTCCCGGCTGGGGTCACGGCCCCTCGAGCAAGGGGGGGCCAGGCCTCCACGCCGCGCCCAGGCCCCCTCCCCGCGGGAGGGCGCCCGGCGCGGGGGTGCTGAGGCGTCGGGGTGGCCCGCGCTCGCCCCCTGGCAGGCTCAAGGGAGGGCTGCCCTCCGCGCCTTCGCCGCCTCCTCTGCGATCCTGGCGCCGGGCCCCTCGCCGGGCCTCTCGCCTGGCCCCAGATG
>JAQWJQ010000166.1 GCA_029248265.1 Planctomycetota bacterium
TCGGCGGTGGAGCCGGACTTGGAGATCACGTTGACCAGGCAGGTCTTGGGGTCGACCGTATCGAGGAACTCGCCGACCAGATCGGGGTCCACGTTGTCGAGCACGTAGAGCCGAGGCATGCCCGCCGGGGGCTGAACGTCATGGAAGGGGCTCGAGAGGGCCCGGTGCAACGCGCGGTTCCCAAGCGCCGAGCCGCCGATGCCGAGCACGACGACGTTCTCGAACTGCCCCTGAACCGAGGCCGCGAAGTCCATCACGTCCTGCTGCACCGCGGCCTGGTGCGGGAGGTCGAGCCACCGCAGGTCCTGGCTCCGGCGGGCCTGAACCGCTGCGAGCGCGGAGGCCGAGCGCTCCGCGAGCGCCTCGATTTCAGCGAGCTCGAGCCCGTGCGTGGAGCCGACGGCGTCGGCGAGAACGTTCGTGTAGTCGAGGGTGAGGCGGTCCAAGGGGGTCACCTGGGTGCTGGCTGGCCGGAAGGGAGCCCGAGAGGGTACCCGCGCGGCGCGGCGAGGGGAGCCTCCCCCCTGCTGAGACTGCCCGGGAGGCCCCGAGCGGTCACTCCGCCCCCCATGGCGGGCTCACGGGGCGCGGCTCAGCGGTCGCGTCCACGGCCGCCCATGAGGAGCGAGGCGTAGTAGGCGAGCGTCGCCACCGCGGAGACCGCTCCCGCGACGTAGGTCATCGCAGCGGCTCCCAGCACACGATCCACCCCGTGCCGTTCCGCGTCCGTACGCACGATGCCGGCCTGCGCGAGGACATGCTTGGCGCGATTGGACGCGTCAAACTCGACGGGCAAGGTGACCAGTTGAAACAAGACCGTGGTGGACAGCAGCCCGATCCCGGCGAGCATCAGTAGACCCCCGAGGGACGTCGCCTGGAGCACAAGGCCGGTGAAGAGCGGCACCGCCCAGAACCTGGAGCCGAACTGCACCACCGGGACCAAGGCGCTGCGCATCCCGAGCCAGGGATATCGCGTCACCTCCTGCAGGGCATGGCCGGCCTCATGAGCCCCCACCGCGACCGCGGAGACCGACCGGCCGTCGTAGACCTCGGGCGAGAGCCGCAGGGTCCTGGTCCTCGGGTCATAGTGATCCGAGAGGAAACCGCTCGAGCGCTCGACCGTGACGACCGCGCCCCCGGCGGGGGCGACCGCCGCGGCCGCCTGAGCTCCGGTCATGCCGCTGCTGACCCCGACCTCGGCGTACTCGTTGAAGGTGGACTTGACCCTCGAGCTGGCCCAGAAGCCGAGGAGGAGGCAGGGGCCGAGGATCAGCCAATAGGTGTCGAGGTAGGGCATGGGCTTGGCTCGCGGCGACGCCACCTTATAGGCGCCCGGCCCCGTCAGATTCCAGGGGAGCCCGCGGAGGGCGCAGCCCCGCCGGCTGGAAGGCCTACAATGGGACCGACATGCCCCTCCACTTCGACTGCAACGCGACCACCGCCGCCTCCGAAGCCTCCATCGAAGCCATGCTTCCCTGGCTCGGGAGGCCCGGCGCGAACCCCTCCGCCACCCACGAGTCCGGGCGCGAGGCGGCCCGCGCCATGCGCATCGGCAGGGAGCAGGTCGCCGCCCTCGTCGGCGCGCGCTCGCCCTCCACCATTGTCTTCACATCCTGCGGCTCCGAGAGCACGTCGCTGGCGTTTCACAGCGCGGCGCTGGCCCGCCCGGGCCTCCCGACGATGATCTCCACCGTGGAGCACAGCGCGACCCGCAAGTGCGCGGAGCGGAGCGGCGAGGTTGTGGAGATCCCGGTGGGTCCCGAGGGCGCTCTGGACCAGGGCGCCGCGCTCGCGGCCATCGCCCGCGGGCCTGCCCTGGTGTCGCTGATTCTCCTGAACAACGAGACCGGGGTCATCAGCGACCTGGCCCCCATCGGGGCCGCGTGCAGGGAGCGGGGGGTGCTCTTCCACGTGGACGCGGTCCAAGCGCCAGGCAAGATGACCCTCGACGTCGAAGAGCTCGGGTGTGACTACCTCGGGCTCTCGGCCCACAAGTTCCACGGCCCACGCGGGGTCGGCGCGCTCTATGTCCGCGACGGGGCGCCCGTCTCGCCGCTGATGGTCGGAGGCCCCCAGGAAGCCGAGCGTCGCGCCGGGACCGAGAACGTCCCGGGGATCGTCGGCATGGGAGTCGCGGCGGAGCGGGCTGGAGCGCTGGCCGGCTCCGAAGAGGCTCAGTCCGAAGTCAGGGCGCGGCGTGACCTCCTCGAGCGCCTCATCCTCGACCAGTGCCCCGGCACGGTCGTCCACGGGGACCCGACCCGTCGCGCCGCCAACACCACGAACCTCGGGTTCAACCTCACGGGAACAGGGATGGACGCCGCCGCCCTGCTCGGGCTGCTCAGCGCCCAGGGGATCGAGGTGAGCACGGGCTCCGCATGCAACGCGACCCAGGCTGCCCCCTCGCCGGTCCTCCTGGCGATGGGCGTGAACGCGCCTCTCGCGGCGAGCTCCCTGCGATTCTCACTGGCTCATCAGGGGACACCCGATCGGTCCACGATCGAGGACATAGAACGCGGTGCAACGGCCGTGAACGAGGCCTATTCCGCGATCGCCGCGCTCGCTGACCATTGACCCATCCCGGTTCGAATGCGAATCGGAAGACGGAATCTGACCAGAAGGGAAAGCACGGGTACCCTTCCGGCCGATAGCGGCCCTGGAACCGGACCATGCCGACCCCCAAGAAGACCTACACCACCAACGTTTCAGGCTTCCTGTCACCCCGCCACCAGGTGTGTGACGAGGAAGGCAAGGAGGTCGGGACCCTCCAGGTCTCCCGAAACCGCCTCGGCCTGATCGTGAAGGCCACCTGGCGGCCCCTCAAGGGGGAGGTCGTCGAGATCCGACGTGACCCCGGGCTCCTGCGAGCTCAGTTCGCCTGCTGGACCGAGGCCCGCGAGTGGCTCGGCTCCACCATCCGGCCCGGCTTCATGCGCCGCACCATCGAGATGTGGACCGGCGGCAAGCCCCTGCGCCTCGTGCCGACCCTCGGTTTCGGTCGCGGCTGGCGGGTGGTGGGCACGAAGTCTGGCCTCGTGGCCGAGGCAAAGCACGGGCTCCTGAGCCGCAGTGCGACACTCTGCACCTATCGCAAGATCGACCTCGAGCTGCTGATCTTCGCCTACTTCATCGGCGGGATCGCCCTCTGGGAGAGCGCCCTCCCCACCTCGCTGGAGTCGGTCGACCGGGCCGCTCCCGCCACCGCGCGGGGCTGAGCCCTCGGGCCTGGCGCCGAGCGAAGCCCTGAAGGGGCAAGGGCGCCCGCTGGACCGCTCTGCCAGGTTCATCCGAAGCCCCAGCGGCACCTGACCGTGCCCCTGGCGGGCCGGGGACCAGGAATCAGCATTTGAACTCGAAATGTCCCCCCCTCACCGGGCCTGGACCTCATCTGCGCGGGGCGTGACGGTCGATAAGAGACGGTAGGGGCCGGCACGGCAAGCCACCTGGCTCCCGCGGCTGACAACATTCAGCGAACATTCTTCCGGGGTACGGGAAGAACCCGCCCAGCCCAGCGTCCCTCCCGCCACGGACAAGCCTGAAGGTTCGATCTCAGGCCCACGACTCCCCCGACTCGCTCACATGAAGTTCCTCCTCGCTCTCATCGCCCTGGCCCTCGTCGCCTCTGGCATCTTCGTCGTCTTCTTCGCCCCGGTCCCTGCAGCCACCTCCGGCGACGAGAATCCGGCGGTCTTCGTGGAGAAGAACGAGGCTGCGGATGACGTCGAGACCATGGCTTCGGGGGACCTGGCCGACGTCGGTGCCGCCGGAGCCCGCGAGATCGGCGACATCGGGACGGTGCCCACTTCCGTGGGCGCCGACGAGCTCGCTTCCGTCGCCCTCGGGACCGGGATCCTCCGCGGTGCGGTGGTTGGCCCCGACGGCAGTCCTGTCGGCGGCGCGCAGGTCACGCTGACCCGCTTCGGCTCGGAGTCCTTCTTCCTCTCGGACCCGGACCCCTCGAAGGACGCCAACACCCTGACCGGTTCAGATGGCACCTTCGAGTTCGACGGGGTGCCCGTGTTCAGCGACTACGCGCTGATCGCCTCCATGCAGGGCTTCACCCGCACAGAGGTTCCCTCCATCGTCGTACAGGACGGCAAGGTCACTGACGTGCCCCCCATCACCCTCGGCACGGGCGTCGTGGTCCGAGGTCGGGTGACCGACTCCGGCGGTAACTTCGTCGCAGGCGCCAAGCTCATCCTGTCCCAGAGCGTCTTCAACGTCCGCACCTCCGACGCGGACGCGAGGAACGGGGGCGCCGAGGCGACCTCCGACGAGAACGGGCTCTTCACGTTCAACAACGTCGCGGCCGGCGCGAACTACGCCATGCGCATCTCAGCGGACGGTTACGGGTCGATCACCGAGCTCGGGATCCCGATCCTCGAAGGCGAGGACACCGAGAAGGACTTCGTGCTGGAGGTGGCTTCGCTGATCGCAGGGATGGTCCTCGCCAGTGACACCGGGGAGGCGATCCCCGGGGTCACGATCGAGGCCTACTCCGTCAACAACGTCAAGGCGCGCTCCGCGACCTCGACAAAGACGACAGAGACCGGAGAGTTCGAGCTCAGCGACATCAACCCGGGCCCCTATCAGCTGGTCGCGCGTCACCCGCGCTACAAGGCCGAGGCGAGGACGCGGATCGACTCCGGCGAGATGGACGTCTCCATCACCCTGGAGCCCCTGCCGATGGTCTCGGGGCAGGTCGTGGACCTGTCCACCGGGGCCCCGATCAACAACTTCGAGGTGCAGCTGCGCCAGTCCATCGCCAACAGCGACAACCTCTCCTCGGCCGTCAACGGCACCCGAGCACGCTTCGAGAACACCGGAGGCCAGTTCGAGATCCTCGTCCCGAAGGGCGGCGAGTACATGGTCGAGGCCATCGCCAATGGCTTCGCCGAGACCAACTCCGAGTCCTTCAGCGTTCAGCCCGGCGTCGACTTCTCCGGCGTCGTGGTCCGGATGACCCGCGGCGGCAGCATCGTCGGGTTGGTCCTCGGAGAGGGCGGGCAGCCGCTGCAAGGAGCGGTCATCGAGACCCGCGACAAGGAGTGGTCCGATGATCTCTTCTGGCAGTCGCTAGGCTCCGCTGCGCCCGGCAACGCGACCGAGGCCTCGGCGAAGTCCGGCGCCGACGGCAGCTTCAAGCTCGATGCCCTGACGCCCGCTAACTATCAGCTTGTGGTCCGGCACCGTGACTACGCCGTCAAGTACGTCAAGGACCTGATCGTCGGCGAGGGTCAGGAGTTCAAGGCCTCCACCGTCCAGCTCGAGAAGGGCGCCGTGGTCTCGGGCATGGTGCTCGGCCCGAACGGCTCCCCCATGGCCGGCGCCGTTGTGAAGATGTACCCCACCTCGGCGGGCGGCAGCCAACACTCCGCGTCGACCAATCCGCAGGGAGAGTTCTCGGTCAAGAACGTCCGCGCTGGCTCGTACAAGATCCACGCCACCCGGGCGCGGAGGGGCGGTGATAGCCCCTTCCAGGAGAACAGCGACCTCAAG
The DNA here is from genome assembly GCA_029248265.1 of Planctomycetota bacterium. Classification (GTDB taxonomy): domain Bacteria; phylum Planctomycetota; class UBA1135; order UBA1135; genus Saltatorellus. Next base: position 5,500 of record JAQWJQ010000166.1, read on the forward strand.
CGGACCCAGCGCACGATCACGGTGCAAAACGGCCAGAGCCTCTCTGGCCTCGACTTCAAGCTGTCGGACCGCTGAGCTCCGTGAGGAGCCCGGACGGGGAGGCCCCCCGGCGCGATCCTGCGCCGGGGGGCCTCCCTCGCATTCAGGGCAGTCCCACCGGACAGGACCCCTGTAGAAGTGCAAGCCTCGGCTCGTCCTGATTCAATGTGGGCATGCCCGCGAGAAGAGGAACCCGATCACGGCGCACGCCGCAGCCTCGCCCCAGCGCGCGAATCGCCGAGCCCACGGACTCGCCCGCTGCGTGGTGCGAGGCGGACTGGTCCAGGTTCCTGACCGACCGCTTCGAGCTCCCCATCGAGGTCTCCTTCGGACGCTCACGCTCCGCCCCCGTTCAGGCCCGCGCCTTCGAGGCTGCGGACGGCCAGACGGGCTGGCAACTCCGACTCCACCGGATGTTCGCCTCCGCCCCGGAGGAGGTGAGAGACGCCCTCGCGAAGTGGCTCCGAGCGGGCCGCCGCGCACGCAAGGCTGGCCCCATCCTGGATGACTGGATCCATGACCAGGTCGCGAGCCTCCCGCGCCGCACCGCGAAGGTCTCCATCGAGCCGGCAGGCAACGTCCACGACCTCGAGACGCTGGCCCTGCCGTTGATCGTCGGCGAGTTCGCCAACGACTTCCGACCCCGTGGACCCCACGAGCGCCCGCGGATCACCTGGGGGAGGCGAGCGCGGAGCAAGTCTCGTCGATCACTGCGGCTGGGGAGCTTCGAGCCCGAGAGCCGTGTGGTGCGCATCCACCCGGTGCTCGACCAGCGCGCCGTCCCCGCGTGGTTCGTGACCTTCGTCCTCAAGCACGAGCTCCTGCACTCGGTGCTCCCCTCCTCCCGCGACGCCAAGGGCAAGTGGGTTCACCACGGACCCGAGTTTCGTGGGCGTGAGTCCGCGTGGCTTGAGTACGAATCAGCGCTGCGCTGGGAGCGACAGAACCTCCCGCGATTGATCCGCTCCGCGCGGCTCGGGAGCGAGCTACGCGCCCGTCCGGAGGACCTCATTGTCCCGGACGTGCTCGCTGTGGAGCGCCAGAGCCTCAGGCAGCACGAGCTGCCGTTCTGAGGCGGCGCTGCTCGGCGAGGCGGAGGCACGACCCGGCGGGGCCTGAGCGAGGCCGAGGCCAGGGCGGGGCCAGTCTGACCCGGTGAGGAGCTCGCGGCGGCTGACGTTCAGCGCCGCGATCCGCTCACTTCGTGCGCTGCCCGTAACCCTCGGCCGTGTCCGTGATGGACGCGTCCGTGAGGCAGGTACCGAGGATGTTCCCACCCAGGGCCTCGATGGTGTTCACCGTCTGCTCGACGTAGTGCCGCGGGGTGTACCCGAGGCGCACGACCATGAGGACCCCATCAGCGATGGCTCCAAGCTGGCTCGCGTCGGAGATCGTCAGCGCCTGCGGCGTGTCGATCAGCACATAGCTGTAGCGCTGCCGAAGCGCGTTGAGCACGGTCTTCATCCGCTCGGAGCCGATCAGCTCCGAGGAGTTCTTGGGCTGGGTGCCTGCGCTCATCACGGAGAGCCCCTTCACCGAGGTCTTCCGAATGGCGGCGCCGATGGCGAGGC
>JAQWJQ010000175.1 GCA_029248265.1 Planctomycetota bacterium
ACAAGGTGGACCGCGTGGGCGACCGGCTCGGGCTGGCCTTGCTCGACGGTGAGCTGCGCGACGGGGGGATCGAGGTGGTCCACGTGAGCGCGCACTCCGGTGAGGGGATCGACGAGCTCACCGAGCTGGTGCGCCGCCGCCTCGACGATCGCTCGGGTCTGGTGGACGTGACCGCCCCTCCGGGAGATGGGCGGACGGTCGCGGTGGTACGCGGAGGGGGGGCCGTGATGGAGGAGGAGGTCTCCGAGGACGGGACGATCAGAATGCGGGTTCGAATGAGTCCCGGCGCCCTTGGCCTCATGAAGCGCAGGGTCGGCCCCGAGGCGGCCTTCGCGGCAGCGGACGAGGCGGCCGGCACCTGGCTCGGTTTGGAGCAGGGCCCAGGAACGAGCTAGAGAGGCTCAGTCAGGACGGCTCGGACGGTCGAAGTGGGCACTACGCCCGGCCCCGCCGCGGCGCCGTGCTGATGTTCGATCCTGACCCCGAAGCGCCCCGTGGCAGCACTGAACCGGAGGCGGGCCTCTTTCAGGCCGAGCCTTCGGTGGGCAGCCCCGAGCGAGCGGCCGCGCACGGCCCCGACGAAGGCCCGCTCCGGGGCCACGCGGCGCCAGGAGACGTGCAGCGTCGAGCGCCAGAGGATCAGGGGCCAGAAGAGCAGGAGCAGGGAACGCGCCACGCCTCCATGGCCGCGCCCCTCTCCCTGATGATGTTCACCACGGTGATGGCCTTCGTGCTCGTCACCGTCACCGCCTTCATCCTCAGCGAGCGGAGCGCGTTGCGCCGCGCCGACGCGGCGCACTTCGGGGCGCTGGTGGACCAGGCGACCCTCACCATGTCCGAGGACCTGATCGGCGCAGCGATGGGCGATGCCCAGGCGTCGGAGCGCATGAGGACGGCGCTCCGGCGGGTCGCCAGCATCAACGGAGTTCGGCGCGCTTCGCTCTTGCTCCCCGGGGCCGCCGAGCCCTGGTCGGAGAGCGGGCCGGAGAGCGGGCCGGAGGGCGGGGCCCATGGCAGCCCTCGGCCCATCCCTCTCGACGGACCACAGCAGCAGCTCGAGCCCGACCGCCTCCTGGTCAAGCGGACCTTCATCGCGACCGGGCAGGACCGGATCCCGGCCACGCTCTTTCTCGAAGCCGGCTACCCGGGGGTGGAGCGTCGAATGCGCGACCTGATCGGGCTCGCCGGGCGAGTCGTCGGTCTCGCGGCGCTCTTCCTCGTCTTCCTGCTGCCCGCCTTGACGCGCCTTTGCCTGCGGCCCTTGAGCCGGCTCGCGGAGATCGCGGACGGGGAGATGCTCCCGGAGAGCGACGGGACCGTCCGGGAGCTGAGCGCCATCGCCCAGCGCCTGCGGCGGGACGGGGAGTTCATGGGGCAGCTCGCTGGTGCACGGGAGGACAACGTCCGCGCGGCGCGCGCCGAGGTGGCGGGCCTCCATCAGGAGCGGTCTGCGCTCGAAGCCCGGCTGGGAGCCGCCTTGAAGGAGGGCCGCGGGGCTCACGCCGCGAAGGAGTCCTTCGTCGCGAACACCAGCCACGAGATTCGAACGCCGCTCCACTCGATGATCGGGACCACGAGCTTGCTGCTCGAGACCGAGCTCAACGCCGAGCAGCGGACCCTCGCGGCGCGGGCGCTCGGCTCCTCCGAGGCCCTGCTGTCCCTCGTCGAGGACATCATGGACCTGACCCGGTTCGACACCCGCTCGATCAAGCTGGACGTGGAGCCGTTCGACGCCGGGGCCCTGCTCCATGAGGTCGCCGAGTTGACCGCGCCCGCAGCGGCGACCAAGGGCCTGCGCATCACCGGGTACGCGGACCCTGAGCTGCCGACCCTGCATCTGGGGGACGCGCGCCGCGTCCGGCAGGCGTTGATGAGGCTCGTGGACAACGCCATCAAGTTCACGGACTCTGGCGAGATCGTCCTCGAGGTCAGAGCCTCAGCGGACGAACTCGGGCACCCGTTCACGGTCTTCAAGGTCACGGACACCGGCCTCGGCATCGGCGACCGCGAGCGCGCGAGGCTCTTCCAAGCCTTCGAGCAGCTCGACAAGTCCGACACACGTCAACATGGCGGCGTCGGCCTCGGCCTCGCGCTGGTGGCGCGGATCGCGCGCGCCGCAGGGGGCGAGGTGCGGCTCGAGAGCCGACAGGGGCAGGGGTCGACCTTCCGACTCGCCCTTCCGCTGGAGCCCGTGGCGCGCGCGGAGCACGCGCCGAGCCAGGGACGGCGGCACCAGGGCGTCAGGATCATGTTGGTGGACGGTGCTCCGGGAGGAGCAGAGCTCACTCGGCGGACGCTGGAGGAGAGCGGCGCCGTTGTGACGGTCCATCAGAGCGCGTACAAGGCGTTCGAGGCCCTGCTCGAGGACGAGCACGACGTCCTGCTGCTGGACCCTCAGGTCACGGGGAGCGAGGCGCTCTTCGACGCCGTCCGGCGGAGCGACCTTGCGGTGAACCCTGGCGTCGGGCTGATCACCTCTCCGACCTCCGGCGCCAAGGGCCTCCACGCCGCCTTCAGGGCGGCGAGCGCCTCCGCGCCGAGGCCGCTGTCTCGCGAGGCCCTGCTCTCCCTCGTGGATGGAGCGCTGGGCAGGGCTAAGAGCGGTGCGGATGGAGGGGAGTGTCGGGCGGCGCGGAGCCTGCTCGCGTCCGATATCCGGCGCAGGGTCCGCATCCTCGTCGTGGAAGACAATCCTGCCAACCAGCAGCTGGTTCAGTTCCTGTTGGGGCAGCAAGGCTACAACGTGGACGTGGCGTCCAACGGGATGATCGCCGTGGAGGCCGCGACGCGGAATCGATACGACGTGATCCTCATGGACTGCCAGATGCCAGAGATGGACGGCTATGAGGCGACGCGACGGATCCGTTCCATCGAGAGCATGGAGGGATACCGGACCCCGATCTTGGCGATGACCGCGAGCATCCTTGATGGTGACCGCGACCGTTGCCTCGAGGCTGGTATGGACGACACGATCGGGAAGCCCTTCAAGCCCAAGGCCATGATGGCCTGGTTGGAGCGGTGGCTCCTGGCCTCGTCCCGCGCGGAGGAGACCGTCGCCCTGGACTTCTTGCCGCCCGAGCCGGAGACCCCCGCTGCCCCCTCGATCCTCGACATCTTTGGAGAGGCCGAGGGCGGAGCGACGGGGGCCGGCGCCGCGAAGGCCGGGGCGACTGAGGTCGCTGCCACCGAGAGCGAGGCGCCGGGTGCTCCGCCCGCGCCGCCGGACTTCCAGCAAGCTCGAGGGGTCTTGGACCTCAGCATTCTGGCGCCGCTCTTCGAGGATCATGAGGGCCGTGAACTCGGCCTCGAGCTGGTGGAGACCTTCCTCGACAAGGCCCCGGGATTGGTGGAGGAGATGGAGCGGGCGCTGGATGGGGGGGACCTCCCAGGGTGCGCGCGCATCGCGCACCGCTTCGTCTCCACGAGCGGGACCGTCGGCGCGGTTCACCTCGCGAAGCTCCTCAGGGAGGTCGAGGAGCGGGCGAACGCCGGCCACGCCGAGGAAGCGACTCGCCTGGTCGGCGGCTGTCGGGAGCAGGTCGGCGTGGCAGAGGGAGCCCTCCGGGCGTCGCTCGGCCCCGACGACTCAGCGGCGGGCTGAGGGCCCGGGCGCGCCCCTCCCTGCGCTCACCGGTCCTGGAAGAGGATGGCCGGATCAGGCAGCAGGAGGACGTCCCCGCTGTGGATCGCGTGCACGCTCGAGAGGTCGTTGTACTCGGCGACCGCCGCGACCACTGAGGAGAGGGGGCGCACGTCGTAGTGGGCCTGGCAGATGAGCCCGAGGGCATCGTTCGGCTGGACGACGTACCGGGTGTCCGATGGTGCGGGCGTGGGCTCGGGGAGCGGCTCCGTGTCGATCGGCGGGAGCGAAGCCGGGCGGTTCGATTCGGGGCGCCGGAGCGGCTCGGCGCCGCTCGGCCTGCCGAGGATCAGCTGACTCCAGCCCTCGCCGAGGGGCGGAGTCACGGCGCCGCGGGAGGGCGAGGGCTCGGCGGCTGTGCGACCGGGGTTTCGACCCTGCCACTGACCGGCGAGGATCAGGAGGCTGCCGAGGACGATGAGGGGGATGAGCGCACGCATGGCGTTGGCCCTATTGTGGCGGGGGAGAGGGCCGGCAATCCAGCCTCTAGGTCACCACAGGATGCTCGGCGGCCGCTGAACGCGGCAGGGCGCCCCCTCCAGCTTGGAAGGGGCGCCCTGCTCGGCCTCTGCGGAGGGGGAGCCTAGCTGGCCTCGGCCGCCTCGGCGTCGCCCTCGCGCGCCATGCGGCGCTCCTCGAGGAGGAGCAGCGCCGGGCTGGCCACGAACATCGAGGAGTAGGTTCCGACGACCACGCCGATGATCACGGCGAAGGCGAAGCCCTCGAGGTCGTTGCGGCTCCCGACGTTCAGCGCAAACAGGATCGCCACGGAGAGGAGCGTGGTGACCGAGGTCAGCAGCGTCCGCGCGAGCGTCTGGTTGATCGACTTGTTGATGATCTCTGCGAGCGCGCCCTTCATGCGCGGGCGGTTCTCCCGGATCCGGTCGAACACGACGATCGTGTCGTTCAGGGAGTAGCCGATGATCGTCAGGAAGGCCGCGATCATGACCAGGGAGACCTGTGCGTTGATCAGGTTCGACTGGATCGCGAGCGCGAGGAAGCCGAGGGTGATCAGGACGTCGTGTACCAGCGCGATGACCGCCGCGAAGCCGAAGCTGTACTCCGTGAAGCGGAAGCGGATGTACATGACGATGACGAAGAGCGAGAGGATGATCGCGAGGATCGCGTCATCGCGCAGCTCTTGCACGACCTGGGGGCCGACGGCCTCCGACTGGGGGATCGGTTGGGCCAGCTCAAACGGCCTGCCGCCCGCGTCCTTGCGGTTGGCGAAGGCGTCCACGATGCGCTGGCCAATCTTCGACTCCGTCTCTGTCGACGAGCATGTGAACGCGAAGGTCCGGTCGGCGTCAGCGTTGCCGCCGGTCGCCGTGACGGTCATGTCGCCGAGGGCGGCGCCCGTGAGGGCCGCCTCGACGTCCGCGGAACTGTGCTGCCCCTCGAAGTAGATGGTGCCGGAGGTGCCGTTCTCGCCGGCAGGCTCGATCGAGAAGCGGTTCGGCGCGAGCATCGCTGCGAGGCCGGTCGAGACGAGCTCCCGGTACTGGCTGGTGACGTCGCGGTCTGTCTCGGTGCCCTCGGCCTTGAACTCGACCTGGAACTTCCGGTAGCCGTCACCCTCGGCGGACGACAGCAGGGGCTGGACCTTGGCGTCCTGGAAGATGTCCCCCAGGCCGGTGATCGCGGCGAAGACCGACTCCTGGGTCTCGGGGGCTCGGGTGACGAGCTGCATCGAGTTTCCGCCGAGGAAGTCGATGCTGTACTTGTCGACCTTCGGGAGGCTCGAGAAGAACGCGACACCGCCGCAGATGAACAGAAGCGACACGACGGCCGTCTTCTTGGCCAGCTTCATGAAGCCGATGTTCGTGTCGTTGACGAGGCGCATCATCTTCCACTCGTCCACGCCTTTCTCCACCGCGAAGTGGACCAGGACGCGGGTGAACACGAGCGCCGAGAACATCGAGGTGATGATGCCGACGGAGAGCGTGGTGGCGAAGCCCTGCACCGGTCCGGAGCCGAACTGGTAGAGGATGATCGCCGTGAGGAGGGTGGTGACGTTGGCGTCGACGATGGTCGAGGTGGCGTTCTTGAACCCGTCCACCGCGGCCTGCGCTGCGCGGCGGCCGCGGAGGATCTCCTCGCGGATCCGCTCGTAGATGAGGATGTTCGCGTCGACCGCCATGCCGACGGTGAGGATGATGCCCGCGACGCCCGGCAGGGTCAGGGTGGCCTGGAGCATCGCCATGCTGCCCATGAGCAGCACGAGGTTGAACACGAGGGAGAAGGCGGCGAACACACCGAGGCGGCGGTAGTAGGCCGAGATGAAGGCGAGCACCGCCGCGAGGCCAATGAGGACGCTCAGCAGGCCGAGCTTGACGTACTCCGCGCCGAGCGACGCGCCCACCGTGGCGCGGTCCTCGAAGCGCGGCTCGAGGTCCAGGGAGCCCGAGTTGATGACCTGGACGAGGTCGGTGACCTCGGTCTGCGTGAAGCCAAAGTCGCCGCCCGTGATGATGCCGCCGCTCGAGAGCGGAGAGTTGAGCGTGGGGTCCGTCACGATCTCGTTGTCGATCACGATGGCCATGCGCTCGCCCTCGTGTTCGGTCGTGAAGGCCTCGAAGTCGTTCTGTCGCAGCAGCGCGATCTCGAAGCCGACCGCGGGGAATCCGTACTCATCGTAGGAGGGGTAGACCCGCGGGAAGTCACTTCCCGAGAACATCCAGTCCTCGTTCTGCTCGACGACCAGGGCGACCAGGCGGTCGGCGAGGGGGATCTCACCAGCCTGCCCGTTGTCCGCCTCGGGGAAGAAGCGGAGGCGCGCGAGGGGTTGGCCCGCGTTGTCCGCGGCGAGCTGGTTGTTGTAGGCGCTGATCTTCGCGATGGGGTTCGCGGTGGCCCACTCTTGGGCCTTGGCCGTCTCGTCAGCGAGGTCGTAGGTCCCCGCGGCGTCGAGCGTGGTGGCGCGCATCATCACCTCGAGGCGGCCGGTGTTCTCGATCAGCGCCCGCCAGGGATCGCTGGCCTCCAGCGTGACGACCGCTCCGGCGGGGAACGACTTGGCGGTGCTGCCGTCGGCGAAGGAGACCTCCTTCAGGCTCGTCGCGCCGCGTCGCTCGTAGGAGAGCAGCTCGCCGTCGATCTTGATGCGCCCGCCCGTGGGGAACTCTCCCTCGGTCGCGGCCAGGTCCAGCTGGAGCGAGGTGTCCGTCAGGTGGTCGAAGTTCGCGCTGAGCACCGACTCGGCCCGCTGGGCGACCAGCGAGAGGTTGCCGGGGAGCTCCACGATGATCCGCTGGGCGCCGGACTTCCTCAGCTTGACGTCCCGGACGCCGTCCGGGTCGAGGCGCTCACGCCAGATGGAGATCACCTCGCCGATCGCCTGGGCGTCGGTCTGGCTGGCGGGGATCTGCTTGGCCGCGCGCGCCGCGTTCAGGTCCACCGTGTAGGTGAGGCGGGTGCCTCCCTGGAGGTCCAATCCGAGGCGGAAGGGGAGCAGCAGGAGGGCGATCACGGCGACCGCGAGGAAGCCGAAGATCAGGGTGAGCTTGCGGTTGAGGTTGTCGACCATTGGATCGGCTGGGGCGTTGCTCTCTCGAGCGGTGCGGTGACGCGCTGGTGGCGCCGCCGGGGTGTCCCGCGCGGGGGACTGGGGAGGGGAGAGGCCGTGGCCTCAGTCGGAGCGGTTGGAATGCCGGAGCGGCGCGGCCTTCCCGGGGTGGGGAGGCGGCGCCGCTCCGGGCGAGGGCTTCACTCGCCGTCTTGGCTCGGGGAGTCCTGGGCCTTGGCGGTACGCCGGGCCTTCTCGGCCTCGCGCTCTGCCCGGACCTTCTCGCCGAGACGCTCCTTGGTCCTGGTGGACTTGCCGACCCGGTCGCGCATGTAGAACAGCTTCGAGCGACGGACGCGGCCGCGCTTGGTGACGCGGATGTCGTGCACGCGCGGGCTGTGGAGGGGGAACGTCCGCTCGACGCCCTCGCCCTGCACGATGCGGCGGACGCGCATGGTCTTGCGGATGCCGCGGCCCTGGATCGCGAGGACCAGGCCCTTGAAGGTCTGGATCCGCTCCTTGTCACCCTCACGGATGAGGTAGTCGACCTCGACGTCGTCTCCGACGTTGATCTTCGGGAGAGCGTCGGCGGGCTTGCCGAGCTCGGACTCGATTTGTTGGATGATGTTCATGTCTCTCGTTGCGCGCCTCGACGGATGTCAGGCGCCGGCTCCGTGGTGTCGGGCCCGGCTCACACGAGCGAGGCCACAGTCCCAGAGGGAGCGCTTGGGGTTTCAGGTTGTCGGAACAGCGCGCGGTTCGCGCGCTGTGTGCTTGTGGGGGGCGGTCCTGGCTTCAGGACTCCTCGCGGCCGCCGGAGAGGTCCGGTCGACGCGCTGAGGTGCGGTCTTCACGCTGGGTTCGGCGCCAGGAAGAGATCTTCGAGTGGTCTCCGTCGAGCAGGACGCCGGGGACTTCGAGGTCTCTGTAGACCCGCGGTCTGGTGTAGTGCGGGTGATCGAGGCCGCCTTCTGCCGCTGCCGAGAAGGAGTCTTCCTGCGCAGAGCGTCCGTCACCGAGCACGCCGGGGATAAGGCGCGCGACCGATTCAAGCAGCACGAGTGCGGGAA
>JAQWJQ010000186.1 GCA_029248265.1 Planctomycetota bacterium
CCGGCGGCCTGGAGCGGGCTCTCGGCCGACTCGTCTTCGATGAAGTCACCGAAGTAGCTATCGTCCGACTCACCGATCGGACGATCGAGGCTGATGGGGTGCTTGCTGATCTTCATCACCCGCTTCGCCTCGTCCACGGTGATCCCCGTGGCCTCGGCGACCTCCTCGACGCTCGGCTCCCGGCCCTTGGCCTGGACGAGCTTCTTGGTGACGTTCCGCAGCTTGCTCATGGTCTCGATCATGTGGACCGGGATGCGGATGGTCCGCGCCTGGTCAGCGATCGAGCGGGTGATGGCCTGGCGGATCCACCAGGTGGCATAGGTCGAGAACTTGTAGCCGCGTCGGTACTCGTACTTCTCGACGGCCTTCATGAGGCCGGTGTTGCCCTCCTGGATGAGGTCGAGGAAGGAGAGCCCGCGGTTGCGGTACTTCTTCGCGATCGACACCACCAGGCGCAGGTTACCGCTGGAGAGCAGGCGCTTGGCCTCCTCGTACTCCGCGTAGTGGAAGCGGGCCAGGTGCGCGCGACGCTTCAGATCGTCCAGATCCTCCATCGCGGTGAGCCGCAGCTCGGTCTGGCGCTGGAGGAGTTCCAAGGCCCCCTCCGCGTCGGACTTGCCGGCCTTCTCGAACTGCTCGAGCTTGCGCGCGACGGAGCGCATCTCGCGCTCGTGCTCCTCGAGGATCTCGATGTAGGGGCGCACCTTCTTGATCTGCAGGTGGCACTCCTCGATGAGGATGATGAGCTTGCGCTTGGTGACCTGGTGCTGCTTCAGAGCCTCCGAGTAGGCCAGCCCCGAGGCATCCTTCGCCCGGACCGCCTCGAGGGCGGTGTACTCCGTGCGCGCCTGAACCATCAACCGCTCGATCGTGGTCACGTTGAGCGGGAGGCGCTTCTGCAGGCGCGGCTTGCCGAGCGTCTCGACGATCTTGGGGTCGTCGTCAGGCTTCGGGTTCGGGTTCACCTTGAGCGTCCGGTCGAACGCCAGGTTCCCCGCCTGGACCTCGTGCAGGGTCGCCAGCGAGGTGTCCATGCATACGCCGGACCGCATGCAGTACTTGCGGAACCGCTTGCGAGTCACCTCGATCCGCTTGGCGAGTCGAATCTCCTCGGGGCGCGTGAGCAGGGGGATCTCTCCCATCTGCGTCAGGTACATGCGTACCGGGTCATCGATCTTCTCGGCGACCGCGACCTTGCCAGCCTCCTGGAGAGCGCGGGTCGCCGTGGCGGCCACGGAAGCCTTGGCGTCCTTGGTCGTCTTGACGGTGACGTCGCTGCTGACCTCGGTGTCGTTGTCGTCCACCACGTCCACGCCAGCGTCCTCGAGGCCGATGAACACCTGGTCCATCTTGTCGGGCGGGAGGAACTGGTCCTCCATGAGCTTGGACATCTCGGCGTAGGTGAGGAAGCCCTTGGGCCGGCCCTCGGCCACGAGGAGCTTGATCGTCTGTTCGACAGTATCTGTCATGGTGCTTGGTAGGTGCGTCGCGGCCTGTACAGGAGTGAGCGCGACGCGGCTGGCGCGGAGTGATGGTGACCAGAGCTTCAGGAGCGCGGGTGCAAAGCACCTTGCCGCTGAAGCACAGGGTCATCGAGCACCGGGTCTTCCAACCTGACTCACACGTGGACCGGCGCGCCCGTGGATGCGCGGCTCGGGTCGACAACGTGGATCGACGGATCAGGTTCGAGTGGCCGGGGTTCTGGAACGGGTTGGACGAGCGGGGAGGGACGGGTCGGGGTCAGGCCGAGGGGGGATTCTGGCTCAGTTCCTGGAAGCGTCGTGACACTTGCTCGAGGTACCCCGCAGAGACGGGGTCGACGGGAGCGAGAGCGTGCAGGGCGCGGCCCAGGGCCTGAAGGCGCAGCAAGTTGGCCTGGTGTTCCTTTTGGGAGTCTAAATGTACCTCGTTTTGCGCGACAAGCGCCGGAACGGGGTCATTCCGTGGATCTGAATCCCCCTTGCGGATCTCAAGGAGACGGGCAAAGAGGGTGTCGAGGTAGGCCTTCGCAATGTCGTCGACCTCGGCGAGGGGCTCGAGGGCTTGCAGGAGGGCGTTCAGGCGGGTGTCTTCAACCTTCTGGCGGTGCTGGACGAGGAAGGCGACGGCGCGATCGAAGAGGTTCTGGGGCGAGTCCGCCTTGCGGGCCTCCTCTCGGATGGGGAGCACCCGGTCGCGGGCGGCAGGGTCTGAGACGGAGTTGAGGAAGAGCGTGACCGTGATATCCGCATCCTCGTTGTCCCACAGGTCCACGAGGACCTGAAAAAGTATCGCGAGGGTGGCGTCAGGGCAGGCCTGGATGTGGGGTCGGAGCCGGGGGACGAGTCCGGCGTCGGCAAGCGCCGCCCCCAGGAGGGCCTCATAGGCCCGCACCACCCGGAGATCGAGCGGCTGGGTCGCAGGAATTTGGAGCCCAGGGTCGCCACCGGAGCCGCCCTCCCCACGCGGCGCCCCACGCGGGCCGGCGGGCGAGCCGCCAGGCCCGGAGCTCCGAGTGCCCGTCCCCTGGCCTGCGCCGGAGGGGCGGGTCCGCCCGCGGCGCCGGTCCCGGATCAGCCTCAGCTGCTCGCGGAGCGTGTCGATGGGCAGCTTGAGGCGGCCGGCCATCTGATCCGCGGCGGCGTCGATCTCCACGGGGCTGGGGAGTCGGAGCAGCAGCTCCAGCGCGCGGTCGACCTCCTGGGAGAACGCTCGCGGGCCGTCTGCCCGGCACGCCTCCACGCACTCGACCACGAAGTCCAGCCAGGACAACCCCGTCTCCAGGCGCGCCGAGAAGGCGGCGACGCCGCCGTCCCCCATCAGGATGTCGGCGGGGTCCTCGCCATCGGGCATGGGGACGACCTCCAACTTGACCTCCAGCGGGAGCAACCCCTCCAGGCCCCGCCACGCAGCCCGTCGGCCAGCCTCATCCCCGTCAAACACGAGGCTCACGCGCCGCGTCCCCGCGCGCCGCACCAGCGCAGCGTGCATCTCGGTGGTCGCCGTCCCCAGGACCGCCGCGACGTTCGGTAGACCGGCGGCGTGGGCCGCGATCACGTCGGTGTAGCCCTCGACGAGCACCAGGTGCCCGCGGGCGCGCACGTGCTCGAGCGCTCGGTCAAGGGCGTAGATCACCTGCCCCTTGTGGAAGTACCGCGTCTCACTGGTGTTGACGTACTTGGGGCCATCGTCGTCCCCGACCACCCGACCTCCGAAGCCGATCGTCGAGCCGCGCTGGTCGCGGATCGGGATCATGAGCCGCCCCCTGAAGAACGCGTACAGCTCACCATTACCGTCGCGCCGCCTCGCGAGGCCGACATCCACCAGCGCATCCGCCGGGACCTTCTCCGCCTCGGCCGCCTTGAGGAACCGCCGACCGTTCCGCGGAGACCAGCCCAGCGCGAAGGCCTCGATGGCGTTCTCTTCGAAGCGGCGACCCGCGAGGTACCGCCGCGCCTCGCGGCCCTCCTCACGGCGGAGCTCGGCCTGGAAGTAGGAGGCGGCGAAGCTGAGGGCGGCGAGCCCGGGGTCGTTCTCCTTGGTGCGGCGGGCCTTGCGGCGCGGGAGCTCCACGCCCGTCTGAGCGGCGAGCAGCTCCATGGCGTCCATGAACGTCATGTTGCCCCGCTCCTGGACGAACTTGATCACGTCCCCGCCCTTGCGGCAGGCGCCGAAGCAGTACCAGGTGCCCTCGCGCACGTCGACCTTGAAGGACGGGGTGCGCTCCTCGTGAAACGGGCAGCACGCCCAATGGTCGCGGCCCTTCTGCTTCAGCTCCGCCGTCTCACCGACGATGGTCTCGATGGGAGCGCGGAGCTTGATCTCCTCGATCGCGCGGCGGAATTCAGGGTCGAAGCTCAAGGGTGTATGCCCGCGCGACGGCGGGGCCGGGCAACTATACGTCCACCCTCACTTCACGCTCCAGCGCTCGGAGCTCAGGAAGCGAGAGGGTCTCGGCACGGCGCAGGGGGTCGAGGTCGAGCGCCTCGAGCCCCCGGGCGGCCGAGGCCCCCCCCACGAGATCCGAGAGGACCCTGCGGAGGCTCTTACGGCGACGCTGCATGAGGTCACGGTAGAACTGCATGCGCCGGGCCCGCTCCTCCGGCAAGGCCAGGTCAGGGCGCAGGTCCGCGAGAAAGACCGCGCTGTCCACCTTGGGGCGCGGCCAAAACAACTGGGGAGGGACGAAGCGGCCGAGCTTCACCTCATAGGCCTCCTGGAAGGCCGCAGAGAGCGGCCCCCAGGTCGCGTCCCCCGGCTCGCTCGCGAGGCGCTCGGCGACCTCTTTCTGGACGAGGCAAGCCACCCGGGCTGGCGGGTGGTCGAGCTGGGCTACCGTGGCGAGGAACGGACCCGAGATGGAGTAAGGCAGGTTCGCGCAGAGGGTCCACGCTCCGTCCCTGGGCAGCCGCTCCAGCACCGCTGGGGCGAGGCGAGACTTGCTCTCAAGTACGTCCGCCTCGATCACCTCGGCCCGCGGGTAAGGTGCCAGGAACTCCCGGGCGATCGGCGCGAGCCGCCCGTCGATCTCCACGCACAGCAACTGTGCGCCAGCGTGGGCGAGGTGGACCGAGAGGAACCCACACCCAGGCCCCACCTCGAGGGTGAAGCGCCCCGGGGTGACGCCCGCGTCCGACGCGATGGCGCGCGCCATGTTGTCGTCGAGCAGGAAGTTCTGCCCCAGCCGACGCGACGGGTGAAAGCCAGCGCGCTCCAAGGCCGCCTTGAAGTCGGCCCAGGGAGGCCGATCCGGACGATTCGCAGCGCTCAACGGGGACTCCTCCGTGAGGTTCCAGGGAGGGCCGCTCCGCCCACGTTGCCGCCCGCGCGGCCGCCCCCTGCGCCCTCGAGGAGCGCCTCGATCCAGGGGTGGCCAGGCGCCTCGAGTTGAGCAGCCCAAAGGGACTCCATCGACCTGCCGCCCCACCGGGCGCCGACCGCCACGACCCGCTCACGGGCCGCGCCACGGAGCCCGCCGGCGCGCCTGGCGAGGTCCACCAGGAACGGGGTCGCGTCCGCCACGCAGCGCATCCCGACGTCGGACGCCCGGTGCCCCGGGGTCGTCCCCCTGGCGAGGGCGACGCCGTCCCGGGTGAAGAGCACCTGCTCGGGGGTCGCGAAGCTCCCGCCCATCACCCAGGCCGGCGCCCCGGTGCCGCCGCTTGCCGGCCATGAGTCCGCGTCGATCGTCCTCCAACCGACAGGGGGAGGAGGAGGCTCCGTCCACTCCCACACATTGCCGAGGAGATCAAAGAGCCCCGTGTCGGGCGTCTGCCCGCTCTCGAAGGCGCCCACCGGGGTGGGGCGGACGAGGCCGAGGTCCAGCGTGTTGGCCAGCCCGCGCTGCTGCCGGCCGGCGGGGAAGCGCCGCGAGCGAGGCCCTGCCGCGCACCACAGCCACTCCTCAAAGGTGGGCAGCCGCATCCCGCGCCGACGAGCCGCCTCACGCGCCTCAGCGAGGGTCATCCCCACGGCGGGCGCCTGCGAGCTCCAGGCCCCGGGCGCCACCGCCCCGACCTGCCGCTCGACGAACGTGCCGAAGCTCTGCGGACGAGGATCCTCGTCTCCGAAGAGGTCCTTCCAGATCGTCCCCGTCAACTCGAAGCGGTCCACGAGCAGATCGACGTCCACTCGGATGTCGATGTCGAGCGCCGTGCGACCGCTCGGCACGAAGGCGAGCCCCTCGAGCGATTCGACCACCGCAGCCGTCGTGGGGTCCAGCGGTTGGTCCGCCCCTCGCTCCCCGCAGCCGCCGAGTGCGAGCGCGCCTGCGAGGCAGAACGAGGCGACGCCCCGCAGCGCTGAGTGCGCGGGGCGTCGCCTGCAGGTCTCCATGGAGTCAGCCACGAGGGGCGTACCGCCGGGTCGAGGGCGGCACCGACGTGCCGCCGACCCTCAGTTGACCGGGTCCGAGACGAAGATTTCGACGCGCCGGTTCATGCGCTTCGAGTCGGCCGAGTCGTTGGGACGCACGGGCTTGTGTGACCCGAAGCCCATGACCACGACTTCACCACCGCGGATGCGCGAGTTGCCGATCAGGTACGCCGCGACCGAGACAGCACGCTCAGCGGACAGCTGCAGGTTCCCGTTCGGGAAGCGCTTGAGGGTCGCGGGCTTCTTCACGGGATCCGAGTCCGTGTGGCCGCGGACGAAGATCTCCCCGTGGGGCGTCGCCGCGATCTCGCCGGCGATCCCCGCGAGGGCGTCGATCCCGTCGTTCCCGAGGGTCGCGGACCCCGAGTCGAAGAGGATGCGGTCCTGGATCATCAGGAGGTATCCGCCCTCGAGCTCGAAGCGCTCGATGTCACCCATCGGCCCCTCCATCTCGTCGATCATGCGACCGAGGTCGTCGATCCGCTTGGTGAGCGAGGTGTCGGCGCTGGCGTTGATGAGGCTGGCCTTGCGCTCGTTGGCGAGGCGCTCCGACAGGCGGCCGTTCTCGGACTTGAGCTCGGACAGGGTCCGCTGCAGGTCGTAGACCTGGCTCTCGTACTCCTTGGCGAGCTGACGGGTCTGCTGGACCTCTTGCGGCGAGGCGCAAGAGGTGACGGCGACCGCCGTGAGCAGGGCCCCCGCGACCATGGCGACGCGGTTGGAGACGGAACGGACCGGAGCGATGGCGCCTTGGCGCCGGGTGTTGATGGCGTGGAACATGTGTGCGTGATCTGACTGTTCAGCGGAGGCCGCGCCGCGCTGGCTTGTTGCGACCAGGCTGGACGCCCGAAACACGGCTCGCCGGACCCCACGGCCCCGGTCG
>JAQWJQ010000190.1 GCA_029248265.1 Planctomycetota bacterium
ACGGCGGCCCTGATCACCCTCGGCGCGGGGCACCCGTGCCTCGCCGGCTCAGGTCCCTCCACCCAGGCCACCACGCCCGAACCGCTCGTCGCCCCCGAGGACCCCCGCCTCGAGCAGGCCATGAGCGCGCTTCGGCGAGGAGATATGGCCGCCGCCCGGGGCCTCGTGAACGCCCTCTTCGTGGACGAGCGCGAGGAGACGGCGCGCCGACTGCTCGCGGAAGGCAACGGGCTGGAGGCCCTCGGCGCCATCGACCAGGCCCTGGAGCTTGACCTCGTCAACAAGGAGCGCCGAGCGACCATGCTCATGCTGCGCGGACAAGCCGCCTTCGCCGCGGCGAGCGGCTCGACCCGCTACGCGCCGCTCTTCGAGGAGGCGCTTGAGACCTTCGAGCGCGCCGCCCAGGAGGGCGCCGGAGTGAGCGCCGCCCTCCGCGCGAGCCGCGCCGCGAGGATGCTCGGTCTCTACCAACAGGCCCTCGAAGATGCCCGAGCCGCGGTCCGCTGGATCGACGCCGTGCCTGGGCGCGCCCAGGGGCTCGACCTCGACCAACCCATCGCGCAGACGCTGGGCGAAGCGGCCTTCAGCAGGTACACCGAGCACCGGCAAAACGCCGACGGCGCCCCGGGTTCCGCGCAGCTCCGCGCGAGCTTGTTCAAGGAGACTCGCCGCGCCCTCGAGCGCTCCATTGGCGACGCCCCCACGTCCCCCTGGGGCTATGAGCAGCTCGCCAACCTCTTCCTGTGGGAGCAGCGCAACGCGGAGGCCCTCCAGACCCTTCGCACAGCGCTCGCCATCCTCCCGGATCACGAGGGGATCCACACCGCCTTCGTCAGGCAGCTCGGAGACCTCTCGCAGGCCCAGGCCACGGCCGCCGGCGCGGACGCCGCAGCGGCTCTCGAGGCCCGCTTCGACGCGATCCTGGGCGCCTACTCCACGTTCAGGGAGCGCCATCCAGAGAACGCGTTGGGCTTCTGGTACAGCGCGTTTGAGACCTTCTATCTGGCGCTCAACCAGTTCGAGACCGCTGGGAGCGAGAGGGGCGCTGGTGACGCCACGTTCCAGGAGGCAGAGCGCCTGTTCGAGGCCTGTCGGGATCGCGAATCCGGCTTCACGGACGCCTGCATCGACTATGAGATCCTCTGCAGGACCGCGTCCGGCTGGTGCCACTACCAACTGGAGCAGGACGAGAAGGCCGAGGCCCTCTTCTTCTCCGCGGAGGATCTCCGTCCCCTGGGCTCCGAGGCCTCCCGCCTCGGGCGAGCAGCCGGTCTGGACCTGTTCCTCTCCGGCGCGGGTGGCTCCAAGCGCCTGCCCTCCGCGCTCGCGGGTCTCGACTTCCTCGTCCGGCGGGCGACCTCCGACCCGACCAGCCTCGAGGGGCTGGAGCGCGGGGCGCGCCTCGCCGACCGCATGTTCTCCGCCCGGCCCGAGAACCCCAACCTCGCCAACAACGCGGGCTTCGTGAACCGCGACGCCGCCGTGCTCCGCGAGATGGACGCGACGGCGCGCTTCGCCCGCGCCAAGTCGGACGACGACCGCGCGGCTGCCGCGGCCAGCAGAGCCCGCGCACAGGAACTCATCGAGCGCAGCTGGGCCGCTTACTGCATTGCGGCTGCCATGACCCCCGACGACGTCCGTGTCGTGAATGACACTGGGCTCATCATGACGTACTACCTGCGGACCGACGCCGACGCCGCGGAGCGCTACCTCCTCGACGCGGTGGCCGACGGCGCCGTCCAGGTCCAGCACGACCTCGCGGAGATGGACGAGCGGGAGCGCTACGACCTCATGGAGGCCTGGGGCGACGCCCACCAGAACTTGGGCATCCTCGAGATGACCCTCCGGAGCAACCCCCGTCCTGCACGGGAGTGGTTCGTGAAGGCCCTGGAGATCGGCCCCCCCTCCAGGGGCTGGCTGCGGACCGAGGTCCTGCCCAAACTGGAGGAGTGGATCGAGACCGGCGTCCGTCCGGCCTCCCTCGACGAAATCGAGTCCAGAACCATCTGGGCCCACAGGCCCTGAGAGCATTCTTGGGCCGACTTGGCCATTATCCTGCGAAGCGGACCGCCCCGCGGCGCTCCCTACCCGACCACCTCCACGCCTCCGGCGACATGCTGCTTCACCTCACCCTCCTGGCCACCTGCGCGCCGCTCGGCGCAGCGCCCCTGCTCTCCCCGC
Source organism: Planctomycetota bacterium (assembly GCA_029248265.1). Lineage (GTDB taxonomy): Bacteria > Planctomycetota > UBA1135 > UBA1135 > Saltatorellus. The sequence goes on from JAQWJQ010000190.1 coordinate 2,182, forward strand.
TCAGCACTCCTTCCGTCTCGGTCGACGACGTGGCTGACCTCCTCCGCCGGGGAAAGGCCGAGCTCGTCGCCGGCAAGATCGACCCGGCGCTGGCCACGTTTCAGGAAGCTCACCAGAAGAGCGGCGGCGACGTTGCCACCGAGGTGTGGGTCCTCCGCGCGCGCATGGGCAAGGGCGACCTTGCCGCGGCCTTCGAGCGCGTCATTGAGCTGGAGTCCGAAGGGCAAGGCGGCCTCGACGTTCAGTACTTGATCGGCGTCGCTCGTTACGAGTTCGGTCGGCAGTACGAACTCCAGAACAACCCCCAGGCCGGCGCGGCCTACCAGGAGGCCGCCGCCTACCTGAAGGACGTCATGGCCACCGCCGGGGAGCAGTATCCCGATGCGTGGCTCCGCCTGGCCGCATCCTCAAGGTGGATGGGAGACCTGGAGACCGCGTCGACCTCGATCGACCGCGCCCTCGAGGCGGCGCGTGACGGAGAGAGCCTCGCCCTGGCCTCCAAGATCCGAGTGGCTCGAGGCGTCGCGCTCATGGGCGACGAGAAGACACGCCCCGCCGGGGTCCGCGCCATCGAGCAAGGGATCCGCGACGCCAGGGAGGCCGCTGCGGCCTACGGTGACGCCAAGACGTTGGCCAGCCAGCAGGCGGACGTTCACCTGCAGCTCGGCGTGGGGCTGCTCTACCTGCAGAAGAAGGATGAGGCCGCGGAGGCATACGCCACCGCCATGGGGTGGAACCCCACCCAGGTGGACTACGGGCAGCTCCTCGGGAGCATGACGGATGAGGCGGGCACCGTGGCGCCGTTCGTGGAGACCCTGACCGCTGGCGCCGCGGCGTTCGAGAAGCGCTGGGGCAAGGACATCAACTCTGACGCCGGTCTCCTCTGGTGGCTCGGCTACGGCCAGTACTCGCTGGGCCGCTATGAGCCCGCTATCTCCTCGTTCCAGGGCGCCGTCGCGAAGTTCCCTGCCTACGCCAACGCCTATTGGTACATCGGGCTCTCCCAGTACTTCCGCGGCAAGGAGCACGACGTGAAGGCCGGCGGCGCCTTCCGCCGTTACGCAGAAGCCGACCCCGCGAGCTTCGCCCAGATGGTGAACGCCAACCAGCAAAACAAGGCCTACCCCGGTCGCTTGCTCTTCCGCCTCTGGGACTCCAAGAAGTTCGAGGCCGCCGCGGACCTCGCCGAGGTCCGGCTCATCGCAGACCGCACGGACCCGCTGCTCTGGAACGACGTGGGGCTCATGAGCCGCGACGCCGGAGACTTTGTGCGCCGCGCGAAGATCGAGGACCCGAAGACTTCGCACACGGACTACTACGAGCGAGCCCTCAAGGCCTACGAGACGGCCCTCGAGCTCGACCGGAAGCCGCAGTACCTGAACGACGGCGCCGTGATCCTCCACTACGGCCTCCAGCGCGACTTGGACCGCGCGATCTCCATGTACGACGAGGCCGAGGCGCTTGCCTTGGAGATGCAAGCGAAGGGTGAATTCGCCGAAGGCGAAGAGGAGATCGTGACGATCGCGCTCCGCGACGCCCGCAACAACCGCAAACTCCTCAAGCGCGCCATGGCGCGACAGAAGGAGAAGGGAGAGAAGCAAGGTGACGAGGACGGCGGCGGCCGCCCCTGAGCGAGAAGTCGATGCTCCCGATCCGCTACGTCGCCGGCCCCTCCACGGTCGGTGAGCGCCCCGTCGTGATGGTGGATGGCTCCTTCGGAGGCGCGCCCTCCGGCGGCCTCCACCTGGCCCACTGGCCAGGGAACCGCACGCCCCCTGAGCTCCGCCGCGACCTCTCCACCGAGATCGCCTTCGCGTTCCTCGACCTCGACGCGACGCGCCGTGAGGAACTCACCCGGGGCTGCGAGGCCCTGGTGCTGAACCACTACGACACGGACGGAGTGTGCGCGCTCCTGGTCCTCAGTCGCCCCGAGGTGGCCCGCCCCCACCGTTCGCTCCTCCACGAGATCGCCGCCTCGGGCGACTTCTTCGAAGTGCGGTCCGACCGCGCGTTCGCGGCGGACATGGCCCTGCAAGATCTCGGGCGACGGTGGAGCGGCGAGCGCGAGGGGCTGATCCTCGCGGCCCTCGACCTGCTCGCGGCCTTGCTCGTGGATGACCGTGCCGCGCCCGAAGGCTGGTGTGCGGCCCTCGACCGCCTCCACCTTGACCGCGCGGCGCTCGCCGGCGCGGCCTTCGACGACCTGGTCTACATGGATCTCGGCGTCTGGAGCGCCACCCTCGCGGCCCCAGACGCGCCCCCCTTCGACCCGGGTCGCCACGCCTTCCTGGGCTCCGGCCGGCATGACCGCGCGCTGGTCATGGGGAGCGGTCCACGGGGGACCTCGGCCCGGTTCGTCGTCGGGACTCGCTCGTTTTTTGACCTCGTCTCACGCCCGGCTTCGGGGCGCCCGGACCTGGCTGCGCTGGCGGAGCTCTTGAACGGGCTGGAGGGTGACCACCCCGGCAGCCACTGCTGGCGGCACCAGCCGGAGAGCGGGGCCACCCCTGAGCTCTGGTTCGGGAGCGAGGACCTCCACCTCTACGCCGAGCACGCGGGCGACGCCCTGGGGTGGAGCCGCCTCGACCCCCTCGAGATCAAGCGGCACGTGCTCGACGCGGTGCGCAACGCATGGGTCCTCCCGGACGACGATGACGAGGCGGACGGCGACGAGGACATCTTCGACGTATGACGCTCCTGCTGGATACGGCGCCGGGGTCGGATGGCCTCGTGGTGCAACGCTGCGGTCTCTGGGGCTACAACTCCATTGGGGTCGTCTCGGGTAAGGAGGCCTGCGCGGTGGACCCGGGTATCACTCCAGAGGAGATCCGTTCCTTCCGCGAGGCGCTGGAGTCCGGAGGGCGCCGGGTGACCAAGGTGGTGCTCACCCACAGCCACCATGACCACATCCGCGGCTGGCAGGCCTTCCCCGACGCCGAGGTCATCGCGCCGCGCCCCGTCGCGGAGAAGGGGGCCGGTCCTCAGGCCCGCATCCTGGCCGGCAAGGCCAAGGTGGACCAGCGCCTCGGGGTCGAGGACCCCGCCTTCCGCTACCCCGCGGTCGACCGCTCCTTTGACGAGCGCCTGACCGTCCGCGTGGGCGCTCTCCACCTCGACCTCGAGTTCCTGCCCGGGCACTCCAACTGCACGAGCGTGGTCCATCTCCCTCAGCTCCAGGCGCTGCTGACCGCCGACTATCTGGTGTCGCCCGGCCTCCCCTACTGTCGCTGGGAAGCCGCCCCCTTCGAGGCCGCGAATCGACGCCTGCGGGCACTGGTCGAGTCCGAGGGGATCGAGCGCGTGGTCCCCGCGCACAATGACCTGATCCACGGCCGCGAGGCCGCGCTGGTCGCCATCGACGAGGAGCTCCAGTACTTCGCCGCGCTGCGCGCAGACCTATCACGCCGCCTGGCCAGCGGAGACTCCCATGAGCGCGCCATGCGCGCCGCCGCGAGCTTCATGGGAGAGCGGCGCGGTGTCGACCTCGGACCGCGCGCCCGCCAGGACCGCGACAACGCCCGCCGCGTCCTCGCGGAGCTCGGCGACGATCAGTCGAAGTAGCCGTCCATCGACTTCTTGATGCGCGGCGTGCGACTCTCGCTGGCAGGCCGCGTTGTCTCGAGCGGCGTGACCCCGGCCTCCGCCATCTTCACAAACGCCTCGCGCCTGACGTCGTTCTTGCCCGCGAGCCGCGCGAACCACTTCTGGCGGAGCTCGCTGCGCTCGTCCTCCCCCATGGCACCGACGAGCCCTGGCTCGGCGTCAAAGCAGCGCTGGATCACCAGCGCCGCGGCCACCGAGAGGTTGAAGGACTCCGTGAAGCCATGCATGGGCAAGTAGATCTGCCGGGCGGTCGCGGCCCGCAGCTCCTCGCTGATGCCGGCCATCTCCCGCCCCATGATCAGGCCGACGCGTTGGGGAAACGGACGCAACACCCCCGGCTCCGTCAGCTCGAGCGCCCCGTCATCCAGGTCGGTGGCCCAGAGTTCCAGCCCCTCCTCGCGGGCGGCCGCGACACACTCGCTGATCTCGCCAAAGAAGCGGCGAGTGAGCCACTGGTGGCTCCCCTTGGTGACCTTGCGCTGCGCGCGGCCGCGCATGTGAGGGTGCTTGATCGTCCAGACGTGCTGGATCCCGAAGGACTCGGCGGTCCGCAGCACCGCCTGCACATTCTCGTCGTTCCACGGACGCTCGAGGATGAGCACGAGCCGGGACGTACGGCGCTGGAGCACGGCCTCGGCGCGCTGGAGTCGGTGCGGGGTTTCGTCCGGGGGCTGCATCAGTTGGCGTCCGGGGCGCGCCGCGCGAACCGGAACGTCCCCAGCGTAGCGATCAAGAGCAGCGCCGACATCACCATCACCCCCCTGGCCCCGAGGACCGGGTAGAGGGCCCCTCCGATCATGCCCCCGGTGGCCACCGCGAGGGTCCTCGCGGAGAAGACCACGCCGAAGGCGCCCCCCCGGCGCCCGACGCTGGCCTCACCTGCGGCCAACCCGAAGGCCAGCGGTCCGATCCCGGCCATGCCGATCCCCATCACGAAGCGGCCGACGAGCAGCAACGAGAAGACCGGCGCGGCGGCCTGGATGGAGATCGCGAGGACCGAGAGGATCGCGCAATGGATCAGGGCGCGGCGGTGTCCGATCGAGTCTCCATACCGGCCCCACATGGTGAGGCTGAGCAGGTTGGCGACCGCCATCACCGCGAAGGAGACGCTGGTGGCGAGGGCAACGGCGCGGTCGTGGAGCCCGAGCCCCTCGGTCCCGGCCGCCGAGGTCAGCGCCTCCCAGTAGGTGCCCTCGAGGACGCGGCCGGCGAAGAGCTCCTCGACGTAGATCTCCAGGGTCGGGTTCACCGCGCCGAGGCCGAACTGGAGCGCGAACACCACGAGGACCGCCGAGCGCAGCGCCCGGATCCTGAGCACGTCGCCGATGTCGCCCGCCGTCGAGCGCAGGACCCCGCGCGCGCCCTGCCGAGCGTCGCCGTCTTCGCCCCGTGACTGCCGCTTCGAGGTGTCCTCGACGGCGCCCAGCCACACGATGACCGCGCCCGTGAAGGCCATGGAGCCAACAACGAAGAAGACGGACTGGTAGGAGCCGAGCAGGGCGACGAGGAACCCACCGAGGAGCGGGCCGAACAGTCCGCCCACCGCCAGCGCCGTGGAGAGGTTCCCCGCGACGCGCCCCTGCCGGTCCTCGGGCGCGACCACGCTCACCAGCGTGATGCTCGGCGGAATGAACCCGGAGAACAGGCCCTGTCCGAAGCGCATGGCGAGCAGCTGCCCCGGGGTGTTGACGAAGCCCATGCCCCCCACGAAGACGGCAATCGCGAGCATCGCGCGGCACACCATGACCTTGCGCCCGAAGCGATCGCCGATGGCCCCCCAGAGGGGGGCCGAGACCGTGGCCGAGAGCGGCGCCGCCGCGAAGCAGAGGCCCGCCCAGCGGCTGATCGACGCCTCCCCCTCGACCCCCATCTCCTCGAGCAGGCTCGGGAAGAACGGCAGGAAGCTCATCATCCCGATCGAGGTGATCAGGTTGGCGGTCCACACCACCCAGTACGTTCGCTTCCAGTGACTCTCCATGGGGCGCGGAGCCGGCATGGCGGTCCGCGGCGATGAGGGTGCCTGCGGAACCGACCAGAAGCCACGGACAGACCCGAAACACCGCCCCGTCACTCGGATAATCTCAGGCGATCATGAGCCCACGCTGCACGCTGCCCATCGCCGTCCCCGGGACGCGCCGCCTCCTCGATCGGGCCGCGGGCCAGGGTGCCCTCTCGCGGTCCCTGGCGGCCTGGACCCTGGGCACGCTCAGCGCGCTCCACGTGGTGGCCCCCCTCCGGGCGAATCAGACCGACGAAGCCCCGGCGCGCTCCACGGCCACGGCCGAGGTCGCCACGTCGTCCCCCGGCCTGCTCGTGGTCGACGCTGCAGGCGTCCCCGTACCCGGCGTCCAGCTCACCTTCATCGACCGGCTCCCCGGGACCTCGCTGTCCGCCAAGCTCCTGGGCGGCGAGCCCAGCGACGAGCGCGGCTGGATCCGCTGGGCCCCCGGGGCGACACCGGAGGCCCTCGACGTCCGGTCGGCCGACCCCCGTTGGGCGGTGGCCTACCTCCACGCGGAGCGGACGCTCGAGGCCGGCGAGGAGGACGTTCAGCGCCTCGCCACGATCGACTTCAACCAGCTTGCCGTGTGCGTTCTGGAGAGGACCGGCACCCTGGAGATCGAGGTGGTGGGCGCGCAGCCGGGCGATCGCTTCCACGCCACCTGGACCGACGCGCGCCCGGAGCACTCGAGCCACCGCAAGGCCCAGTCGTCAGCCAGCTTTACAGGACCCCGCGGTCGCCTCCGCGCGCGGGCCGGGCGCGGCGACCTCTACCTCACACGGGACGGGGCCTTGGGCGCGGCCGTGCTCCGCAACGGCTCCCCCCTGCTCATCAGCGTGGTCCCGGGCGAGACCTCGCAGGTGCGAGTCCGCCTCGAGGAGGGGCCGAGCACGCTCTTCCTCGCTCCCTTCGACACGATTCAGTTCCAAAGACTGCAGGCCCTCGCCCCGGACGGAGAGCTGGTGGTGGCCGACCTCGATTTCGAGTCCTCCCCTCTCCGCGTCCCCTCCGTCCTCCCCGTCAGCGTGAGCCGCGACCAGGATGAGCGCCCCGGGGCGCGGCCGCGGCTGCCCAAGCACCTCATGCGTGCCGTTGACGCTCCGACCTCGCTGTCGTCCCTCGGCGGCAAGCCGACCCCACCGGGCGGGACCCGGCCCGGCGTCGAGCGCGCGCCGGTCCTCGTCGTGTTCCCGGTGGACCTCGGCGGCAAGCTCCGCTTCCCCGAGGTCGAGCAAGGCTGGATCCGCCTCGCCCAGCAGGGGAACCTCTTCCTCGTCTCCCAACCCTTCCACGTCCTTCCGGGCGCCGCGCCCCTCCGCAGCGCCCCCGGGAGCGCCAGGCTCGACCGCCTCAACGCCGGACGCGCGGAGTCGACCCGTCCGGCCGAGGCCACGCGCCGCCTCAGCGTCGTGACACCGGAGGGGAAGCCCGCGGGCCTTCGAGAGGTCCTCGTGGTGGACGCGCCCTGGCCGGCGTTCCGGGCCCTCACAGACCAGCAGGGACACCTCGAAGTGCATGGAGCGCTCGGGCCGGAGGTCGAGGTGATGGCCCTCGAGAACCTCGGTGACAGGATCACCCTCGGGACGCAGGCGAGCGGCGAAGACGATCCGGTACTGGTCCTCAGCGGCGCCACGGGCACCGTCCGCGGTGACTGGAGCGGCCCAAGCGCCACGGGGCGGGTCCTCATGCTCATCCCCCAAGGCGAAGAGCTCGGCGCCCGTGTTGCCGCGGGGACCCGCGCCGTCCCGCTCTGCGTGGTCGATTCCCGCGGTCGATTCCACTTCGGTCCGGTGCCCGCCGGCGATTATCAGCTGCGGGTCGAGGGGGAGGACCTTGTGACGGTCCAGGTGCGGAGGGACGCGACCGAGGCCCTCAAGATGGAGGGCGCCCCCCCCGAGGTGAGGGTCTCCCGCTGAGCGATGGCGTCAGGGGCCGACCCGGCGAGGCGGGAAGGCCCGCACCTTGAGCTCCCTCGCGAAGTGAACCAGCGGGCGCTGCGCAGGGGCGTCGAGCCCGGCGACCCGGAACATGTCGAGCTCCTCCAGCTCGACCTCCGCTGGCTGCAGGGGCCAGGGATCGTGCTCGATGTCGCCCCGCACCAGTCCTCCGCGGAGGCTCCGGGGGACGCCAAAGCCTCGCCTCGCGAACAATGAGTAGCGCTCCGTCAGGAAGTGCTCGAGGGACCCCTCCTCACCGGGCGCCTCGGGGCCGCACGGCCGGTACCTCCCTCGGAAGGCGCCGCGCGGGGCACCGAAGGAGCCCTTGCGCTGACTCGAGAAGTTGATCCACCCCGCGTCATCAGCACCCGCCCCCCGGTCGATCGACATGCGGGCGTCGAGGTAGGGCAGCGCGAAGGTCTGGCGTGCCACACGCACCGCGACCTGCGAGGAGGCGTCGAGGCTGAAGAACCAGACACCACGGCGGTCGCCGTGGCGTACGTAGGTGCGCAGGTTCAGCTCCGGGAAGTGACGGAGCCCGGGCACGGCTGGCAGCGGCCAGATCCGGGTGTCCCTCATCTCGAAAGGCACCACCCCCAGCCAGGCCGTCCCCCCGAACTCCTCGATCTCCAGCGAGTCAGGGACCAGGTGCCTCAACGCGCCGCGCGGCACCGGCCAGTGCAGGAAGCACAGGTCGCGCCAGGTCATGTGGATCGAGGGGCGGAGGGAGGCGGCCATGGCTCACCCTTGATATAGCCCTTCACGGTCAGGATGGGAGCGCCAAGCAGCGGCGCCCGGTGTCCCTCTCCTGGATCCACCCGCGGGGCGACGAGAACCTCGCCAGAGCCTCCCCTCTCGGCCTTGACCTGGGAGCGCGGAGCGAGGACCGTGCCCCCATGACGCTCATCGCCCTCGAGAACGGGACCAAGGGGTTCAATGACCGGACCCTCTTCGAGGGCATCAGCTTCGAGCTGGACGAGGGCGAGCGCGTGGGGCTTGTGGGGCGCAACGGGTCCGGCAAGTCCTCGCTCTTGCGGATCCTGGCGGGGGTCGACGCGCCCGATGAAGGCGTGGTGACCCTTCGCTCCGGCCGCCGCGTCGGCTTCCTCGAGCAGGAGCCGGAGCTCGACGGGACGCTCTCAGCCCGTGAGGTCGTGCGACAGGGGCTCGCCGGGCGCGAGGAGATCCTGACCGAGCTCGCCGCGGTCCACGAGCAGCTCGGGAGCGCGGAAGGCGAAGCCATGGAGAAGCTGCTGACTCGCCTCGAGCGGCTGGAGCAGCGCCTCGAGGACACCGGCGGGCACGACGTGGAGCATCGCATCGAGGAGGCCTTGACCTCCCTCGACATCCCGGACCCCGACGCCAAGTGCGGCCCGTTCTCGGGCGGCGAGAAGCGCCGGGTGGCGCTCGCGCGCCTCCTGGTCTCGCGACCCGACGTGCTCCTCCTCGACGAGCCCACCAACCACCTCGACGCCTTCGTCACCGACTGGCTCGAGGACTGGTTCCTCGAGACCCGCATCCCGCTGGTGCTCGTCACCCACGACCGCTACCTGCTCGAGCGTGTCTGCGACCGGATCGTCGAGCTCGACGCGTCGAAGCTATGGTCCTACCAAGGCGGCTATAGCGACTACCTCGAGCAACGCGCCGCTCGCCTCATCGCCGAGCAGCGCGCCGAGGCGGGTCGACTCGCGGTGCTCCGCCGAGAGACCGCCTGGATCCGCCGGGGCCCCCCAGCTCGGACCACCAAATCCAAGGCGCGCATCCAGCGCTATGACGACCTCGTGGACGCCGCCCCCGAGCTCCGCCCCGAGGACCTCGAGTTCAGCCTTCCGCCGGGGCCGCGCCTCGGCGCTCGGGTCGTCCACCTCGAGGGCGTCAGCAAGAGATATGGCGAGCGCACGATTCTCTCGCCCTTCGACCTCGAGCTTGGTCCGGGCATGCGCCTCGGGGTGATCGGGCCCAACGGAGCCGGTAAGTCCACCTTCCTGCGGCTGCTCCTCGGCCAGGAGGCCCCGGATCAAGGGCGCCGCGAGATCGGCGAGACGGTCTCCTTCATGGGCGTCGACCAGGAGCGCACCGAGTTGGACCCCACGGCCTCCGTCGCCGAGAACGTCGCGGGCCGCCAGGGCGTGGTCGCCGTCGGCGACCGCACCGTGCGCGTCGAGAGCTTCCTGGACAAGTTCGGCTTCGACGCCCGCCGCCGGGACTCGCTCGTGAAGACCCTCTCTGGCGGGGAGCGTGCCCGCGTCCTGCTGGCCAAGCTCCTCCTCCAGGGCGGCAACGTCCTGGTGCTCGATGAGCCCACGAACGACCTTGACCTCACGACTCTCCGCGCCCTGGAGGAGTCCCTCGCCCTCTTCCCCGGGGCGGCCGTGGTCGTGAGCCACGACCGCTGGTTCCTCGACCGGGTGGCGACGCACTTGCTCTACCTCGACGGCAAGGGCGGCGTCCGGCTCCACCACGGCGGCCTGGCAGAGCTCTTGCCCCAGATCACGGCGGAGCGTGAGGCGGACCGCCTCGCCGGACAGCGGGCCCGCAAGGAGGCGAGCCAGAAGCCCGCCCAGCAGCCCGCCGAGGCCTCGGTGTCGGACACACCGACCCGCAAGCGGCTCACCCCCTGGCAGGAGAAGGAGCTGGTGGAAGTCGAGGCTGAAGTGGGCCGGCTCGAGGCGCAGCTCGCCGAGCTGGACCGGTCCCTCGGGAGCCCCGACCTCTACGCCCCTGGCGCCGATCCGGGGCGGCCCAAGGCGCTCACGGCTGAGCGGGAGACCGCCCAGGAGCGGCTTGAGAAAGTCTTCGCCCGTTGGGAGGAACTGGAAGACCTGCGGGGCTAGTCCTCTTGTTGCACAATGCGTCGCAGAGCCCCGGCCCTGGCCGCCTCTGCTCCACTCGTCGACACACCGCCACCCCATGAGCATCGTGAACCGCGCCCTTCCCACTCGCCTCTCGCCGGCCCGCTCCTCCCTCCTCGGCACCACCCTCCTCTGCGCGCTCGCGGCCAGCTGCTCGAGTGAAGAGACCCCCCCCGAGTCGTTCATCGTCCGCAACACCGAGCACGCGGCCGCCAGCGCGACGGAGCCCCTGCGAGCCGACAAGGACTGGATGGCCTACCGCCTCTCAGAGGCGAGCCAGGGCGCGGCGCCCGGCACGGACTTCAACGGAGACGGCGACACCAACGACTCCATCGCGGTGCGCGAGAACACGAGGACCAGGAGCACCGAGGTCCTCAACGTGGCCGCGCTTGAGCTCGCGTTCGTGGACGAGACGCTCTTCATCCTTGTGGATGAGACGCAGGACGGCACCGATTGGAACGGGGACACGGACCTGAACGACCGCGTCCTCCTGTTCCACGCCGTCGGCACCCCGGACCCCGTCTTCTACGACGAGGTCCCGTCGGGCCTCAGCGGTGGGCTCGTCAGCGCCGCGGGCCGCCTCCTGTACCCCTCCGCGACGGCCCCCACGGCCTCGATGGAGTCCAACCTCTACCTGGCGGCGGTGGCCGCGGCCGGGGCGGCCCCCGCGGCTCCCGCGATGGTCCTCACGGGCACCGACCTGAACAACGACGGGATCTCCTATTCGGTGCAGAGCGAGAAGGCTGGCTTCGTCTTCCTCTTGGCTGACGAGACCGTTGACGGTGAGCTGAACGGAGATGGGGACGCGGTCGACAACAACATCCTCGCCGTGGTGGACGCTGGCGCCCTGACGCCGCAGATCGTGAACGTGGAGCTCGCCCTCGACGCCGCCACAAGCCCTGACGCCGTCCCAGTGGCAGGGGGAGGCGAGTGGCTCGCCGCGTTCCTCGTGGACGAGGCCAGCCAGAACGAGAACCTCAACGACCCCTCAAGGTTCTCCTCCAACTGGCAGCCCGCCAACTGCGCCGCCGCCCCGGACACCGATGAGGCCGACGCGGTCCTCCACTGGTTCCAACTCGGTGACCTGATCACAGGCACGCCCGCTGTGAACACCGGACTCGTCGGAGCGGACCAGGCCTACGCGATGATCGATCAGTTCGTCGGCGTGGTCTCGCCGGAGAACGAGGAGGGCAGCGGCGGGGGCTGCGACCTCAACGGAGACACGGACACCAACGACCTGATCTTCCGGTGGGTCGCCGCCGCGGACCCGCTCGCCCCCGTCTTGCCCGTGACCAGCAGCGCGCGCCTGCACGCTGTGCGGGACAACCTCCCTGGCGGGTCCGGCGGCGTCGTCGCTCTCGAGGACACCTGGGCCATCGTCGTCGACGAGGTCGCCGACGGCAGGAATCACGACGGCGAGCCCAGCCTCGACCAGGACCTCGTGGCCGCCCACGTGCCGTCCGTCAGCGGGCAGTCCTGGAACTTCAACCACGGCTCGACCTTCACGACGCCCGTGGGCGTGACGTGGATCCAGTCGGACACCGAGGACGCGAGCCGCTTCTTCGCCGCGATCACCGAGGAGAGCCTCGAGGCAGGGCTCGGCGCAGGCTACAACGGCAACGGCGACGGAGACTTCGACGACTCGATCTCGACCATCCCGACCGTCTCCTCAGGCAACCGGCTCACCTTCCCGGGCGTCGCCTACGCAGTGGCCTCGAACCGGCCCGGGCTGCGCGTCAAGCAGAACGTGGGGGTGCACCGGATCTCCGAGGCCGCTCAGGGCGGCTTGGACATCAACGGAGACGGGGACGCCACGGACTTCGTCCTCCAGCGCTTCAGCATCACTGGCGCCTTCGCCAGCACGTACTTCGCTACGGCGGACGACGCGCCCACACCGGCCAGCTACTTCCAGGTTGGCGCGGCCGAGTTCGGCGGCTTCCTGACCGACGAGTTCATGGCCGGGGGCGACCTCAACGGCGACGGCGACCTCGACGACTTGGTGGTTCGCTACTACCGCCTCCCCTGACGAGAGGCCCTTCGAGAAGCCCCTGTCAGGGTCCGCCGGCTGGGCTCCCCGGTCTTGAACATCGCTCCCCGTGAGAGGCAGGTTGCCCGCCACTCACGGAGAGCGACGCTCGCAGTCGCGTCACCTCAGAGGTCCCGAGCTGCCCGGGCGAGGCGGCCAAGGTCCGGCGTCGAGGCGGACGTGGTCGCGAGGTCGGAGTCCAACACCTGCCCACCCTTCACGAGGAAGGAGCCCGCCAGGACCCGCGGGTCTCCCTTGGGGAGCCCGACGCCGTGGCGGCGAGCCCGGAAGCCTGCGGCCCACGTCCTCGGCCCCACCAGCTGGGCCAGCGACCCTCGCTCCAGCCCGAAGGCGTCAAAGAGGGCTTTCTCGGGGTCGGAGACGGCACGCGCCTCCGGCCAGCGCTTCTCGAAGAACGCTGCCCCCTCCGCGGGGGTGCCCATGTGCACGACGAGCGCCGGCGGGAAGGCCGGATCGTCCGCGCGGGCGCGCAGGTTCTCGATGTCACGCCGGCAGAACGTTCAGCCCAGGTGCCGGACAAAGACCACGACCGTGGGGCCGTCGTCGAGGGCCATACGCAGGGTCGGGGCATCAGAGAGGGCCTCAGACCCCGCGATTCGGCGGTCGAGGACGGCCTCGGGGATCGAGAAGGGAGTCATCATGGTTCGTGCCAGCGCGCTTGGGTGCATGGGCCCCGCGCGGTGTCGCGCAGCAACCCACGGGGAATCCGGAGCAAGACAACGGCTCCGCCGCTCGAGGTTCGCCCGCCGGAGGGTTCAGGAGGCGGCGAGGCCTCACCCCGACTTCGAATCAACGGTCGCGGTCCCCTCCCTCGCCTTCCCCCTCTTCTTCTCCACCGTCCCCACCGCGATCCCTGCGTCTCTCTCCCCGGTCCTCACCGCGGCGGCCGCCGCCACGACCGAAGAGACGCTCACGGGGGATCTCATCCGAACCGGCCTCCTCCAGGGCCGTGCGGAGCGCCTCATAGGGCTTGCCTGCGAGAACGCTGAGGGCGGCCTCAGCAGCCGCCTTCAGGCCCGGCTCCTCCGCCTCTGCCGCGACCAAGCCATCGAGGAGCGGCTTCCACTCGGGCTGCCTAGAGATGCCCATGGCCACCACGGCGCCAAGCCTCTCCTGAAGCGTCACATCCTCCGCGTCGACCTTGGCGAGGTCCCCATGGAGCGCGGGCAGCGCCGCCGCCTTGAGTCGATTGGCCACGTCTTCATCCGCATCGAGCCAGCCGAGGGCGACCAGCGCGTTGGCGCGAATGAGCGGCTGCTTCCGATCGATGGAGGCCTTCAGCAGCGCCGAGCGCGCCTTCCGGTCGTCACGGGCCGCCGAGCCGAGGGCGCGCAGCACGTTCTTATGGCGCTCTGGGTCCGATGCGCTGCGCCGGAGGGCCTTCATGAGCACAGATACCGACTCCTGAGCGCCGAGCTGCTCGAGGGCCACGACGGCCTCCTGCTTGACCTCTTCCGCGCCGCTGTCAGCGAACTCCACGCAGACCTCCCAGTAGCTCGCGGGTGACTCCTCACCGATCCAGCGCAGCAGTTGACCGCGTTCCCGGTCCGAGTTTCCGCCGCGCCCGCCGCCGCCTCTCCCGCCGCGACCGCCGCCGCGACCACCGCCGCCGCCGCCTGCGCGCAGGACCGCGAGGATGTACTCCCGCGCTTCCGGCTCATCCGACGTCGCGAGCCGACGGATCATCTCCCGCTGCTCGCCGCCGTTGCCGCCCTTCTTCAGGGTGACAATGAGCTCCAACGCCTCTTCTCGGGTGACCGGCCCAGAGCCACCGCCCAGCTGGGGGACATCCCCCACGATGAGCCGGCGCGGCCGGCGTCCGGGGTGCTTGCGAGCGGAGGGCTCCACCCCCGCCAGCATCGCCACGGCCTCGTGAAAGCACCACTCCAGCTCGGAGACCGAGACCTCATAGGGGACCGACAGGAGCACGCTCCCATCCGGCGCACAGAACACGTGCTGCGGCGCGATCACCGCACCGGTCGCCGATGGCTTCAGGATCTCCTCCCGCACGGAGATGTCCACGAAGCGGTGCTGCTCGCAGGACTCACACCCGAACCGGGGGCACTTGCCGCTCTTTCGGTGGCGGTCCGCGGACGCGATCAGGTTCACCGTCCCCTCCGCCAGGTCCTTGATCTTGCGGTCCTTGTAGACCTTCTTCGCCATCTGGTCGTTCGCCCGCTCGCCGTCCATGTTGACCGCGATGAAGATCACCTGCTCTTCGGCTGCTGCGGCCTCGAGGGCGGCATCAAGTGACGGCGACCATTGGATATCAACGGCGCTGCCAGGGAGGACTGATGCGGCCACCGAGACCGCGAGGAGGGAGAGTGATCGGAGCATGGTTCTGGTGGTCGAGGCTGCAGAGGGCCCGTGGACGGGTGGACGCCTCAATGTGGATCTGAACCGGTGGGGCGCAACCACGTCACGCGCGAGGCGAAAGATCCAGCCAACGGTGTTGTATCGGTTGCGAAAGGGCCGGTGCGTGCCCCATCAGAAGAGCCCCAGCTGCGCCCCCGGCGACCGGAACCCGGATCGAGCACGCCAGGGGCCGAGCACCGGGTGGCCCGCCTCGGCGAGCCTGCGGTCGAGGTGATCGGCGAGGTCGAGGGTCTGGGCCTCATCCTGCTGATGGAAGAAGAAGTACGCCTGCTCGAGCCCCGCCGCGGCCCACCGAGAGAGACGCTCGGCCCAGCGGTCCAGACGTTCGAAGTCGGAGCGGTGCAGCGCATTCCCCACGAAGCGCACGAGCGTCTTGGCCGAGGACAGGCGCATGTGTGCGCAGTCCCTGCGCCCCGCCGTATCGGTGATGACCGCCGTCACCCCGAGGGACTCAAACATCTCAAAGAGCGCCGCGCTCGCACCCTCATCCCGGAACCAGCTCCGGTCACGGACCTCGACGGCGAGCGGCAGCTGGTCAGCCCACTCCTCGAGGAAGGCCGCCAGTGATCCCATGCGGTCCGCGCCGAAGAAGGGCGGGAGGGCGAACCACGAGAGCCCACGCCGCTCTCCGAGGGCCTCGCTGGCTTGGACGAAGGCGGCCATCTCGTCCTCCACTCCCTCGAGCATCCCGTCATGGGAGACCGAGCGCGGGAGCTTGCAGCAGAAGAGAAAGCCCTCCGGGACGGCGCCGGCCCACCGCGAGAGGCGCTCCTCGCTGTAGCCGTAGAAGGTCGAGTTGAGCTCGTGGGCGGGGAGCGCGGCGCTGTGGGCTCGCAGCACCCCCGTCGGGCTCTCCCCCCCGAGCCGGGCCACGAGCCCGGGGTCGGACCAGCTGGGCAGGCCGAGGCGCAGGTCGCAGGGGGCGCCGCCCGCCTTGCTCAACACGGCGGCGCTCCTCGGCGCTTCAGCGGGCAGCGAGAAGTCGACCGAGTCGATCTCGGGGAGGCGACCGAATTCCATACCGGGGGATTCGAACAGGCGGGCCGGGCCGATTCAGCCGGGCCCTAGGATGTGTCCATGGACCCCGTGCGAGGAGACCTTGACGTGAGCGACCGCTGGCGCCGGGACGGCGATGGCGCCCACTACGCAGGCCAGCGCTTCCGCTCCAGCCGCGCGCGGGAGCGAGATCCGCGCCTCGTGGACCAGCTGCTGCAGCGCTTCGGGCCCTCCGGGCCGGCCCAGCGCACCGTCCTGGACGTCCCCTGCGGCGCCGGGCGCCTCAAGGATGGGCTGGAGCGCTCCCTCGGCGGGGCCCTACGCTGGACCGGCGCAGACGCCTCCGAGGAGATGCTGACGGCGGTCCCGAGGGCCGGACGGGCCGCGGCGGAGACGCTTCGCGCAGACGCCGCGCGCCTCCCCTTCGCGGACGACACCTTCGACGTCGTCGTGTGCTGCCGCCTGCTCCACCACCTCCCCGAAGCAGACGCTCGGCAGGCGGTGCTGAACGAGCTCGTCCGTGTCTCGAAGGACCTCGTGATCGCGTCCTATTGGGACGCGAGCAGCTATCAGGCGTGGCGCCGCCGCACACGCGGACCGCTCCGGCGGCGCAGGGGCTCCGAGACGCGCGCCGCTCTCACTTGGGAGACCCTCTCTGCCGAGGTCGCCGCCGCCGGCGCGACCGCGCTCGGTCGACGCTTCTCCCTGCGCTACGTCTCGCAGCAGGCCTTCTTCGCGGCCCGCAAGCGCGTGATCACTTGAGGTACTTCTGGATGTAGAGGACCCAGTTGGCCTCGAACTCATCCAGGTCGACCTGCCCCCAAGACGCCTCCATCGCGGCGTCCCAGATCTTCTGCTTCTGGCGCGGGTCCAGGTCGAAGCGGTTGATCTTCAGGTCGCTAGGGTCCAACTCGAGGCCCTTCTTCTCGGCACGCTCGATCCGCTTGTCGCGGATCTCCTTGTACGCGTCCTGGAAGCCCTGGTTCAGCGTGGAGACATAGTTCGGAATGATGTCCGCGTACTCGTCCTCCCAGACCTTGCGGCTCACCTTACGTAGCGCCCCTTGGCGCAGCATGTAGATGACCGACCAAGACTGGGCGTAGCAGCTCACATTGGACGGTCCCTGCGACTGCCACTGCCTGTGGTTGAAGTAGAGGTGCTCTGAGAGCGGCTTGTAGGACTCCTCGCGGACCATGTCTCGGATGACCGAGAGGCGATCGAGCCCAGAGGGCATCTTGGGCGTGATCTTCCCGCGGCTGCCCGCGATCTTCATCCCGCCGTAGTAGTCCCCGTGCCCCTCGTCGAACCAACGGTGCGCCTCGGACTGGCCGAACAGGAAGTGGCAGTACTGGTGAAACGCCTCGTGGCTCACCACCGCGTAGGTGGAGTTCCGGTCCGTCTCCACGTTGTCGTAGAGCACCAACTCAACCGACATCGGGCTGAAGTATCCCGCCACGCCCCCGCCTGCACCGCTGAAGCGCTGGAACTCCTCGCGGTCCCGACAGATCCGGATGACCGACACGGCGTTGAAGTCCGCGGGCGGAGGGAAGTCCTTCTCGTAGACATCCCGGGACACCTCGAGCCGCTTGAGGACCTCCTTGATGAAGGCCTTCTTGGTCGCGTTGGTCAGGACGACGAAGCGCTTGGAGGGAGTCCCGATCGCGCGCCAGCCCTCGACCTTGGCGGCCTCCGCCTCCGCCCAGGCCAGCTGGTCCTCGAAGCTCCGCGAGCTTGTATCGATCTCCTCCGCAGTCACCCGTTCGATCTGCTCGAAGGACTCAGCAGACTGGCCGAACGCCTTCGCCCACTTCTTGTCCAGCTCTCCGGTCCCCTGGTAAACGAGATGGATGTCCGCGTGCTTGAGAGGGAAGGACCAGACGTCCAGCGAGCCCCACTCCAGGGTGAAGCGCAGGTGCTTCGCCGTCAATCCGTCGATCTCGACCTCCTCGTCAATCACGGGGTTCTTCCCGACCTTGTCGGTGAATCCCTGATACGAGCCCTTGAGGAACCCGAGGATGCTCTTCCGCTTCTTCTTGGCGACCGTGCGCCCCTCTTCCGCCTCCTCATCTCCCCGCTCATCCTCGAACGAGTAGGCCACAATAGTGCGCCTGTCTTTCGCGAACTTGAGGGCCTCAGAGCTCCCCTTGCCGCCGTCGATGGGGACCGCGCTGAACTTGTCCAGCGGCTTGAATTGAAAGCCCTGCTCCGGGCAGGCCACCGGCTTACGGGCCACCTTCTGAGCCAAGCCGACCGACGGCGTGGCGACCAGCAACAACAGGGCGACGAGGAAGAGTCGGAGGTGGGTTCGCATGGGAAGGGATACGCCGTCGGGCGTACTTTATTGCGCGGCACCGGAGTTTACGCAACGTGGAGAGCCACCAGCACCGTTGTCGCTCCAGCGCGCTCAGGACTTACTCGAGGGCGGCTGCCAGCCAAGAGAAGGGCGCCTGGTCCTGCCTGGTATCCGTATGCAGCCTCAGCGCCCGGTGTCGGGTTCAGGGCCCGCTCGCAGCCAGTCGGAGGCCCCGACGCCCTCCAGCCGGAAGCCGCGCGAGCCGCGGGTCAGCTTTCCGGTCACCAGCAGGTAGTTCTGCCTGAATTCGTCCTTGGTCCCGGGCAGGTCGAGGGCCTCAAGGGCCGCGCGCCCCGACGCGGGGACACCGATCCGGACGGCTCGCTTGCGATCTCCCGAACGCAGCAAGATGGTCCAGGAGCCGTCCTCCTCGTCAAAGAACCGGTCGACCGAGGCCAGGAGCGTCACCTCTCCACCGCCGGCCTCGACCGCCGCCTCGAGCCGGTCCGGGTCGTCACAGGCCAGGAATCGCTTCGGGCTGGTCGCCGCGCGGGCCCGGAAGTCGTCGATGGCCGTGGCCCGCGCCGTCCACCAGGCCATCAGCCGGGGATAGTCACGGCGCTTCCCGCCCTCGTTCGTCTTCGAATCCCAGATCCCGAGCTTCTCCGCCATGGCCTTGCGCTGGGCCTCGAGAAAGCGCTCGTGGTCCAGGCGACTATTGCCGTACTTGTTGAAGTACGGGCTGTGCCCCATGCGGACGAGGAGCAGGTTGAAGTCGATCCCCTCCTTGGTCACCACGTGACACAGGAGTCGGCCGTAGATATCGCGCGCCTCCTCGCCGCCCGGAAACCTCAGGCCGACCTTCGCCGGGCCCTCGTCGGGGCTCCGGGGCAAGAAGAAACCTTTGGCCCAGCCGGTAGACTGCTCGGCGAAGCGGGTCGAGGGCTTGGAGGCAGAGATGTCCTTGCCCCCCATGTACTTCTCCTCCGTGTCGACGGAGAGCAGCCGGAGCTTCTCGCGCTCGCCGTTGCGCTGAATGTAGATCGTGTCACCGTCCACCACGCGCTCGACGGTGAAGAGCTTCTCGGGCTTCTCGACCTGGCAATCCCGGAGAGCGTCCGAGACGCTCGCCCGGGGCGGCGGCCAGCTCGATTTCTGCTGGGACGCGGGAGTGGCGGCCTGGAGCGGCGCGGCGAGGAGGAGCAGGGTGAGGGCGGTTCTCGTGAGCATGGATCTTGGGCGGGTCATCGGTACCCGCGCATTGTGGGCTCACCGACGCGCCTGGGGCCCGTGAGAACCCCTTTCCCTGGCGGCGCCGCCCGCCCGCGGGATCAGCGACTCTCGAGCGCATGCGCCGCGGGCCGGAGGCCGCGGCGGAATTGACCGAAGCCAAACCTCAAGGGCTCGAAGGTCCCCACGAGCGCCACCTCGGCCCCGCCCTCGGGGACCTCACGTCCGACGAGGTGGAGCGCAGCGTTGACGATCATCCGCCTCGACCCAGGCGCGACGAGATCCGTCGCAGCCCCAAGCGTGGTGGTGAAGGCCCGACCGGGCTTGCCGCCCGGGAGCTCGTAGGTCCGGAACCATGCGAGGGGCATCAGGGGGTCGTTTCGAGCCCCCTCTACCACCGAGTCGCCCGGGCGCATGCCCATGAGCGGGTCCCCGTCCTCGCCGGGGCCGGCGCGGTCGAGGCACTGGCCTAGCATCACCACCTCGGTCCCCTCGAGCATGGGCACCCGGACCCGGTACACATCGCTGGGGCCCCACACGTCGCCGTCCCCGAGGCCGCGCAGCGCAGGGTGCTTCGCCTGCCCGGGAGCGAGGATGCCGCGCGTGCTTTGGCTGCCGTGGGCACCGTGGTGCGCCACCCACTTCTCCCCGAGGACCAGCCGGCCGAAGCCGCCCTTCCACTCCTCTTTGGGACCGTTGTATCCGTTGGCATAATGGGCCCAGGGCCCATCGTTCGCGTTACGAAAACCGTGCGTGGCTGTCCGCATGCCGAGCACCGGCTTCCCCGCCTTGAGGTAGGCGTCGATGTGCTGCATCTGCTCGTCAGGCAGGTCTCGGAAGCGCGTGGCGATGACCATCAGGTCGGCCGTCTCGAGCGCCTCGAGCCCCGGGATATTGTCGAGGCAGGTGGGGACAATCTCGCCGCTCGCGGGGTCGACGGGGAACAGGACCGTGCAGCGGACCCCGTGGTGCACCGAGAGGATCTTGCCGAGCTGCGGGAGGGCCTCCTCGCTGCGGTACTCCTCGTCGCCAGCGATGAGCACCACGTGGGGTGCGTCCTCCCCCCTGCCGGGGTAGCTGACCCAGAGGTCGGGGCCGGGGGCCGAGAGCCCCCCCATCACCATGAGCGTCACGAGTTCGATCATCACTTCCTCTTCGCGGCCTCGGCCTTCAGGGTCTTGAGCGTCTCGGCGGCGCGCGCCGCCTTCTCGGCAGCCTCCGTCCAACGGTCAACAGCGTCCTCGTCTCCGGCCAGGGTGGCGGCCCGGATCAGGACCTCGGTAAGCGCCTCCGGGCGTGAGAAGGCCGCCGTCGGCGCCGCGAGGACGAGGGCGGCCTCCGGCCCCTCTCGCTCCAGCACGCCCTCGACCACGCCCGCCACCCTCGCGGTCAGGAGCTCTCCATCCGTGAGCATCCGGACCTCGATGCGATCCGCAGCCTCCGCGCCGCCCAGCTCACGGAGAGCGTCCACCACCCAGAGCCGCGCACGGGCATGGATGTTCTCGAGGTCCGCGAGCCGGAGCGCGAGCGCCATGGCCTCGTCCCCCAGCCCCACCTCTCCCATGCGCACCGCGCACAAGGCGAGGGCCTCCACGGTGAAGGCGTCCTGCAGGCGCCCGGCCTCCAGCCAGGCCAGGTGGCTCTCCGCGAAGCGCCCGAACCACCGGCCAGGGTCCTCGAGCCCCTCACCGGCCTCAGGCAAGACCGCCTCCAGGACGTCCTGAGGGATCACGGCGGGCTCCCCAGGCTCGGCCCTCCAGAACATGTCCGGGTTGCCGACCTCGGCCGCACTGAAGCGGGCGGTCCCGACCTCCAGCGCCCGGAGCGCGCGGTCCTCGTCCCCGCAGGCGAGGAAGAGGGGCGCGAGCTCCACGGCCACCGCGCGCTGGAGGCCCTTGGAGAGGTCCAGCGCATCCACGGCGATCGGGCCCAGCCGCTGGAGCGCCTCGGCGGGTCCGACCAGCTCCTGCCAGGTCTTCACCGCCAGGGTCTGGGTGCGCTCCATCTCCCAGGGACGCTCCCCCGACACGCTCTGCAGGAGCGCGGCGATCGGGGCGACGCGCTCCTCGCCCACGAGGTTCTCCTTCACGTCCTCGATGAGCTCAGGCAACGGGACGCTCGAGATCACGTAGGCGCCATCGTCGTTGAAGGGGCTATCACTGGCGATCCCGATCAAGGCGCACCACTCGTACATGCGCAGCGCCATCTCGCGGTCACCGCTGCGGAGCAGCGTCCGCGCGAGGCGCATGACCTGCGCCGCGTCCATGGGAGGCATGGTGCTCACGAGCCCCACCAGCGCCGCCGACGCCTCGCTGGTGATCAGCTCCGGGTTGAGGTCCAGCAGCGTCAGGAGCTGGATCTGCGCGAGCCGTCCGCCGGAGCGGCTCACCTCGGCCAGGAGCCGCTCGAGCGTCGCCTCAGAGCCGGCCACGCGGACCTCCGCCTGCAGCATGCCCCGGGTGAGCTGCTGGATCCGGTCCAGCTCGGCGGGCTGAATCGATCGCAGGTAGCGCTGCTGCTCCGCCACGATCTTGGGATAGGCCGCGAGCTTCTCATAGGCATCGGGCGCCGGCGACCGCTCGGGGGCCTCGGGGGCCCGGAAGGCCACGAGGCCCCCACGACGACGGGCCTCGGCCCCGGGATCATCACCCTTTGGAGCGGACTCTCCCGGCCAGCGCAGGCTCCCGAGCGGGGACCGGCGATAGAAGAGGAAGGACGACCTGCTCGCGGCGGGCTGCCCCACGGGAAACTCGCGCCACAGCCGACGGAAGATGCGGGCCGCGTCCTCCGTCTCCCCCGCGCTCAGCGCCTCACGAACCTCGCGGAACGTCCTCGGGAGCCCCTCCTTCTTGGGCTTGTCGTCGGCGTTGAAGGTGACACCTCCGACGGTGAGGGACAGGGTGCCCGGGGGGAGAACGAAGCCAGCGGAGCCGGGCGCCGCCTCGTCGCCCAGGTCCTCGAGCATTCGCTGCGCCTCGAGGGCGATCTCGGGGGCCGCGAGCCGCTCCCAGGCACGCACCGCCCGCCTCAGCAGCCTCTTCTTCTCATCGTCGTCCTCCGCCACGGAGAGGCAGCGGACCAGCGTCTGCGCCGCGGCGAGCTCTCGACCGAGCTTCATTTGAGCGTCACGGATCAGGTCGAGCCGCTGCCCCTCCGTCTCCTCGTCCGCCTCGAGCCCTTCGAGCAGCGCCAGCGCCTCGGCCGGCCGCTCCCAGGTGAAGTAGAGCTGCGCACGGGCGAAGTCCAGCGGCGTCGCGGTTGGCGACGCCGGAGCCACCTCCGCGAGGGCGGCCATGAAGGCGTCCCTCGCCGGCCCATCAAAGGCCGCTGCGAGCTGCTCGCAGGCCTGGCGCCGCTGGTAGTCGTCCTCTGTGTCGGCGGAGAGCGCCACGAACGCCTCCGCGCCCTCATCCACCAGCGCCTCCGGCCCCTCCAGCGCGCACCGATGGATCACAATCGCGGCGTCGAGGACCTCCGCCCGAGCGCCCACGGACGACCGGATCTCACGGCAGACGTCGAGCACCAGCTGGTGGCTGTGGGGCACGTCGAGGAGCCGGGACACGTAGTACTCCAGGAGATCCGCGCCGTCCTCCAGCGCTCCCGGGAGGGAGTCCCTGACGAAGTCCGCCATCTCCTCAGGGAGGTCCTCAGGCGCCTCGGCGATCATCCCGAGCAGGAACCTCGCCCGCCCCTGAGCCTCAAGCTTCGACCAGATCGAGCGCAGGGAGGAGGAGCGGTCCTCCTCGGGCAGCAGGAGCAGGACCGGAACCAACCCGAAGGCGTAGGCCTCTCCGAAGCCGTCCACGAGCGTCTGCACCTGCTCGGCCGACACCGCGGCCTCGCCGAAGCGCTGCGCCAGCTTCGGCAGGACCCGGACCAAGCGAGAGTTCCTCTCGGGCTCTGCGACGATCAAACCGACCACGTAGCGCGCGAGGGCGAGCCCGGTCTCCTCGCCCAGACCGGGGACCAAGGCATCGATCAGCTCCTCGACCTCGTAGGGGTTCGGCGAGCTGGCGAGGGAGAGCCGCAGCCAATCGCGGGCGACGCGGAGCGCCAGCTCCTCATCATCGGCGCTCCTCGCCGCCGCGAAGAGCACCGCCATGCCCTGGAGCTCGTCGTCCGCGAGCCGGCCCACGTTGGCCCGCTGCACAATGGCGCGGACTCGCTCGTCGTCGCCGACCGCGAACGCGGGCAGCGCCGCAGCGACCGCCTCATCAAAGGAGATGGGCCCGGAGGCGCCATCCGCCTCCGACGCTCCGCCGCCGAGTCGCGCGCGCCATCGGCTCGCGCCGCTGTAGTCCTCTGGCAAGCTGGCCAGGAGCCCCGCGGCCTGGGGAATCAGGCCCCAACGGACGCGCGACACCATGGCGTCGTCCAGCAACCGATCGTCCCCGGGGAAGGCCGCGAGCAGCGCCCGGTCCAGAGCCTGCGCGGCCTCCACGCGGCCGGTCGCGAAGCTGACGCGCCGCACGATCTCAGCGCGGCTCCCGAGGCGCGGGTGCTGCGCGATGCGCCGATCACTCGCCTCGACCCCCTCGCCGCCGCGGTCTGCGTCGGCCGCCGCGAAGGCGCGCGGGAGCTCCCGCTCCACGGCCCCGCCCTGCTCGCCGAGGAAGCCACCCAGTTGAGCCTCGGTCATGGTCGCGAGCATGCCCTGCAGGACGCGCTCACCGAACTGGTCCAGCTCGTCCACGTTGCGCGGCATGAAGCGCTGGAGCTTGTCCTCCTCTTCCTCGCGCTTGTTCTCCAGCAGCAGGCGTCGCCCGAGCAGGATCTCATGGGCGCGGCGGTAGAGGTCGAGGGCGGCGGCGTCGTCTCCGAGCGCTTCTCGCAGTTCCCCCACCTTGGTCAATAGGGGGATGTCCGACGGGCTGGCCGCGAGCACCGCCTGGTAGCGCTCCAGGGCGCGCTCGATGTAGCCCGCCTTCTCGAAGCGCTCCGCCGCGTTCTTCTGGTACATCTCCCCATCAGGGAACTCTCGGGTCAGGTCGAAGGTCCGCGCGGCGGATCGCTCGTCCCCCGCCTCGAGGAAGGCGTCGCCGAGGTCCAGGAAGACCTCCGGCGGGACCATCTCACCCAGCCCGACCAGGCGCCGACCGAAGGCCAGGAGCTGCCCCTCGTCCCCCTCGCGCCCCTTGACGTTGAAGCTTGCACGGGCAGGCTTCGAGAGCTCCATGAGCTCCCGCAGCACCGAGGCCCGGCGCGGTCCGGCGGAGGCGAGCAGGCTCTGGAGCGCCGTGACCTGGCCGGCGTCGTCGCCGGTCTCCTCGGCGAGGTCCGCGAGGAGCTGATAGAGGTACGCAGCGTCCTCACGGCCGGCGAGGCGCTCGAGGGTGATCCGGCGCGCCCACTGCACCATCTCCGGCCGGGGCGGCGCCTCCACGAGCATGTTGAGCAGTCCGTCGATCGCGATGGTGAAGACGTCGTCCTTGGGCGCGGTTTCCGCCAGGAACTGGAACATCCCCACCGCGCGATCTGCCTGCTTGACCTGCTTCATCAGGCCCGCCATCAACAGGTACGAGTCGATGCGCTCGGGGTGCGCCACCAACCCGCGGCGGTACGCGTCGATGGCCTCTTCCCGCATCCCGGAGAGGGAGAGCACCCCCGCCTCGAACTCCGCCGAGGTGTCGTCGCCACCGGGGAGCTCCTGCAGCCGCATGAGCGTCGTGCGGGCCTCGTCGGGCCGGCCACGCTCGAGCTGACTCATGGCGAGTTGACGGTAGTAGTCGGGCCGGCCATCCGGGTCGAGTTCGATCAGGCGGCCGACCGCCTCCTCGTAGTTGAAGAAGTCGTTGCAGGCGAGGTAGACCCGCGCCTTCTCCGACAGCGCCTCCAATTCGGATCCGCCCTTCAGCTTGAGGAACTCGTCGATGATCTCCGCCGCCGACACCGCGTCGCCCACCTTGGTGTAGAGGCGCACCAGGAGGCCGCTGTCTCGATCGGTGGCCTCACCGCGCACGAGCTTACGCTCGATGTCGATGGCGATGTCCGCGAGCACGCCGAGCCGGGCGGCCACGGTCATCATGCGGTCCTCCACGAAGCGGCGCCGCGAGAGGGACTTCACCCGCAGCCAAAGCTCGCGCCACAGCTCAAGCGCCTGCTCCTCCCGGCCGACCTCCGAGTACAGCCAGGCCAGCCGCATCTCCAGGTCCTCGCCAGCGCGGCCCTCCCCGCGCGCGGCCCGCACGCCCTCGAGGGTGCGGACTGCGCCCTCCAGTTCGCCGATGCGCTCGTAACCATCGGAGAGGGGCATACGCGCGGGTGAACCGGCGGGCGCCAGCTCATCCAGACGATCCAGGCTCATCCGGGCGACGTCGATCCGCCCCCGCTCGAGGCTGAGTTCAAAGAGGAAGAGCACCGCAGTCTCGCGGAGCTCGGCCCCGTCGACGACCTGCTCCGCAGCGCGGATCGCGAGGTCGTCGAGCCCGAGGCTCCTGAGCATCTCGGCGGCCTCGAGGACCGCGGAGGCGTCGAGGGCACCAGCAGGGTTCTCGGAGAACCACGACTCCCAGACCTCGATGGCCGCCGCGCGGTCTCCGTTCTCGAGGTAATAACGGCAGAGGCCCTGCCGCCAGAGCAGCTCCCCGGGCTCGCTGGCGATCCACTCGCCATAGACGGCGAGCATGTCCTCGACGCGGTCCGCCTCGCGGTACATCTCGAGCAGCCGGACCCGGTCCGCGCGGCTGAAGCTCGCCGCCGAGTCCCCCTGGGTCATGGCGATGGCCGCGTCGGTCTCGCCGGTCTCCCGGAGCAGCTCGATCCACATGCGGCGCGCCTCGGGCGGGAGCCCGGCGCGCTCGGCGTCAAAGCGCTGGAGGAGCGCCGGCAAGGAGCCGTCGCCCCGGTGCGCCTCGGCGAGCAGTGTCAGCCCGTAGCGGCGCTCGCGCGCGACGGTGGACAGGTGCACACCGCGCCAGGCGGCGTCCTGGGCGCGGGCCCAGTCCTCGGCCCCGAGCGACCACTCGGCGACCCGTAGCTCTCCGTTCGCCGCCGCCTTGCGCGAACGCTTCACCACATCGGTCGGCGCGCCGTCGGGCGCCAGGGGCTGCACCTGATAGAGGGCGGCGGCCTCGCCGGGGCGCCCCAGGAGCGCGAGCACAATGGCGCACCGGTTCCGCAGCTCGGGCGTGACGTCGGGTTCGCTGGCGAAGCGGGCCAGGGCCTCCTTCTCGTCCTCGCCGCCGGTCTCCATGGACATCAACGCCATGCGCAGCCGCAGCCGCGTGCGCTGCTCGGCGTCGTCGAGGTCGGGCAGAAGGGCCGCGTACGCCTCGAGGGCGTCGGCCGCCTCCCCACGCGCATCGAGGAGCTGCGCGTACGCCAGCCGGCTGGCGAGGTCGCCGTCGTTCCTTGCCAGCCGCTTGAACTCCCGGGCCGCGTCCTTCAGGTCCCCGTGTCGCCAGGCGACCCAGCCCAGGATCCGACGCGTGGTCTCGGCGTCGCCCTTGCCCCGGGAGAGCTGACGCAGTTCGTCCTTGAGGAGGTCGACGCCGCCGGGGTGGGCCGCCGCGGCGCTGAAGAGCGCGCTGGCCTCGGACCGAGCGCCCGCCGCGTCGAGCCCCTGCGCTTCGAGGCCGGCGAGCCGCTCCAGGAGCTCAGGCGGGAGCTCCTGGATCACCGGCTCCACCGCGGGGGCCACCGCCCCCTCCTGGGCCGCTCCCTGGTTGATCACGATGACGCCCCCGCTCCTCGCCGCCGCTGTGGCGCGCTTGCGCACGCTGAACCCCTGGCCGGGCGACACCCGGATGATCTTTGTGGACTGGATCGACGGCGTGGACTGGATCGACGGCGTGGACTGGACCGACGGGGCCGCCGACGACATGGAGCCGGTACAGACGAGGGCGAGCGCGAGGGTGAAGCCGTTCATGGCGCGGAGGGCGTCAGTCATGAGGAGCGTCGGGTCTCGCCCCGGGGCCAGCGTCGGTACGCGATGTCGAGGAGATAAACGAGGAGCGCGAGGAAGGCGAACCAGGGGGACAGCTCGCGCAGGGTGACCGCGCCGGCCGGCCGGTCCGCGGCGTCGGCCGCGGGCGGCACGGAGGCCAGCGCGGCGCGGAGCCGCGCGGCCGTTTCAGGGTCGACCTGCAATTCGCGGCCAGCGCCGCTGAGGGGGTCGAGGGCGAGGCGCTCGCGGGCCGGTCGGTCCGCGGCGCCGGCGCGGATCCGCAGCCCCTCTTGGTGGCGCACGGGCAGTCGCACCTCGAAGCGGTCCGGTGAGACCTGCTCGAAGGCCAGGGGAGACGGCGGGGCCGCGCCCGCAACGACTTGCTCGGCCGCGGGGCGCGCCCCGGCTGTCGCCGCGCGGCGCTCCGCGATGAGGACCGCGCCCTCGGGGTCCCGCTCCAGGCGGAACGCGAAGGGCGAAGCCGTGTCCGACGCGGTCCGCGCCAGGGCGCGGGCCATGAGCTCGCCGTAGCCTTCCCAGCCCTGCCAGGGCTCGGTTCCCGGCCCCGTGGGCTCTGTGGTCATGGCGCTCACCCGGCCGAGGCCGTAGCGCCAGGAGGCGAGGACAGGGTGCCCCTCGTCGGCCGTCTCCAGGACACGCTCGGCGCCCGGACGCACCCGCGTCTCCACATAGCCCCCGAGCGGCGGCGTCGACTCGGGGTCCACGTCTCCCCACCAAGCGGCGCCGCCACGGGCGCGCACCTGGACGATGCCAGGGCGGTAAGCAGGGAGCTTCGCGCTCGCCGGCTGCTTGAGGAGGATCTCGGGGAGGTTGAACCGGTTGGGCACCGAGTAGAAGCGCCCCTGCCCCCAGTTCGCGAGCCCCACGAGGAACTCGGAGTGGGCGTCCGATCCGATCAGCACCGTGGAGACGTTCATGCCCTCCTGGGCCATGCGGCGCAGGAGCGGCTCGAAGGCGCCGGTCTCCACGCCGCCGTCGGTGAGGATCATCACGTGCTTGAAGCGCGTGCGCACGTTCTTGAGGCCGTAGTAGGCCTCCTCGATGGCGGGCAGGATCACCGTGCCGCCGCCCGCGTCGAGGCGGTTCAGGGCGCGCTCGATCTCGATGGAGTTCGACGCGGGCTGGATCGGGACCGCCCAGCGCTTGGCGCCGTAGAACTCCACCAGGCCCACCTTGTCGTGGGGCAGAAGGCGCCGGATGGAGAGCCGCGCCACCTCCTTGGCGAGCTGGACGCGATTGCCGCCCATGGAGCCAGAGGTGTCGATGATCACCACGAGCGTCGTGCTCGGGTCGCGCTTCTCCTCCTTCTGAACGAACTCCACCGGGAGGATCTCCTCCAGGGGCTGGTCGTGGAAGCCGCCGGGTCCGAAGGCCGCGTCGCCGCCCGCGGCGAGCAGGCCGATACCGCCCGAGGAGACCCGCCGCACGAGCTCCTCCTGCCACGCCTCGGGTACCGCGGTCGCGGGGCGGTCGTCCAGGACCACCAGCTCGGCGCGGTCCAGTGCCTCGGAGGTGGGCATGGCGTCCGCCACCTCCACCTCGAAGCCGCCACCCACGAGGTCCGCCAGCGCCGCGCCGCCGCCGGCCACGCGGTCGCCTAGATACAGGACCTGGGTGGGGTCCTGGACGCAGAGGGTCCGCTCGATCCGCAGGTCCCCGCCCACGGGATCGGCCCCGTCCGTGACCTCGACCTCGACGGCCAGGTCGATGAATCCGGCGGCGTCCGGCTCGAACCCCAGGCGCAGCCGCGTTCTCCCATTCACCGCGATACCCTCCGCTCGGTCGAGCTCGCCCTCCGGCCCGATCAAGGCGCAGCTCACCACCTGCCCGCCGCCGACGAGGGTCACGTCGAGATTCACCTGCTGGCCAACCCGGCCCGTGACGCCGACGACGTCCAGGCCCACAGGCCTCAGGTCACCCACCGCGCCGTCGAGGGCGGTCCACTCCAAGCGGACGCCGCGAGACGTCGCGTCCGCGGTCGCCGCGACCCATTGGGCGCCGCCGGGGTCGTCGGTGGCGAGGCCGTCCGAGAGCACGGTCACGGAGGCGTCTCGCGCCCCTTCAGGGATCGCTCGCAGGGCCGCCTCGAGGGCGCGCCCGAGGGGTGACCCGGCGACGTCCATCACCGTCCGCTGCTCGACGTCCTCGAACGGCTCGAGGGCCGGTCGGCCGACGCCGCCGAGCTCCACCACGGTGAAGGTCTCGCCGGGGCGCCGGTCAGCGATGGCCGCGGCGAGGAGCCCGCGCGCCGTCCCGTCGGCTTCATCGGTGACGCTCTCCGTGCGATCGATGACCACCACACGGTGAGCGCCGCCATCGACCGCCCGCGAGACCGGGCGGGCCGCGGCGAAGACGATCAGCAGGAGCGCGAGGGACCGAAGCAGCGCGTGGGTCCGATCACGGGTACGCAGCGGCCCCACCCAGGGGAGGAGCGCCACGACGCAGAGGACGAGCAGTGCGGGCTGGAGGAACTGCATGACGGTCAGGGCATGCGTCCGCGCTGGAAGAAGGCCCACTCCGCCGAGAGGGCGGCGAGGGCGAGGAGGAGGACCCAGGTGTACAGGCGCCACGGGCCCGCGCCCTCCGGGCTGGGCTCGGCGAGGGGAACGCCCGCCGTCACTGGCGCGGTCGTCGCCGGATCCAGGAGCGACGCCGCGTCGAGGTCCGCGGTCACCATCGCCGCGAGCGACGGTGGCGCCCCGTCGAGGGCGGTCGGTTCGAGTCGGCCGATGGCGCGGTAGGGCGTCAGGTCAGGGACCTGTGCGAGCCACCGGATGGACCGGCCCACCAGCACGGGGAACGCACGGCTCTCGAGGAAGCTCGTGCGGTTCGGGTCCATGAGGTCGGACCAGATGGCCACGCTCCGGACGTCAGAGGGGAGCGCGCCGACGGCGAGGGGCCGGCCGAGGGACTCCGCGAGGGCGGAGGCGTCCACGCGGTCCAGGCCAAGCTCCCCCACCGCGCTCGCGAGCGCCGAGGTGGAGTCCTCCTCGCGGTCGTGCCCGATGAGGATCGCTTCCTCCTGGTCGGTAGAGGAGGGAAAGCGCAGGGATGGCCGGCCCGCTGAGACACCGCCGACGATCACGTCGGCCTCACCCGCTCCCTCCACCAGCGACACGGCGGTGTCCGCCGCAAGGACGGCGCGGACCGCAGCTCCGAACGCCGGGGCCAGACCGTCCACGGCCACTCGGATCGGCGGGCGACTCGGGAGCCGGATCGACGCCACGTCGTCGGCCACAAGGTCACCGTCTGCGGCCTCTCCATCGGTGTCGAGGCGCGCAACGAGCAGCGCCCCTGCGGCGGGAACATCGGAGATCAGGAAGCCGCGACGATCCCTGTCCGTGCCGATCACAACGCCACGCTCGAAGCGCTCGCCGTCAAGGGTCAGGGTGAGGTCGAAGAGGCTGGTCGAGCTGCCTCGGGTCTGGATGAAGAGATCCACCATGCCCCAGCGGCCCGAGGCCGGCTCCGAGACCCCCATGGACGTGATGCCTGTGCCGCCGTCGATGACGGGTGCGAGGACCGCTCGCTCCACTCGCTCTTCCGCGCCGAGCGCGGCCAAGGTGGAGGGCGCCACGGGCGCGTCGCCGAAGAGGACAAAGCGGCGACCGCCCCCCTCTCCGTCCGCCATGCGGGCCCTCGAGCGGAGCGCGCGGTCGAGGGTCCCCGGCGCGAGGTCGGGCGTGCGTCCGGCGAGCCGCGGCCCCAGCAAGGCGCGGTCCTCGCCGGGCGCGAGGAGCGTCCGCACGTGCTCGCCGCACCACAGCACCTCCGTGCGGTCGCGGGGGCTCTCCGCCAGCTCCGCGGCGAGCGCCGCCTGCGCCTGCGCGAAGCGAGTGGTCTCCCCCACGGTGCGGGCCATGCCAGCGGATGCGTCCAGGAGGAGGACGTGGCGCAGGCCCTCATCGCGGTCCGCGTCGAGGCGCCCGGCGCCGAGGAGCATCAGCCCCGCGCACAGGAGCGCCATGGCGTACGCCAGCGGGTGCCGGAAGCGCTCGAAGAGCGAGCGGGCGCGGGTCTCCTCGGTGGCCTCGCGCCAGAAGAGCGAGGTCACCACCGTGCGCGACTCGTGCCGTACGCGCAGGCGCTGCAGCGCGTAGAGCACGGCGGCCGTGGCGACGAGCCCGCCGAGGAGTGCGGAGCCGGAGAGCGCGGTGAAGCTCAAACCTCTCGCCTCCCGTTCTCGAAGAGGTCCGCCACCTGGGGGATCACCTCGGACTCCACGTCGAGGGCGAGCAGCCCCGCGCCGCGGCGGCGCGCGAGGTCCGCGAGCCCCTCGGCGAAGCGGTCATAGGCCGCGCGGTAGCGGTCGAGCACCTGCGGCGTGACCGACACGTCCTGGGCATCCCCGCTCTCGCAGTCCACGAGCCGCAGGTCCCCGCGCGCCCATGAGGGGTCGCGGTCGGAGCGGCGCACGAGTTGGACCAGGAGGAGCCGGTGCCGCAGCCCCGAGAGGGCCTCGGTCACCGCCTCGATCCCACCGGGGTCGAAGAAGTCCGAGACGATCACCACCAGGCCCTCCCGCAGGCCGAGGCCCCGGAAGCGGCGCAGCGCCGTGCCGAGGTCGGTCTCGCCGCCCGGCGTGACGCTCTCCAGCCGATGCGCCAGCTCCATCACCCGGTTCTTGCCGGAGGTGGGGCGCTGGAGGACGGTGAGGTCGTCCGCGAACGGGAACACGCCCACGCTGTCGTGCTGGCCCAGGGCCACCGCCGCGAGGGCGAGGCACGCCTGGAGGCCGGGCACGGCGCGCGGCTCGCTCTCCACCCAGGCGCTCCGCGAGACGTCCGGCAGGAGATAGAGCGGCAGGTCCTCGTGCTCCTCGAACAGGCGCAGGAAGACGCGACCGAGGCGGCGGTACACGGTCCAGTCGATGGCCCTCAGGTCATCACCCGCCACGTAGGGGCGGTAGTCCTGGAACTCGAGGCCCGCCCCGCGGTCCTTGGAGCGTTGGTCCGCGAAGCGCCCACGGGGTGCCACGCGGCGGGCGACGAGACGGAGCCGCTGCGCCGCTGCGAGGAACGCGGCGTCGAACAGCTGGCCCGACTCGAGGCCGGCGGGGTCGCGGCCCTCCTCGATCAACCGGCCGCCTCCTGCGGGACCGGGAGCTTGGCGAGGACCTCGTCCACCACCTGATCGGTGGTGACGCCCTCGGAGAGCCCCTCGAACCCGAGGAGCACGCGGTGGCGGAGCACCGGGCGCGCGACGGCGGCGATGTCCTCGGTGGCCACGGCGAAGCGGCCTGCGAGCAGCGCCTTGACCTTGGCGCCGAGCAGGAGCGCCTGGGCGCCGCGGGGGCTCGACCCGAGGGAGACGTAGCGGTTGACGAGCTCAGGCGCGTAGGCGCTGCCGGGCTGGGTCCCCATGACGAGGCGGATGGCGTAGTCCTCGGCGTGCTCAGGGACGGGGACCTGGCGCACCGTGCTGCGCATGGCGTTGATGGTCTCCGCGTTGGAGACGGAGCTGAGCTCGACCTCCTGCTCGCCGGTCGTCCGGCGGAGGATCTCCCGATAGTCCCCCTCCTCGGGGTAGCCCACCACGAGCTTGAAGAGGAAGCGGTCCAGCTGGGCCTCGGGCAGCGGGTAGGTGCCCTCCTGCTCCACCGGGTTCTGGGTCGCCATGACGCAGAACGGCTCCTCGAGCTTGATGGTGCGCCGCCCGATGGTGAGCTGCCGCTCCTGCATGGCCTCGAGGAGCGCCGACTGGGTCTTGGGCGTCGCCCGGTTGATCTCGTCCGCGAGCACGAGGTTCGCGACGATCGGCCCTTGCTCGAACTGCAGCTCATGGCCGCCGCCCTCGGACTCCACCAGCACCGACGTGCCGCGCACGTCCGCCGGCATCATGTCGGGGGTGAACTGGATCCGGCTGAAGCTCAGCTTCAGGGCCTCACCAAGCGAGGAGACCAGCATGGTCTTACCGAGGCCGGGGACGCCCTCCAGCAGCACGTGACCGCCCGCGAGGAGCGCGGTCAGCACGCCCTCGATCACGTCGGCCTGGCCGACCATGCGCCGGGAGACCTCGGCTCGGATGGACTCGTAGGTCTCGCGGAAACGCTGGGCATCGGCGCGCGCGGCGTCGGCGTTGGGATCAGTCATGGGAAGGGGGGCTGGCCGTGGCTCGGTGGAGACGGTGAAGGGGCTATTGCGGCTTGGAGGCCGGGGGCGCCGCGGCGCGGCGCGCGAGGAAGTAGGCGCGCACCAGCTCGCGGAGCTGGGGGCCGAGTTCGACGCTGGAGAGGGCGGGGACGGGGCGTGAGCGCGCGGCCCGGGCGGAGGCGACGATGGCGCCAGCCTCCTCGGCCTGGGGCTCGATGCGCTCCTGGGTGATCTTGGTGGGGCCAGGGCCGGGGCGACCCTTGACCCGGTCGGGCACGGGGACGCCGAGGACGAGGGACGCGACGCCCCGTGACTTCTTCTGCTCGGAGGGGCCGCCCCGCCCGTTAGCGTCGGGGTTGGCGCGATTGCCGAAGCCGATCTGGAGGTCGCGGCTCACCGGCGGACGGCGGTCCCGGAGGCTCGGCTGCACGCCGCCGCGGTTCTCCTGCTCCTCCTCGTCCTCGTCGGTGTCCTCGTCGTCCTCGACCTCCTGGTCGTCGACCTCGGTCACCTGGTCCTTGCTCTGCCACTCCGACGCGGTCGGGTTGCGGTTCGAGCCCTTGGAGGAGCCCTTCCCCGCCGTCGCTCCGGACTGCTCGTCCTCGGGGCGACGCTCAGGAGTCGGCTGCTCGCCGGTCTTGCGCTCCTTCTTCTTCTTCTTCGACTCGCGCTTCTTCTTGTCGCGCTCGGCGGGCTTCGAGGACTGCCCCTGGGTCGAGGGTGCGCTGCGCGACTCGCTGGCCGCGGAGGAGGAGAGCGCGCCAGAGGAGCGGCCTGCGCCGGTGCGGCCCGAGGACTCCTTCACGGAGTCGTCCACGTCCTCGCCGCTCTCCGACCGCTTGGCCTCGGCGGGGTCCTGGGAGCGGCGCTCCGTGGGCACGGCCTCGGGCGGCGCGGGAGCCGCCCGCTCCTCGGCCGTCACCCCCTCGTCCGCGGGCTCCTCATCGAGCGGTTCGCCCGCCTCGGCGGCCACCGTCTCGGTCCCGGAACCGCCGCCCATGGGCCGCGGCTCGAGGGTGCTGACCCACGCGGAGAGTGCCAGCAGGAGGAGCGAGAGCGCGCCCCACACCGGGAGGCGGCGAGACCCTGAGATGGCCGCCTCGGGCGCCTCGAGGGCGGCGCTCGCCGCCGCCTCGCTGCGCAGCGAGGCGTCCTCGACCGCGGCCTGCTGGAAGCCGGTCCGGGCGCCGCTGCGCATGAATTCATCCGCCGTCACGAGCCGGTCCGAGAGGCCCAGCTGCCGGTCGGCCTCCGCGAGGGCGCGGGACCGCGAGATTCGGCTGGCTCGAGAGGCGGCCGCAGCTCTCGCCGCGGGGATCCCCGGTGCGAGGAGGCTGAGGAGCACGACGAAGGGCAACGGGAGGAGAGCGGGCTCCCCGCCCCCGGCCCACCGCATGAGCTGAACGAGCACGAAGACCGCCGGCACGGCCGCCAGCAGCGGCAGGGCGCGGAAGCCCGCCGCCATGAACGCTGCCCGGGACTCGACGCCCTGCAGCATCGTTCCGGCGCGCCCCTCGATCCGGTCGAGGTCGCGGCTGAGGTGCTGGTCAGCGCTCACCGCCCACCGCCCCCGTCGCCGTCGCCGCCGGTTCCCTGCGGAGCCTCCTCTTCGGTCTCACCCGCGCTCGGCACCGCTGCGTCAGAGGCGTCGGCGGCCACCGTCGGCTGGGCCGAGTAGGCGGCGAGCACCTCGCCGCTGCTCCCGTCATAGAGGAACGCGACGACCCGCGCCTCCGCGGGGTCCACCCGGGTGGAGATCAACGGCGCGGTCCCGAGGCCCTCGGCCTCGAGTTCCCCGAGGAACTCGATCTGCTCGGACTCGATCTCCGTGAGGCTTCGATCGAAGGTGAACTCCTGCTCGAAGTCCTCCGGCTCGAACCAGGCCCCCATGTCGTCGCCCAGGAGCGACGCGCGGGCCACGTGACGGTGCACCACCACGCCGCTGGATCCGGGGTACAGGACCGCGGCCTCGGCGAGAAGCACCTGTACGCGCAGGCCCGCCTCCTCGGCGCCGGTGACGACAGCCGACCCCACGATCCGGTCTCCCTCCATCCGCGCGGAGATGTCCACGTCGTAGTCGGTGAGCTTGCCCATGCGCTTCACGGCGATCTTGCGGGCGCGGTCGTAGATCTCCTCGGCCTGGCGCCAGCGTCCCGCCCCCGGCGAGCCCGTCTTCCCGTCGAGCACCATCACCGTCGGGTCACCCACCCCAAGGACCGAGGCCCGGGTGCGCGCCACGCTGGTGCAGAGCGCGTCCGGCTGGGGCGCGGGGAGGTGGTACTGCAGGAGCACCACATGCTCGGGGTCGAAGCGGCCCCCCAGGCCCTCGAAGGCAAGGGCCCCGCCGATGGCGCCGCCGCGCTCCTCGGAGCCCAGGTGCCCGTTGGTGAAGAACTCGCACAGCACCGTGCGCAGCGCGGGGTTCTCGTCGTCGGGAACGAAGCGGCTGGACGCGCCGAAGTTGCGCACCTTGCCTGCGATCATCCGCTCGATGGTCCGCACCGAGAACGGCTCCGCGGCGCCCTCATCGTCCTTCAACAGCGCCTGCACCCGCTGCAGGCCCTCCAGCCCACCCGCGCCGGACTCGGGGCGGATGACGGCCTGGACGTAGCGGGAGAAGGCCCGGCGGTAGCGCCCCTGCTGCTCGTAGAAGCGCCCGAGGTCGAGGTTGACGCCGCCGTCCTCTGGCAACCCGAAGGCCGCCGAGAGCAGGTGCCGCCACGCCTCGTCCCCCTCGCCCTCGTCCAGGAGGGTCCGCCCCAGGAGCCCATGCACCTCGTGCACGGCGTTGGGGTAACGGTCGCCGCGCCCGGCGTCCACGCCCAGCCGCCCGGCGGCGACCACGACGCCGACCTCGCCAGCGTCGCTCATCTCCTTCATCAGGTCGAGCATGCGCGTGGTGCGCAGGTCGCCCACCTCAGTCTCGAAGACCCAGGCGACCGCGGCGTCGATCTCATCCGAAGGCGCGGCGTCCTCGATGCGGTAGTCCAGGAGGAGCCGCGCGGCCTCGCCGGCGAGGCGCTCCTCCGGGTGCTCCTCCAGGAACCCGAGCACGGCCTCGGGGTCCTCGTCCGCGCGGGCCTGAAAGAACTGAAGGTCGGCGTCGGGGAACTGGGCCTCGCAGACCGGCCGGACCCGCAGCTCGTTCTTGCTCCGGTCCAGGGATACCTCGAGGCAGCGCAGGAGGTTGATCCCGGTGACGCCGACGACGCTGTCGGGGTGCACTTGCACCACAGGCTCGGGCCGGAAGGCCACATAGCTGTGGAGATCAATCTCGGCCAGCTTGATCGGCCCGACGTCCCCGGCGGGGCGCCCGCGGCGGGCGGCGGCGCGGGCGTCGACGCGCGTGTCGTACACGGCCGTGCCCAGCATCAGCCCTCCGGCCGCGCCGTCACTCCAGCGCACGGGGATCCACGCCATGTCGTCGATGAGCGTCAGGGGCGCGACCACCGTGCCGTCGTCGAGGATGTCGAGCGCCATCGGCGGCGGCGGGGCATCCGGTCGGAGCGGGCTGAGGTCGATCCGCCCATCTCTCACGCGGAGCGTGAGGTCCCAGTCGCGGAGCACCTCGACGCCGATGGAACCCACCAGCGCGTTCTCCCCCATCTCGGCGGAGTGATACTTGGTGAAGGCGGCGAAGAGGTCTTCGTCGCCAAGCTCACGAGCCGGCACCACGACCTCGAAGTCACCGAAGTGCATGGTGATCGGCCGCGGCTTTCCATCGCCCGTCTCCGCCTTCAGGCCGGCCGCGGCCTTGTTGGCGAGCTGCAGGCCGTGCCGCCCCTCCAGCTCCACGAAGAGGTTGACGGGGATCCGGTTCGCCGCCGTGGAGAGATCACAGGAGACGATCAGCCGCTGCCCGACCACATAGACGGTCATGGACCCGCCGCCGGCCTGGGCCCCCGCAGGGCTGCCCGCTCGCCCGGCCGTCATCTCGCCCGGGTGGGCGTGGACGGCCGCGGGGGCACAGAGGAGCAGGGAGACGCCGAGGAGCGAGTGAGCAGCGGTGAGCACAGGAGTGGAGGGAGTGTTTTCGGCGGGCCCCGTAGGGCCCGCCGAAGGTGGTGTCGGGACCGTCAGCGCGAACCCGTAGCGGGGCGCGCGACGGGGCGCCCGGTGCTCCCACCGGGCCGCCACTTGAGGTTCAGCGGATCAACGGCTCGCCAGCGGAGCCCCCTTGACCTCGCCAAAGGCCCAGGTCTGGGCGATCATGTCGACGGTGATATCCTTGGAGGCCGGCACACTCACGGTGGCCGGAACGAAGCCCTTGCCTCAGCAAGAGCCCGGGAAGATGACGTCCACGAGAACGTCCCCCGTGTCCTTCTCCTTGACCTGGAACTTGGGGCTCTTGCCGATCGGGTTCCACCCGATCCAGCGCTCACCGCCGGCGCCGACGTAGCTCACGCGACGCGGGTCGAACTTCAGTTCGCCGCCGTCACGCTCGTAGTCGAAGGTCGCGCGGATCGGTGCGCCCCACCCCAGCTTGCCGGTCGCGTCGCCAGAGACCTGGACGGCCTTCATGCGCGCCGGGTCCACCTCGACCCTCGCGTCGCCCAGGCCGAGCGCTGCGGTGACGAGGCGGTAGCTTCCGGCAGGGACCGTGATCTTGCCGTCGTGAGCGCCCAGCTCGAAGCTCTGGCGACCGTCCACGGACTGCACGACTGCCGCGAGCATGACGCCCTTGCCCCCGAAGCCGGAGGCGATGTCCAGGGTGCCTGTGGCGCCGTCGAAGGGCTGGACGGCAAGGCCGCGGTCGCCGTCCTCGACGGTCACACGCAGGAGCTCGTCCCCCACGGCGATGGTCTCGCCCAGGAACTGTGCGACGCCCGTACCGCCGACGACGACCGCGTCCCGGCCCACGTCGTGGAACGACCCGTTGCCGTCGAGATCGATGATCTGCAGCCCAACGCCGCCGACCTGGCCGACGAGCGCGCCGCCCGCAGCCCAGACCCAGCCCGATCCCTCGTCCTTGAACCGGACGGGGTAGCGGAGGTCCCCGCCGTCGGTCGCCTGGCCCGTCAGCACCACGCGTGCGTGGCGCACCTGGGTGTCGGGATCCTTCCGCCCGTTGAGCTCGCGATCCACCTCGCCGTCACCGTCGGTGTCGATCGCGAAGCCCTGGCCGCGGGGCTCCACGAGGAAGC
>JAQWJQ010000192.1 GCA_029248265.1 Planctomycetota bacterium
GTCCTCAACGACAACGAGTGGTCCATCTCCAAGTCGGTCGGCTCTCTGTCCAAGTACCTGACGAAGATCCGGGGGAGCCGTTTGGTTCAGCGTGCGGGGCAGGAGACCAAGAGCCTCGTGCAGGCGATCCCGCTCATCGGGCGCCGGGTGGACAAGGCCCTGGACGACATGGGCGAGGTCCTGCGGCATGTCTTCGTTCCAGGCCACGTCTTCGAGGAACTCGGCGTGCGCTACGTGGGGCCCGTGGACGGGCACGATGTCAACGGCCTCGTCGACGTGCTGGAGAAGGTGCGTGCCCTCGACGGTGTCGTGCTTCTGCATGTGCTCACCGAGAAGGGCAAGGGGCACCCTGACGGCCCCAACCACCCTGAGCGAGTTCACGCCGTCGCGGCGCCCAAGCCGCCGGGTAAGCTAGAGCCGCCGGCAGAGGCCCCTCCGGAGGTGCCCGCCTTCACCAAGGCGTTCGCTCGCTCGCTCATCGAGCACGCCAACCGGGACCTCCGAGTCCACGCGATCTCGGCGGCCATGCCGTCAGGGACGGGACTGGACCGCTTCGCCGAGACCCACCCCTCCCGGTTCCACGACACGGGGATCTGTGAGCAGCACGCCATCGCGATGGCGGCGGGCATGGCCAAGGCGGGGCTCCGGCCGGTGACCGCGATCTACTCGACCTTCCTGCAGCGAGGGTTTGACCAGGTGTTCCAGGAGGTCGCCCTCCAGAATTTGCCCGTGGTCTTCGCCCTCGACCGCGCCGGCCCCGTGGGGCAGGACGGGCCCACTCACAACGGTGTCTTCGACATCGCGTACCTGCGGACGCTCCCCAACATGGTGCTCTCGGCGCCCAGGGACGCCACGGATGTGGACCGGATGCTGGGCCTTGCGCTCAGGCATCACGGTCCCATGGCCATGCGCTTTCCGCGGGGCAAGGTCCCCGCCCACGAGGAAGTGCCGGCGCAGGAGCGCGAGCCCATGGCGCTCGGGCGCGCTGAGGTGCTCCGCGATGGCGAGGCGGGGGGCGTGGTCCTCTGGGCGTACGGGGTCATGGTCTCCACGGCCCTCGAGGCGGCCCAAGCGTTGATGGAGAGTGGGGTGCAGGTGGGCGTCGTGGATGCGCGCTTCGCCAAGCCCGTCGATGAGGATCTCTTGGCTCGTCACCTCGCGAGCTTCCGGCACGTCATCACCCTCGAGGACCACCAGCGTGCAGGTGGCTTCGGGTCGGCGGTCCTTGAGTCGGCGGCGCGGGTCCCTGTGGATGGCCGCGCGGCCTCGGTGCGCGTCTTGGGCATCCCGGACCGGTATGTCGACCATATGACCACCCGAGAGGAGCAGCTCGCTTCTGCGGGCCTTGATGCGCCGTCTGTGGTCCGCGTCATCACGCAACTCCTGGGCAAGGTCTCCGCCTGAGGGCGGCGCTCGACTTGTCTGAATCCCACCCCAGCAGGGCGGCCGCCGACGGCGGCGAGCGAGGCTCGGGCCCTTCACACGGCGCCCGTCCTGGGAGCCAGCGCTTCCAGCCTGCGAACGGGGAGATCCGCTCCGTTCTGCTGCTCGCGGACGGCCAGAAGAGCCGGGTCCAGGAGGCCGTCGGCGAGGTGGAGTCCTTCCTCGCCGACCGCGGGGTGACCGTGGCGGTCCACCCGGATGTGGAGGCGCTGAGGGTCAGCGGAGGGGCGGTGGCGGGAGACGACGTGGACCTGGTGGTGGTCCTGGGGGGCGACGGCAGTGTCCTCACGGCCGCCCAGGCGTTCCATGCCCGTCCAGTTCCGACGATCGGTATCAACTTCGGCCGGGTCGGCTTCCTCGCCTCCCTGGAGGTCTCGGCCTGGCGCGCGGGGTTAGTGGAGGTCTTCGAGGGGCGGGCGGTCGTGGAGTATCGAATGCGCCTCGAAGCGCGCATCCGGCGCGCCGGTGTCGTGGAGCCGGCGGTGATGTGCGCCATGAACGACGTGGTGATCTCTCGCGGCGAGGCGCCGAAGATGGCGGCCTTCCGGCTCTCTTCCGCCGGACGAGACGTCTCAAGCTACCGGGCGGACGGCCTGATCTGCTCCACGCCGAGCGGGTCCACCGCGTACTCGCTGGCGGCGGGGGGGCCAATCCTTGACCCTGCGCTCGGTGCGATGGTGGTGACCCCAATCTCGGCTCACGCCCTCGCTATGCGCCCGCTCGTCCTCGACCCTACCGCTGAGCTCGAGGTCGCGGTCATCGACTCACCGAGCCCGGTCTCTTTGGACGTCGACGGCCAGCGCATGGCGTCGCTCCACACCGGCGACGCCGTCCTCCTCGGCGCCGCGAGCGCGCCGTACCCGCTCCTGACCATCCCCTCCTTTGATCCCTGGCAGCGGCTCCGGGATCGCCTGGGTTGGGCGGGGCGCCTGGACGAGCGCGTCGAGGACTAGACGCGCCTCAGCGGGGCTCGTTGGGGTCCTTCAGCCACTCGAGGCGGCGGACGCCCTTGCGGGCCATGTACCAGAAACCCAGAACTCCCAGGCTGAAGGTCGCTACGGAGAAGCCTACCAGGCGGGGGCTCTGCGGGATGATCAGCACGGCGGCGATGAACTGGATGAAGATCGAGCCGTACAGGAGCCGCGCGACGAAGAGCCGGCTGCGCGAGCGAATGAACCACGCACCAAAAGGGGCGCCGACCACGACGATCGGGACGCAGACCCACCAGAAGTTCCATGCGGCGGGTGAGAGCTCTCCCTGTACCGCGCCGCGGTAGATGGCGCCTACGACCGCGTTGCCTGCCATGAGGATGACGGAAGTGGGCGTTGCGATCGCCTCCGAGATCCGGAGGCGAAGGACAAGCAGGGAGAACGTCACGATGTCGAGCCCGCTCCCTGTCACCGAGCTGATGACCCTGCCCACGGCGCCGAAGCCGATCAAGAGGATGGCATGCCTCGGGAGGAAGCGCTGGATCCCCGTATGGACCTCGCGGTCGCGATAGCGATTGATCCAGAACAACGCCACCGCGAAGGCGAGCCATGACGCAGTGAAGAGCATCTTGGCGTAGGCCGGCTGGAGCTTGGGGGCGACAAACTCCAGCCCGAAGATGATGCCGAGCGCGCCCCCGAGGGTGGACCAGATGAGCGCCTGGCGCACCACCGGGGTCCGCGTCCAGAGGATGGTGATCGACGCGGCGGTCATGCCCACGGCCTGGATCATCAGCGAGAAGTCCCGCGCCACTGCTGGCGGGATCTTGAAGCCGAGGGTCATGACAGGGAACGCGACCGCGCCCCCGCCCTCGCTCGTGGCGCCGGCGATGAACGAGCCCAGCGCCATGGTCACGCTCATGAACCAGTTCTCGGGGAAGAGCCCGAAGCGGCTCCCCTGGACCATGAGGAGGAGCCACGCTCCCCAAACGAGGGCGACGGTGACGCCGATCGAAATGCGCGGGCTGCGCGGCCGGTTCATGAGTTCAGGCATCAGGTCGGCATCGGCGCGGAGGAATCCGCCTGGATGAGCCCGTCTTCCATGTAGAGGACGCGCTCGCAGCGCTTGGCGAGGCGCTCGTCATGGGTGACCAGCATCAGCGCCACGCCCCGCTCGGACTGTTCGTCGAGGAGGATCTCGAGGACCCTCTCTCCGGTCGCTCGATCGAGGTTGCCGGTCGGCTCATCCGCGATCAGGATCGGGGGGTCGAGGAGCAGGGCCCGCGCGATCGCGATCCGTTGCTGCTCTCCCCCGGACAGCTGCGAGGGGCGATGTCCGAGGCGGTCGGCC
Source organism: Planctomycetota bacterium (assembly GCA_029248265.1). GTDB lineage: Bacteria > Planctomycetota > UBA1135 > UBA1135 > Saltatorellus. The sequence continues at coordinate 3,721 of JAQWJQ010000192.1, forward strand.
AGCCCGAAGCGGGTGAGCATGTCGGTGGCGCGGTCCATGAACGCGCTGCGGCCTGAGCGGTAGGCGCCCCGGCTGAGCTTGATCATCGCGGGGAGCACCGCGTTCTCGAGGGCAGAGAGTTCCGGCAGCAGGTGGTAGAACTGAAAGACGAAGCCGATCTTCTCGTTGCGAAGGTTGGCGCGCCGCCTGGCGCTCAGGGCCCAGGCGTCCATCCCGGCGACGGTGACGGACCCCTCGGTGGGGCGGTCCAGGAGCCCCAGGATGTTGAGGAGCGTGGTCTTCCCGGCCCCGGAGGTCCCCATGAGCGCCAAGCGCTCGCCGGCGCAGAGCTCGAGGTTGATGCCGTGCAGGATCGCGAGGCGCCGGTCTCCCACGGGAAAGGAGCGCCGCACTCCCGTGCAGGAGAGGACCGCGTCGGGCGAGGGCTGGATGGGGGCGAGGTCGCTCATTCGTGTCGCAGCGCCTCCACGGGATCGAGGCGCGAGGCCCGCCAGGCGGGGATCGCCGCGAAGAGTAGCGTGCTGAAGACCGCGCCGCTGACGATCCACGCCACTCCGCTGAAGGAGACCTCGGCGGGGATGTAGTCGAAGAGGTAGATGTCGCGGTTGAAGATCTGGAAGCCGAAGGTGCTCGAGAGCTTCCGCTCGATGGCGTCAATGTTGTAGGCCCCGAGCACGCCGACGAGGGCCCCGAAAGCGCTGCCGATCACCGCCTCCCACAGGCCGATCATGAGGAACAAGGCCAGCACCCCACGGGGCGTGGCGCCGAGGGCGCAGAGGATCCCGATATCACGGCGCTTCTCCGTCACCATCATCGAGAGTAGCGCGAAGACGGTGAAGCCGGCCACGACGAGGACGAGGCTCAGCATGATGCCCATGAGCGCCTTCTCGTTCTGGATGGCGGCCAGGAGCATCGCGCGGAAGTCCTCCCACGTGCGGAACTCATTGGTGCGGATCCCCGGCGCGCTCAGGAACCCCTCGGCGTGAAGCTTGGACCAGAGGCGCGCGCGGACGGCGTCCTTGTCGCGCTTGTAGTCGTTCAGCTTGACCAGCACGGCGGACCAGAGGCGGTCGCGCTGGAGGAAGTCAGCCAGGGCCCGGCGGTCGATGTAGATCCGCCGTGAGTCGGTCTCGTTGTCCTTGCTCCGGAAGCTGCCAACGACCTGGAAGCGGGCGTTGGCGGCGGTCTCGTTGAGCTGGGAGCTGCCCTCGTCGTAGGTCGCGGTGACAAGCGAGACCTCCTGTCCACGCCTGAGGCCCCAGAGGTAGGCGAGCTGCTCACCCACCAGAATGGGTACCTTCGGGCGGGTGCGGGACCGGACGACGTCTCTCCGCTCCGTCAGGTTCCTGAAGGGGTCCTCGACGCTGGCTGGGCGGCCCACGTTGCAGAACTTGCCCAGCCCAGGCTTCTTGCCGTACTCGGTCTCAAGAGACTCGCGGAAGTCGGTGGCTTCGCCCTCACCCTCCACGTCGATGCCCACCAGCTCGATGAGCTGGATGGCGTCCTGCATGGGCTTCTCGAGGGCGGTCTCCCCACCATCGGGCGCGAAGATCCCGTACCACTGCAGTTGGGGCGTGGCGGCGGCCACGCCGGGGTCCTCTCTGATGATCTCGAGCATGCGCTCGACGTCGGTCTGCATCGGGATCCAGTCGCCATTCTCCTGCAGGACGCTGGACTGGAACGAGGGCTGAATGACCAGGTCCGCGAGATTGCCCCTCAGGGTCCGACGGCTCTCCTCGAGGAAGCCTGCCATGATCGACAGGATGAGCACGAGGGCCCCAACAGCCACCAGGATGCCGGCCATGCCGATCCAGTTGGTCTTGCGCGCTCTAAGGTAGCGCAGGCTGAGGAAGGTTCGGAACACGTCTTGGGGTGGCGTCAGGCGCCGGTGGGGGCCTCGCTTGAGGCGTCTTCTGCCTCGGGGCCCTGCTCCTCAATCTTACGCATGGCAGGGAAGAGCAAGACGTCACGAATGGAGTCCTGCCCGGTCAGCAGCATGAGCAGCCGGTCGATGCCGACGCCCAGTCCGCCGGTCGGGGGCATCCCGAACTCGAGGGCCTGGACGTAATCCACGTCCACCTCGCCAGGGGTCTCGGGGTCCTTGGACGCGACCTGGTCCTCGAAGCGGCGCTCCTGCTCGGCGGGGTCGTTCAACTCCGAGAAGGCGTTGCCCAACTCCATCGTGGCGACGAAGACCTCGAAGCGCTCGGCGAGGGCCGGGTCCTCCGGGGAGGCCTTGGCGAGGGGGCAGATGGGGACCGGGTAGTGCGTGACGAAGATGGGGCCGGCGAGGTGGGGCTCGACGGTCTCCTCGAACACGTCATTCATCAGCTTCCAGTACTCGTCCGACTGGTGGTTGAGGCCGAGGTCCTTGGCCTTGGCCCGCACGGCCGGCTCGTCGTCGTACTCGCAGCCCGCGTGCTCACGAAAGAGGTCGGTGTACCTCGCGCGCTGGAAGGGGACCTTCAGGTCGTATTCCTCTCCGCGGAACTGGATGCCCGTCTTGCCGTTGAGCTCGACGGCGAGGAACTCGAACATCCGCTCCGTGAGCTCCATCATCCGGTGAAAGTCAGCCTGGGCCTCATAGAGCTCCAGCATCGTGAACTCGGGGTTGTGCCGCGTGGACAGGCCCTCGTTCCTGAAGTTGCGGCTGACCTCGAAGACCCGCTCGAGCCCGCCCACGATGAGCCGCTTGAGGTAGAGCTCCGGGGCGATGCGCAGGTAGAGCTCCGCGTCGAGGGCGTTGTGGTGCGTGATGAACGGGCGCGCCGTGGCGCCACCCGCCACGGGGTGGAGCGTGGGGGTCTCGACCTCCAGATACCCCTGGTCCTCGAGGTGGCGCCGGATCAGGGAGAGCGCCTTGCTGCGCTTGACGAAGACGTCAGTGACCCCTTCCGAGGCCCAGAGGTCGACGTAGCGGCGGCGGTAGCGTGCCTCCACGTCCGTCAGCCCGTGCCACTTCTCGGGGGGGGGCGCCACGGACTTGGCGAGGATCTCGATCTCGGTGACCCAGATCGTGGGCTCACCCTTCTGGGTGAACGCGAGCTCGCCCGTCGCGCCGACGAGGTCGCCGCCGTCCAGCCACTTCCTGCGGGGCCACCAATCGCTCATCCTGCCCTTCTGGAGGCCGATCTGGAGGCGGCCCGTGCGGTCGAGGACCGGCGCGAAAATGAGCTTCCCGAAGTCCCTGGTGCCCAGAATCCGGCCTGCGATGGTCACCGTTTGGCCCACGAGCGGCCCTGGCTCCTCGGCGGTGCCTGCGCCCTCGAGGAGTTCGGAGATGGGGCGAGCGTCGACTCCCCTGGCAGGGAAGGGATCGACGCCTTCTGCCCGCATGGCCGCGATCTTGGCCAGGCGGTCGGGGTGAGCGAGGTCCGTCATGGACAAGAAAGTCCCCTGTTGGCCCCCCAAAAGGAAGAGGGGAGCCCCGAATCACGCTGACAGGTTCCTCCGAACTCTCTCTTGACGACAGCGGGTCGCCGTCGCATTCTTCTCGCCAACTGCGCGATGGCGCAGGGGCGCGGCCGGTGCCCCCCCGTTCTGGCTGCCTGACACTGACGGATTCGTCCTGAGGTTGAAGGCGCTGAATGACCGGCCTGCCGCGCCTGACATCTCGGGGGATTAGCTCAGCTGGTAGAGCGCCTGCATGGCATGCAGGAGGTCAGGGGTTCAAGTCCCCTATCCTCCACCAAACCCCACGATCCGGTTCGCCGGGCCGTGGGGTTTGGTGTTTTCAGGGCCCTTCGGTCGGGGGGGAGCGGTTTCGGGTTGCCGCTCGCGGCGTCGCCACGGGTACCCTCCCGGGGACGGAAACGACCCTCGCGCGGCGGCCTGGGGATCCGCCACGTCCCGGGAGGTTCCTCGAGCCGACCTGGCCCCCGCACCGATCCAGTCCCCCAACGCTGCAGGACCTTCGAACACCGAGCCTGTCGAAGATGACGAGCAACCAGTACAGCCCCAACGAGATCGAGCGCCGCTGGCAAGACCGGTGGGAGGCCGAAGGCACCTACCGCACGCCCAACCCCGGCGACGTCGACTTCGACCCCTCCCGTCCGAAGTACTACGTGCTGGACATGTTCCCGTACCCCTCCGGGGCCGGGCTACACGTGGGTCACCCCATGGGGTACATCGGGAGCGACATCGTCGCCAGGCGCAAGCGCATGGAGGGGCACAACGTGCTCCATCCGATGGGCTACGACGCCTTCGGCCTGCCGGCCGAGCAGTACGCGATCAACACCGGCCGTCACCCCGAAGACACCACCCGCGCCAACGTCGAGACCTTCCGGCGTCAGCTGAAGGCCATCGGGCTGAGCTACGACTGGGACCGTGAATTCGCGACGTGCGACGTGGACTACTACCGCTGGACCCAGTGGATCTTCACGCGCCTGTATGACCGCGGCCTGGCCTATCAGAACGAGGTCCCAGTCTGGTGGTGCGACGAACTGAAGACGGTCCTGGCCAACGAGGAGGTGATCGACGGCAAGAGCGAGCGCGGCGGCTTCCCCTGCGTGCGCCGACCCCTCCGACAGTGGATGCTCAAGATCACCGAGTACGCGGACCGCCTGATCGACGACCTCGACCTGGTGGACTGGCCCGAGTCGGTGAAGACCATGCAGCGGGA
>JAQWJQ010000194.1 GCA_029248265.1 Planctomycetota bacterium
GTGCTCTCCCAGCACCACTGGTACGTCAGCGGCTACAAGATGGGCTACCAGCATCCCATCAGCGAGAGCACGCTGCCCCTGTTCCACGACGCGGAGGCGGGCCAGACCATGTTCCGCATCGTCGTGAAGGGCAACCTCACGCGGGACATGGCGGCTGACCTGCTCGAGTCCTTCAACGCCGCCCTCGGCTTCCTGGACTCCGTGGACTTCTCCGCCCTCCACGGCGTGAGCGCGCGGGACATGCGCCACAAAGACCAGCGGATCGTCAGCAACCACTGCTGACGCGCCACGCGGCCGCGGCAGTGCGTGGCAGGGCCAAGCACCGCGGACCGAACGCGGTCCACGGTTGAGGTCAGCCGCCGCACCTGCCGCTCGCGGGCGCCCTCGCCGGGTCAGCGAGCGGCGAGCGAGTCCATGACCGCGTTGTTCGCGCTGTCGAGGCACTGGTCCGGATCCGCCATCAGGATCGTGTGGCACCAGCCGCTGACGTGCCCCTCATTGTGCCCACCGGGGAGCTGCCCGCGGCTGCGCTCGGTGGTCCCATCCTCGGGGTTCGCGAGCAGCAGCGCGGTCAAGATCTGACACGCGAAGAAGCCGCTCTCCGAGGTCGTCCGGTAGTGAACCTCGGCCCTCGCCCAGCTCGGGATCCCTGCCAGCCAGACCGGGCCGCCGGAGGTGGTCATGTTGTTGTTCACCCCGCACGTGAAGAACCCCAGGGAGGCCAGCGGGGTCCCCTGATAGGGCGTCCCCACGCTCTGAATCCGGCGCGGCCCCTGCGCCCGGTCGAGGGGGCTCTGGTAGTAGGTCAACAGATGCAGCGCCGCCGATCCCCCCTGGCTGTGGCCGACCACCCCGAACGAGGTGAAGGCCGAGGCCTGGTTGACGAGGCGCCTGGCGAAGTCGTCATGACTCCGGTTCCGAACATTGTCCGAGAAGACAAAGCGCGGCTGGCTGAAGTCACCGGTGGGGAACGGGTTCCCCACGGCGCAGTAGCCATGCGAGAGCACCAACCCCGGGGTCAGGGGCACCGGGTCGATCGGCGCGGCGCTGGTGCCCGTCGGCGGCGCCGCGGCGTTCGCCATCGGACCGAAGAGGGTCTCTGGCTCGACCCGCCCGCGACCGGCGAGGGGCGGGAGCGCCCCGGCCGGGACCGGCAGCACCTCAGCCTGCGCGAGGACGCCCAGGTGGTCCGGGTCCTGAACGCGCACGTTCCGAAGCTCCAGCGGGGGCCTCAAGCCGGTGTTTGAGAACCAGCCCGAGTCCAGCCACAGGGAGAGATCCCAGTGGCCCGCCCGGCGGCCATTGGGCCGCGGCGTACCGATCCGCGAGAGCCACGTCATCGGCCTCGCGACCCCGGCCACGTCCCGGCCCCACACCTCCGCCGAGACCTGGAGTCGCCTCGGGTCAGCGAGCATGAGCGCGTCGACGTCGAGGCGGAGGCGCCGGGCGTCGAGCACCTTGGTGGACACCACGCCCGTCAGGGCGACCGCTGGCTCCTCCACCGTGTAGGTGACCCGTGTCGTGCGGAGGAAGCGCTCGCCTCCGTGGACCCCAGTCAGCTCGACCCGGGCGGCAAAATCACCACTGTGCCCGGAGGGCAGGCGGGCCCCGAATTGGCCGTCCCCTGCGGCCCCGTCCCCGCTGAGGCCATCGTCGGCGAGCCGGAGGCGCCGGGTGCCAGAGGGGCCGGTCAGTTCTACCCAGGCGTGGTCCACCACAGGAACAGGGCGAGCGAGCCCGGCCCCGGCGTGATGGGCCTCGACCTGGGCCACGAGCGCGAAGGAGTTCCCCACCACCAGCTCGTGGCTGTCGACGAAGGCCGCGGCCGTCCATTCCTGGGCGTCTCGGACCACCAGCCTCGCGCGCGGGGGCTCCTGCGCTCCAGCGAGCGTCACGGAGATCCGCGCCACGCCCCCACGGAGTACGCGCGTGTCCCAGCGCTGCACCTCCTCGCCCCCGAGTCCTGGGGCCAGGAGTTGGTCGCTTCGAACGGCGCCCTCCCCCCCGAGCAGGCCCGACTGGCCCGCCACGTCGAGGTCGATCCGCATGACGCCTGCGCCATGGGCTTGCAGGGCGAGGGCCAGGGGGCCTCGCCCCACGGGCAACTCCGTGAGCGCTCGCCACCCGCCGCGGCCATCTGCGGTCCAGGACAATTCGAAGAGCGCGCCCCGCGCTCGCACGGCCCCGCCCGCAGGAGCCGGCAGGCGCAGGCGCCCGCTCTCGATGTCATGGGCGGGCGCCGCGACCTGGCGCGCCACGAGCCGGCTTCCGGGAGCTTGGGCCTGGAGGCACGGCGCGAGGAGCAGCGGAGCGAGAGACGAGAGAGCGAGTCGGCGGAGCATGGAGGGGCACACGGGACGTTCGGTGGGGCTGGACGTTCAGTCTAGACAACTCACCCACGAGCCCAGCCGCCCCATCTCCACATGCCCAAGACGAGGCAGTCTCCGTCGCATGGAGCGGCTGCCACGGGCCCTCCGCGGTCCGCAAGCGCGCCTCGAGCAGCGCGGATCTGCCCCCCTCCGCTCCCAGGCGTTGAAGGATCCGATGGCAGCACTTAAGGTGCTTCACAGGCCCGATGGGAGGGTCACGACCACCCATGGCCCAAGCACAACAACCCTGCCGTTATGGCTCCATGCAGAGGCGCGGAGCCCTCTTACGGCGCCTCGGCATCGGACTGTTGATCGTGCCCGCTTCCGTGGCTGCGTCGATCCACTCGGCGGCCCAGGTCTCCCGTGGCCCGGAGGCCCTTGGCCCGGACGTGGAGGCCTTCAAGGAGTCGGTCCGCCCATTCCTGGACCGCTACTGCACGAGGTGTCACAGCGACGCCAGGGCCGAGGCCGACGTCAACCTCGTCAAGATCAGCTCGCAGCTGGCGAGCGGTCAGGACATGGAGCTCTGGAAGACCGTGTTGCTGCAGCTCGTCGTGGAGGCCATGCCTCCCTCGAGCGCGAAGCAACCCGTGACGCGTGACAGCGAAGCCGTGGCTCGCTGGATCAACGGCGAGCTCGCGAAGTCAGGGAACGAGGCCGACATCTACGCCAAGCTGAGGAGCCCCTCGTTCGGCAACTACGTCGACCACGAGAAGCTGTTCAGCGGCGAGATCGAGACCGCGCCCTTCTCCCCGGCGAGGCTCTGGCGCACCAGCCCCAAGGTCTTCGACAGCCTCAAGGCGTCCTACGGTGGTGACCCCGCGCACCTGCGGCAGCCCTTCTTGCTGGAGGACAAGATGGGGATCAAGGACTACGCCGACCTGCTGTTCGCCGACTCCGCGGTGGTCAACACGCTGGTCAGCAACGCGGGCACGGCCGCCGACGCCCTCATCAAGACCCGCTACGCGGCGCTCGCAGCCTCCAGCGACGTCCCCGACAAGGAGGCCCTCGCGCCGCTCCTCCAGGGGCACTTCGAGACCGTCGTCTACCGGGCCCCCACCCGCCGCGAGCTGAAGGACTATGACCGGCTCTTCCGGAGCGCCGCGCGTGAGGGCGGCACGGCGGAGGCTCTGCGGGTCGTCCTGATGGCCGTGATGCTGCACCACGAGTCCGTCTACCGTCTCGAGATCGGGCTCGGGAAGCGAGGCAGCCAGGGCCGGCGCATGCTCTCGAGCACCGAGCTGGCGTTCGCCATCGCCTATGCGCTCACCGATCGCCGGCCCGATGCGGCGTTGATGCAGGCCGCCCGCGAGGGGCGGCTCGAGGACCGCGACGACGTCAAGCGAGAGGTGGAGCGCCTCCTCACGGACCCCGACACCAAGAAGCCCCGGACGCTGCGCTTCTTCCAGGAGTTCTTCGGCTACGCCCAGGCGCACAAGATCTTCAAGGACGAGAAGCGGTCCGGGGGCTTCGCCTACTACGGCGAGAACTACCCCGAGATGTACGAGCGCGAGGCGGACTTCTTCGTGCTGAACATCCTCGAAGGCGACCAGGACGTCTTCGAGCGGCTGCTGACGTCGGAAGAGTACTTCATCCTCAACCGCCAGACCTTCCGCAACACGGTCTACGACTTCTACAAGCGCAACCAGGCGCAGCTGGACGCGGGCGAGTTCCCCGAGGCCAAGCGCGCCGAGCTGCTCGCCAGGCTGGACCTCCGCGGCTGGGACGAGCTCAACGAGAAGTACCACCTGCACAAGTTCAACCGGGGCTTCAACGGCAGCGTCCAGGCCATCAAGCAGATCGTCAAGGAGTGCCGGGAGTGGAAGCACACGGACGACGAGGAGTTCCTGCTGCACGGCATGCAGCAGCTCTACCTGAAGTACCCGATGGTGTACGACCTGGCGGACGACGAGCAGGACTTCCTGCTCCCCCAGCCCTACAAGCGTCCCCACCGCGCCGGGATGCTGACCCATCCGGCGTGGCTGATCGCCCACTCGCTCAATGACTCCACGGACCCCATCCGCCGCGGCAAGTGGGTCCGCGAGCGCCTGCTCGCCGGCGCCGTGCCGGACATCCCGATCACGGTCGACGCCACGGTGCCCGAGGACCACGGCAAGACGCTGAGGGAGCGGCTGGAGGTCACCGAGAGCCCGGAGTGCTGGCGCTGCCACGCGAAGATGAATCCGCTCGGCCACGCCTTCGAAATGTACGACGACCTGGGCCGCTTCCGGCAGACCGAGGTCATCGGCGACGGCAGCCGCAAGCCAGTCAACGCCCGCGGGTTCCTCGAGGGCACGGACGAGTTGGACGTCGACGGCGAGGTCGAAGACGCGCTGGATCTGATCCACCGCCTGGCCCGCTCGGACATGGCCCGCCAGTCGATCATCCGGCACGTGTTCCGCTATTACATGGGCAGGAACGAGACCCTGGCCGACTCGAAGACCCTGATCGCCGCCGACGAGGCGTACCTCGAGAGCGGCGGGAGCTTCCGCGCCCTGGTCACCTCGCTGCTCACCTCGGACTCGTTCCTCTACCGCAAGAACGTCAAGACCGCCGGGAGGCGAGGCCAGTGAATTACTCACGTCGCGAGCTCATGAGGGGCCTCTCCCTCGGCGCCGGGAGCGCCCTGCTCACCCCGTTGCTGCGCCAACTTCAGCTGCAGGCCGGCGGCGACGAGGACGCCTTCCCAAGCCGCTTCGTGTTCGTGGTCAAGTCGAGCGGCGTCGTCCCCGAGGGCGTCACCCCGCCGGCGTTCCAGGGGACGGAGGCGCGCCCGGACCTGTTCCACGCGGACCTGACGAAGGTCGCCCTGCCGGAGTCCATGCGGGCCCTGGAGCCCTTCAAAGACCAGCTCTCCATCGTGCAGGGCCTCTCCGGGAAGATGTGCCGGGGCGGACACTCGAGCTACTTCGGCATGATGGCCGCCTACATGACCGGCGGCGAGTTCGACGCCGGCAACGTCGTGCGGGCGACCGCCGATGCCGAGCTGGCGCGGCTCAACCCGGCGCCCTTCAACCACGTGGCGCTCGCGGTCAAGGGCAAGGCCCTGAGCAAGAGCTACGGCGGCACCCTGTACCCGGGCATCACGTCCACCGGCCCCGGCAAGGAGCTGCCCTTCCAGGGCTCACCTGACCTCGCCTACGAGCAGCTGTTCGGCTCCGCGGTGTCGGCGACGACGAGCGGGAAGACCCGCTTCAGGCTCCAGCGGAACCTCTTCGACTTCATGGTCAAGGACCTCAAGAAGGTCCGCAAGCAGGTCCCTTCCTCGGAGCGCGACAAGCTGGATGCCTACCTGAACTCCTTCGAGGAGCTGCAGGTGCGGCACCGCCGTCTCTCGGGCATGAAGAGCCAGATCAAGGCGCACGCCCCGGCCCTCTCCGACAAGTTCACGGCCGAGCCAGAGGAGCTCCGTCAGGAGGCGCACTTCGACCTCGCCGCGGCCGCGCTGATCGCCGGCCTGACCAACGTCGTGACCATCCGCCTGGACAACATCAATACGACCTACACCCGGCTCGGGATCGACAAGCACAACCACGGCATCGGTCACGACGAGGGCACTCGGCCCCAGGCGGAATACCGCGACGTGATCCGCGAGCACCACACGGGGCTCCTCGCGACCCTGGCCGGCAAGCTCAAGGCGGTCCCCGAGGGCGACGGCAACCTGCTCGACCGGACCATGATCGTCTTCCTGTCGGACTCCGGCGACGCCCACCACGGCTCCTGCCTCCAGTGGCCCTACGTGATCGTGGGCGGCTGCAGCGGCAAGCTGAAGCTCCCCGGCCGCTACCTGCGCTACCCCGAGTACGGGGCCAAGGGCTGCCGCACCATCTCGGACTGGTGGACGACACTCCTCAACGCCCACGGCAACCCGATCGGGCTCTTCGGCAACGAGGACCTCGTCCTCAAGCAGAACGGCGTCTCCCACGCCGGCCCGCTGACCGAGCTGCTGGTCTAAGACGCGCACCCGCCCACCGGCGACAGGCCGCGCGCGCCTGGACCCATCGCCTCATACCACGCGGCGCCGCGGTCCGAAGTGGACCGCAGGGGGGGGGCACCGTGGAGCAGGCTCCTGCTTCAGCGCACGCGGGCCGCGCCCGCCTCGATCAGCGGGTCCACCCGACGGAAGAAGAGCGGCGGCACCAACGCGGTGAGCATCATGGCCGGATAGCCCGCCGGTAGGAGCGGCGCCTCGTCCGGCAAGGTTCGGAGCCTGTGGTACGGGCGGCTCGCGTTGGCGTGGTGGTCCGAGTGCCGAGGGAGTTGGAACAGGTGCGCGCTGCTCACCACGTGGCTGCTGTTCCAAGAGTGGTGTGGTCGCACGCGTTCGTACTTGCCTGGGCTGAGCTCCTTGCGCACGAGGCCGTAGTGCTCGATGTAGTCCACGGTCTCGAGCAGCAGCACCGCGAAGAGGGCCTGGCCTGCGTAGAAGGCGAAGCCCACCGGCCCGCAGAACCAGAGCAGCCCCCCCGCCAGCCCCAGCTGGCTCAGCGCCATCCGCAGGCGCCGATCCCGAAGCGTCCACGAGACCCCGTGCTTCTCCACCCGCCGCGCCTCGAGGCGCCAGGCGCTGGGTACCGACTGGACGATGGAGCGGACCCAGAAGGCGTACAGCCACTCACCGCGGCGAGAGGTGGCGGGGTCCTTCGGCGTCGCCACGTGCTTGTGGTGGCCGAGGACGTGCTCCACGCAGAAGTGCGCGTAGAAGACGCTGGTCATGAGGAGCTCCCCGAGCCCCCGGTGCGCAAGCTTGCCGCGGTGCATCAGCTCGTGGGCCACATTGATGCCCCCCGCCCCGGTGACCAGCCCCATGGAGAGGCCGAGGCCGACCCACTCGTGGCCGGCCGGAGGCCGGGATTGAACCTGCACCATCGTCCACGCCAGGACCGCCAGCTGCATCGGCGCCCAGAGCTCGAGCCAGAGGTCGTGGACCCGCGACTCCCGCGGCCGCGCGTCGGCCTCCGCATCATCGTCGCGCGAGGCTCCCACCAGGCGATCCCCGAGCGGGATGAGCCCGAAGACGTACACGAGGGGCAGCCACACCCAGGGCCCGCGGAGCTCGAGCGCGGCCAGGTGGACCACTGGGAGCAGGTAGGCGATGGTGAACAGCAGGCGCGGCATGGACCCATGGTAGCCGCGGCTCCACGAAACCGGAGCCCGGCGCCCAAGGTCCCCAGAGCCTCCGGGAGCGCCCCTCCGCGAGCTGCGCCCTGCGCCCTCATCCCCAGGTCCCCCCCTGGGGCGCCCCGCGACTATCCTCTAGGACGGAGGCAACCCCCACCGGTGCCCCGCCCACGAAACCATGAGTGAAGCCGAGATGCCGCCGCGTATGAAGATCGGTGAGGGCCGCATCAGCGGTGCCGTCTCGATCGTCTTTGGCGCCATCGCGCTGGGGGGAGTGCTCTGCTTCCACTTCCCCGAGGTACTCACGACGCCGGAGTTCCGCGCCCAGTACGACGTGGGGGTCCTGCGCGGCACCCTCGCAGGCTGCCTCCTCGTGACCCTCGCCTGCGCCCTGCGCAGCTTGATGGTGAACCCGAGCAAGCGCGCCGGCCTCATTGGCGGCGGGCTGGCCATCGCGGCCCTCCTCATGGGTGGGCCCAGCGTGGAGGTCGACGCCGTCGGCGACAGCCGCTTCTACCTCAGCGTGGATTGGCTCCTGCTGGACCTGATCGCCATGGCCCTGATCTTCGTCCCGCTCGAGCTCTTCTTTCCGAAGCGAGCCAACCAGACCCGCTTCCACCCGGAGTGGCGGACGGACCTGGCGTACTTCGTGATGGCCCACCTCCTCGTCCAGGGCGTCGCGGCCATGAGCCAACGCCCCGTGCGGCTGGCCTTCCACGGCCTCGCCGAGGACCTCGACATGGTGCGCGCCTGGATCGCCGGGCTCCCCTTCGCCCTGCAGGTCTTCCTCGCGCTGCTCTCCACGGACCTGTTCCAGTACGGGCTCCACCGCCTGTACCACAAGGCCCCCTTCCTCTGGAGGTTTCACGCCGTCCACCACAGCACTCGCTCCATGGACTGGCTCGCAGGCTCCAGGCAGCACCTCGTGGACGTCATCGGGACGAGGATCTTCGTCTACCTGCCCCTCTTCGTCCTCGGGTTCTCGCCGGGAGTGTTCTACGCGTACGTCGCCATCGTCGCGACCCAGGCCGTCCTCAACCACACGAACACGCGCCTGCGGTACGGGCCACTGGAATGGCTGCTTGTCTCTCCCCGGATCCATCACTGGCACCACGCCCACGACCCCGCGGCCTACAACAAGAACTTCTGCGTTCACTTCTCCTGGATCGATCGACTTTTCGGGACCTTCTACGCGCCCGGCGAGGCATGGCCCGAGCGCACGGGCCTCGACGACGCCGCGTTCCCGCGCGGCTTCCTCGCCCAACAGATCGATCCGTTCGTCCGGGACCCGCTCAAGGGAGCGCCAGCAGGCCCTCCCTCCGATCGCTGAGGGTCCGCCGCGAGCCTCTCGACCCAAGCCTGAGCCAGCTGCTCCAACCCAACGGATGCCCCCTGCCCCGAACCTGCCCTGCGCCTGCCACAGCGGGATCAAGTACAAGCGCTGTTGCCGCATGGCCCACCGCGGCATGCGGGTCGAGACCCCTGAGGCGTTGATGAGGTCGAGGTACTCCGCCTTCGCACTGGGCCTCGCCAGCTACGTGATGGACTCGACCCACCCGGAGGGACCCTCCCACGAAGGGGACTCCTCAGCATGGGAACGCTCCATCCTCGAGTTCTCCAGAGAGACGGCGTTCACCGGCCTCGAGATCCTCGACGCATCAGAGGAGGGCGAGGAGGCCTCGGTGAGCTTTCGCGCCACGCTCCGGCAAGGCGCCAAGGATGTCTCCTTCACCGAGCGGAGTCGGTTCCTACGCCATGAAGGGCGGTGGCTCTACCACTCGGGCGTGCTCTCCTGAGCCGCGCCTGCACCCGGCAGCCCCGACAGGGCTTCGGCCTGCCGTCGCGCCCCCTCGAGGTTGGCCTACCGCGCCGCGAGCTCGTCCACGTGGAGCCGGACGGACGCGACCCAAGGCGGAGCCCCCTCGGTCCAGTGGCCGTAGGTGGTGGCCACGATAGTGCCATCCCCGAGGAGCTCGAGCGCCGGGTACGCGCAGTCCGCACGGACGAGGTTGTCCATCAGTCGTAGCCGCAGGTCCCCCTGGCCGCCGGAGACCACGTCCTCGAAGGGACCCACCCAGGCCACCCAGTCCCCCCACCGCGGGCTGTCGAGGCCCGTGTCCCGGTAGCTGATGAAGAGGCGCCCGTCGGGGAGCTCGAGGACCTGGTGGCGATCGCCGGTGAGGGCGCCCGACAGGGGCCGCGGCGCGGACCACGTGCGGCCGTCGTCGGTGGACTCGATGAACTGGCTGTTGCGCTGCCGGCTGTTCTCCCGGAGCAGGAGGACGGTACGCCCATCGCGGCGGATCACCCCCGGCTCACACAGGTGGCCGTGGGGCCAGCGGCTGATGGCGCGCGGCGCCGACCAGGTGACGCCGGCGTCGGTGGACTCGGTCTGGTAGACGGTGAAGCCCGACCACTTGCCCCCCGCCCCGAAGAAGCGGCCGTCGTCGTGGAACCACGCGCAGGTGCGCCCGTCGGCCATGCGCTCGTGGTCCCCCATGACCACGATGCCGCCCCAGGGCGCGTCGCCGCCCACGGGCTCGAGCTCGGACCAGGTGCGACCGTCATCGGACGAGAGCGCTCGGCGGGCGGGGAAGAGCCCCGACCAGAGGATCAGGTTGGAGGTCTCGCCGTCCTGGGACGTGATGCGCTCGAGGACCGGGACCTCCTGCGACGAGGCGAAGGACTCGGGCAGCGGGAGGCGCTCGCTCCAGGTGAGGCCGCAATCGTCGGAGCGCTTCATGCAGATGCCGCCCTTGCCGTGCCCCTTCGGGTACACGCAGAGCATGGTGCGTCCATCATCCAGCAGGTACGTGGTCGGGTGCCCGAGGTACTGGTCCGGGTCACGATCCACCACCACGAGGCGCTCCCCATCGCCGGCGAGGTCCAGCTCAGGTAGGGTCCAGCCGCGAGAGGGGGCCGAGTGCTCGGAGAGGCGCCGCGCCCTGGCCTCACCGCCGTCGACTCGCTCCACCAGCGCGTCGAACACCGCCCTGGCCTGGAAGGCGCTGGCCTCGTCCGTGGGGTGCCAGCCGTCCGTGCGCCAGGCCGAGGTTGCCTCGGCCCCGCGCGCGCGGTCCGCGTCGTGCACGGCGACCAGGGGCACCCGCTGGCTGCCCGCGACGCGGCGCGCCACCTCAGCGTAGGTCTCGACCATGCGGTCGAAGCCCCAGGGGTCGTCGACGCCATAGGGAAAGCCGTCGTGGGTCCCCCGCAGCGCCTCGGTCCACATGGTGGCCGAGGGCTGGAGGAGGAGCACGTCCGCCCCGGCGCGCCGCACGGTGGAGATCATGTCCGTGAGGTTGGAGCGGTACGCCCCGGGCGCCACCGCCGGGAAGTCCTCCCCACGCGGGATGTCCACCACCGAGTCGTTCACGCCGAACTGGATCACCACCACATCGGCGTCGCGGGAGAGCACGTCGCGGGCGAGCCGGCGCAGGGCTGACGCGGAGGTGTCGCCGGGGCGGCCGGCGTTCTCCACCTCGACGCGAAGGTCGGGGTAGCGGGCCTCCAGGAGCGCGTCGAGGCGCGCCGGCCAGGGGGTCCGGGCGTCCCGGCGCTGGGCGGTGAAGGAGTCACCGAAGGCCACGACCCGCAGGGTCAAGGGGTCGACGGCCGCGGCGGAGACCGGAGCCTCCGACTGGGGAGCGAGGAGGAGCAGCGGGACAGCGAGGAGCATGATGCGTGGCCGGGTTGTCGTGGTGGGCGAAGGCGGGCCTGGAGCAGGCTCAGCGGAAGAGCGCGTCCGCAGGGATCGGGGCCTCCGCGCCGATCCCGGGACCCGCCCAGAGCACCTCGAGGCCCGCGCCGCCGCGGGAGTTGAACCACTCCACCCGTAAGGCGTGAAAGCCCGCCCGCAGGGCCACCTTGCCCGTGCGGCGGTCCATGCCGTGGAGCCCGTCGTTGTCCACCACGAGCTCCCCGTCGAGGAACAGGCGGCTGCCGTCGTCAGAGGCCGACGCGAAGGTGAAGAGGCCGTCCTCCGGCACGTTGACGAAGCCCTCGAAGGCGATGGCGCACTGCTCGGCGCGGGTGGCGAGGCCGATGTCGAAGGTGAGCGCGTCGCGGGTCTCGAGGGGCGCGCGCCCCTCCATCTGGTCCAGGGTCTGCCAGCCGCCCTCATAGAGCTTCGCCCGCAGTCCCTGGATGGGCGGGACGAGGAACTGGGTGGCGGGCTTCCACTCGTCCGGACCGAGGACGCGGTAGCTCGCCTCGGCCGGGAAGGGGCTCGCGCCGCGCCCGTCGAAGGCCAGGGCGCGCAGGGTCAGCGAGCGGTCTACCCGCACGGGGCCGTCCACCACCGGCGAGTCCGCCGTGGGCTCCGAGCCGTCCAGGGTGTAGCGGGCCACAGCGCCCGGTCGAGTGGAGAGCGAGACCTCCACCGGGGACACGGCTACCGCGCCGGCGGGCTCGATGGCGACCCGGGGCGGCGAGAGGTAGAGGGACACCCGCGAGAGCGCCGGCGCCGCCTGGCTCCCGAGGATCTCCACCCGGAGCCCGGTGGCGGTTTGCTCTCCGACCGTGAGCCCGCGGGCGGACCCGATGGTGGTGCCCTCGCCGATGGGCTTCCACCTCCCCTCCGGGCCGCGGCACAGGACGCGGAAGCGCTCGACCCGCTGGCCGAGCTGGATGGGCTCCCCGAGCCAGACCTCGTCGAACGTCACCGGTGAGGCGAGGTCCCACTCGGCCCAGGCGCGCACGGGCCCCTCCAGGTCGTGCCCGTCGTCCACCGCCCAGAAGGTGTCGCGGCCGGGCTTGAGGGCCTGATCCGCCCCGAAGCGTTCCTCGTCGCCGCGCACGTTCGACGCTCGCGCCGTGACGGCACCCTCCTGCGCCAGCGCGCGGAGAGCGCAGCGGCCGTAGGTCGCGTCGAGCACCTCCCCGAGGGCGGCGAGCCGCGCCACGTCGGTGTCCGTGATAAGCCCCCGGTCGTCGGGGGGGACGTTCAGGAGGAAGTTCCCGCCCCGGCCCACCGACGCACGATAGGTCTCCATGAGCACATCCAAGCTCTTCACCCCGTCGTCGAGCCCCGCCTTCCAGAACCAGCCCGGCCGGATCGAGGTGTTGCACTCGGCCGGCACCCAGTGGGTCCCGTCCGCGTGGCCGCGGTTGAGCTCTGCCGTCTTCGAGGTCCCCACCGAGATCTCATCCCGGCGCAGGGTGGCCCAGTTCGTCTCGCCCCCGATGGCTCGTTCGTTCCCGCACCAGCGCACGTCCGGTCCAGCATCCGAGAAGATCACGGCGTCCGGCTGGTGCTCCCGCACGGTTGCGATGTAACGCGGCCAATCGTAGACCTGCCGCTTGCCGTTGGGCCCCTCGCCGCAGGCGCCGTCGAACCAGACCTCCTTGATGGGCCCATACCCGGTCAGCACCTCCGTGAGCTGGGTGACGAAGTGGTCGTCGTAGGGGACGCCCGTGCCATAGCAGGCCTCGTGCCGATCCCACGGAGAGAGGTACACACCCAGCCAGAGCCCCTCGGCCGCGCACGCCTCGGAGAGGTCCGCCAGGACGTCCCCCTCGCCGCCACGCCAGCTCGACGACGCCACGTCGTGCTCGGTCACCGCCGAGGGCCACAGGCAGAACCCGTCGTGGTGCTTGGCGGTGATCACCACCCCGCTCATGCCCGCCGCCTTGAAGGCACGCACCCACTGACGCGCGTCCATCTCGCCGGGCTGGAACACCTCGGGGTCCTCCTGGCCGCCGCCCCACTCCACCGCGGTGAAGGTGTTGGGCCCGAAGTGGATGAAGGCGTAGAAGCGCCGGTCGTGCCAGTCGAGCTGCCGCTGGACCGGGATCGGTCCCCGGGGGGCGAGGTCGACGGCGTCCTGGGGGGCCGCGGCAAGGGGCGCGGGCGAGGTGACGAGGCAGAGGGCGCTGGAGAGGAGCATGGAGATGGGACCCAAGGTACCTTCTGTGCTCCCCTCCTCCGCCGTGACTCTCCTCCCCCATCTCCTCGCCACGCCTGCCGTGGCCTGCGGCCTCAGGGCGATGGCCTTGCTGGCCGCCGCGTCCTGCGCGTCCACGGGGCCCGCCACCGGCTCCGAGGAGGAGATTCGCCTGGACCGCGCCGGCTTCGCGACCCTGTCGGACCAGGCGCCGAAGGTGCTCGTCGTGGTCGCCCACCCGGACGATGAGCTGGTCGCCACCGGCGCCCTGTACCTGACGGGCGCCCGCCTGGGCGGCGCTTGCGACGTGCTCACAATCACGGACGGCCAGGGGGGGTTCAAGTACGCCAGCTTCGCGGAGGCACTCCACGGCGTCCCGCTCACCCAGGAGGAGGTCGGGCGCCGTGAGCTCCCCGCCATCCGGCGCGAGGAGCAGCGGCGCTCCCTGGAGCTGCTCGGGGCGCGCCTGCTCGTGCGCCTCCAGCAGACGGACCACCGCTACACCCAGGACCGCATGGAGGTCCTGGCCGACGACGCCGGGGTTTGGGACCTGGCCGCCGTGCGCGCGAGCCTGGACCGACGGTTGGCCGAAGAGCGGTACGACTTCTTGGTGACCCTTGCGCCCACCGCCACCACCCACGGGCACCACCAGGCGGCGAGCCTCCTGGCCCTCGAGGCCGTCGCTCGCATGCCAGAGGCCGACCGGCCCGTCGCGCTCTGCTGCCAGGTCAAGGCCGCGGACGCCGAGGACCTCGGGGTGCCCCCGGTTCTCGTCCACGCCGAGGCTGATGGGCAGGACCTGACCGCCCTCCGCGTGATGTCCAACGAGCCGCCCACGGCGACCGCGCCCTTGGGGCAGACGCCCGTCCCCTTCACCATCGACCGCAACGAGCCCTTCGGGCACCGGGATCGCCTGACCCTCAAGGCCATCGCCAGCGTCGCCATCGCCCAGCACCTGAGCCAGGGCACCATGCTCGGCTACATCGGCACGGGCGACCTCGAGGAGTACTGGCTCTTCGACCTGTCCCCGCCCTCGGCCGCAGCCCGCGCCGCAGGCTGGTTTGTCCAACTCCAAGATCCGTCCTTCCCCCAGCGCGAGTACAGCGCGTCCGCGGGCACCAACGCCTCGCGATGAGGAGCTCGAGATGACCGACGCCCCCATAGCCTCGACCGCACCGCGACGGATTCTCTCCATCGACGCCCTCCGTGGCCTCGACATGATGATGATCCTGGGGCTCCGGGAGGTGGTGCTCGCCCTCTGCCTCGCGTTCGGCCTCGACGGCCTCCACGACGTACTCGAAGGCCAGGCCCATCACCCCGAGTGGAACGGCTTCACCGCCTGGGACCTGGTCTTCCCCCTGTTCCTGTTCCTGGCGGGGGCGTCCATGCCCCTCTCCTTCGACCGGAGGCTCGAGCGCGGGGACACGCGGGCGACCCTCGCCCTGCACACGGCG
>JAQWJQ010000013.1 GCA_029248265.1 Planctomycetota bacterium
CGCTGTGCCTTCTTCATGCTGCTGTGTGTCCGTCGCGGGTCCTATTGGCGAGCTCGTTCAACGGGTGCGCTGACCCGTCGAAGTCCGCCAGAGGGGCGACCGATCAGCCGCCGAGGAACAGGTCCAGGACGCTGTCCGCGGTGCTGACGGTCTTCTTGAAGAACTCCGTGTAGCCGCAGTCGCTGCAGGTGATGTGGGTGAAGCGCTGGTTCTGGATGTCGAAGAAGCGGGAGAGGCCGTCGCCCGTGGTGCGGATCACGCCGTGTTCGAAACGGCTGCACTGGCACTTGGGACACTCGTACTGGTGGTGATTCTGGGGCATGGGGTCTCCGTGATGAGGTGGATCCTCGCGGCGGCCAAGCGGGGTCGCGCCTTCGGCTGAGCGACGTATACGGGTCCGCAGGGACGATATTCACCCCCATGTAGGGGCCTCTTGGGGGCCCCAAGCGCGCTCGATTCACATTGGGGCCAATCGGCACGCATGGTTCCGAAGTCGAGGCGTAGTCTCGACCAAGGCCGGCCGATAGGCCTTGCGGTGGAGATCCCCTCCCCGAAGCGCTCGCCCCTGCGGCGAAGGAGCACCCAGACATGATCATGCAACGCCCCGGTGTGGGGCTCTTCGCGGCGCTGGCCGTGGCCGGACTGACGTCCGCCGCGCTGGTGTCCTCCGGACCGAACGAGGGCTGGGCTTCATCGAGCATGAAGCACCGCGCCTCGGAGAAGTTCGACTACGTCCTCGGCCAGGAGAAGTGGCAGTCCCTCGGGGACGAGATCACTCTCTTCGGCCAGGAGTTCCCCGTCGAGATGATCGGCCCTGTGCACTTCGAGATCGACTCGAACGGTGACGGTCGGGTCGACCGTGACGTGAAGGGCGATGACGGCTTCGTCGACCTCAAGGGCGAGGACGCGCAGGGCCAGGTCTTCCACTACGGCGTCCGCTTCCGTAACGACGGCGAGCGCAAGTGGAGCTGGGCCGCCTCAGGCGCCATGACCGGCAAGGTCGAGGGGCTCACCATGGCGGTCATCGATGCCAACGCCAACGGGCGTTACGACGACCTGGGCGTCGACGGCCTCGCCATTGGCACGGACCGCGGCGCGGGCTACGTCTCTCGCATCGTTAGCATCGGCGGCAAGCTCTTTGAGTTCGCGGTCAACGCCGACGGCACCGAGGTCAAGACCCGGCCCTACACGGGTGAGACGGGCGTCCTCAAGCTCAAGAAGATCAAGGGCATCAAGGCCAGCGTCGTCACCGCCATCGCCCGTCAGGGCAAGGACGTGTCCTTCCAGATCGCCGGCGCCAAGAAGGGCATGGTGGTTCCAGTCGGAGACTACGTGCTCGCGGACGCCTTCCTGAAGGGCAGCTCGGAGACCGCGCGGATCCGCATGGGCCGCATGGAGCGGCTCGAGGTGGCCACGGACGGCGAGGTCGAGCTCCAGCTCGGCGGACCACTCGTGGGCGAGGTCCCCTCGCCGCGCCTGCAGGACGGCAAGGCCGTGGTCAGCCCCAACGTGCAGGTCTTCGGCTCGCTCGGCGAGGAGTACTACGACTTCCAGCCCAAGGGCAAGGTCCCGACCTTCGAGCTCTACGACGCCAACACCGGCAAGCGCCTGCAGAAGGGCAAGTTCCCCGCGGGCTGATGAGGCTCGGCCCTCCCGGTCACCGTGGGTGTACCGAACCAAACGAACCTTGATGTCATGGTCCTCAGCGAGCGGAAGATGTTCGGCAAGCTGGAGGCGAAGCCCCGCAAGAAGGCGGCGCCGCGCACGCGCGGATGACCCTGGCTGCCTGACACCGAACGAGGCTCCAGGGAGAGGCCCCGCCGAGCGATGGCTCGGCGGGGCCTCTCTCGATCCCAGGGGCCGCGCGAAGACCCGGGCGATCCGGAAGGCGACCTCCGGCGTCGGGGATGACGTGCTGCCCTTGAGGGCGTTGACCATCTGCCGGGTGGCGTCGAAGGCAGCTTGGACCGCCTGACGGCCACCCCCCCCCACGCGCTGGTTGACGTTGGTCAGCGGCCTTTTGAGAACTCGATCAACTGAATCCGCGTCTCCGGTCCCCAGGTCGCGAGTCCGATGCGATCGCGCGCAGGGATGGGGTCGATCGAGACGCGATCGAGCAGCTTCGTGTCGTTCCACAGGGCGGTACACCACCCGTCCCAGTACCGCAGCGAAAGGACGTGACCGCCCTCGGACTCGCCCAGCGGCACAGGATCCGATTGGTAGACCAATCGGTCGTACCGCTCGAGCCGGACCTGCACCTTCTCGCGACCCGCGGGCAGCACCAGGAGGTTCCAACCGGAGAGCCCGTCGTCGCCCCCCTCACCTTGGAACGTCAGCACGAGCTTCGGAGCCACCCCAGGCTCGAGGTGCACGTCGAGTCGGAGAGCGTCGACGTCCTTTGTCAGGTTCGACTTCAGCCAGAGGAGGTTGGACGGAGAGTCCTTCGGGAAGCCGGGGCGAACCGTGAACGGTCGCCACTTCACGGCGCCGTCGGTCTCCTTGCCGAACCAGGCCTTGTTCTTCGCCTGGAAGGAGCCCTCCTCTGTCTTGGTCTTCGAGCGATAGGAGCGGTGATCCAGCGACACCGCACGCTTCCAGCGCGGCTCCGTGACCGCAGGCCGCGGCCCCGGAACGTCGGGGGCCTTCGAGTCGGCCGTGAAGTCGAGCCGCGATCCATCCGGCTTCGAGATCGCCAGGACTGCGCCCGCTTTCCCGCCACGGTTACGGATCTTCAGGAGGACCTTGTTGCGCCCCGCCGCGAGCCGCGCAGGAAGCTTGATGGCGTCGGCGGCCTCCTCGTACGGTCCGCGCCAGACCAGCTCGGTGCTCGCGTTGCGTCCGCGTCCTCGATATGAACCGACGCGACGGTCGTTGACGAACACAACGAGGTCGTCGTCCGCTCGCGCATGAATCAACACGTCGGCGGCCTCCGATACCGTGACATGGGTCAGGGCGTAGATGGCGGAGTTGTCGTCGCCGTAGGGCTGGTAGTCGAACTGCAGCCAGCCCGAGAGGAAGAGGCGCACGTCCTTGTGCGAGCCGCTGGCGGTCCAGTCGTGTGTCGGGTCTTGCCACGGCCGTGGCGCGTTCCCCTTGCGACGCGCGTCCAGCGACTTGGGGCGCTCCTTGAAGTCGACCTCAACCTCCGGCGGGAACTGCGCCGCACCAGGATCCGCGCGCCTGGCGAAGAAGGGGCCGACGGTCTTCCAGTCCATGATGACGCCGAGCTCGCGGCGCAGGTCTTCGGACTGTTCAAGGCGGCCGCGCTTGGACGCGCGAAACAACTGTCGCTCGATCACGTCGCGGGGCAGCTGCGAATTAGGGAAGGCCGAGAAGCGTCCCTCGAAGTCCTCGAGCTCGTCATCGAAGTCGAACGCGGCGAGCTCTTGGTTGAGCAGCCAGCGGTCGGATTCCTCCAGCGGGAAACCGAACCGAACGAGGTCGTCAAACGCCTCGTTGCCGAAGGCGCGCACGAGGTAGTGGGCGATCGACCGCATCACCGCAGGCTCGCGTCCATCGCGCATCGGTGCCTCTCGGTACTCGCGGAAGAAGCGACGGAGCGGCGACCAGTCATGGTCGCCGCTTTTCATCGACGCGTACTCACTCACGAAGTGGAGGAACAGACCGGCGCTCGGGCCGTAGTTCTGGATCCGCCAGTACTCGAGGTCGCGGTCCAGGAAGTAGCGCTGGAACGCGGCCAGGTTGGCGTCGAACGAGTGGAGCGCGTCGCCCCTCTGCTCGAGCGCCTCGTGGGCGAACGCCGCGCCGAGGTTCGCGAGCCCCTCCGCGAAGCCGCCATGCGTCGGCTTCGTGTCGTCCACGCAGTGGGTCAGCTCGTGATAGAGGAGGCCGTTGTCGACGCGAACGGGCGAGCTCGGCGAAGCCTGTGCGTTGCCGATGTCGATGATCTTCCCGCCGCCGATGCCTCCGCCGAACTCGAAGAGCTCCTTGAAGTACACGGTGACCCGGTCGCCGTCGGGGTTTGGGACTCTGCCGAAGAGGTCGGTGATGTAGACGTACGCCAGATCGAAGCGCAGCTTGGATTGAGCGGGGATGTCGCGGACGAGATCCTCGGGACCGATGAACAGGAAGCAGTGGCTCGCGACCACCGTCGTGCGACCCCAGACGGGGTGGTCGATCCACTTCTGCACCTCGACCAGCTGATCCGGGGGCACGTTGTCGAGGTGCCGCTCGCCGAGCTCCTCCATGCGTGTTTGCGCCTTGTCGTAGAGCTCGATGCCGTCCACGCGGCGGAGCTTCCTGAGCCCGGCGAGGGCCACCGCGTAGCGCTTGTCCTGCGCGAGACCCTCGACCGCTCGATAGAGCGCCTCTGTGCGGCCGTGCTCGTCGACCAGCGCCGCCACCTCAGCCTCTTGCTCCGCGGTCAGCTGGGTGAGTAGGCGGTCGCGTAGGTCGTCGACCCGCTCCATCGCGCGATCTGCGTCGTCGAGCGCGCCGATGACCTTCTCGTCCGCAGAGACGGCGAGGGCGCCCCCGATCTCCTCCAGCACCTTCAGCGCGCCGTGCAGCTGGCCGCGGTCGAACATGCGGCCAGCCTCGATGCGGAAGACCCGCACCTTCTCGCCACGAATACGCTGACCGATGATCCGCTCCTCGTCGGGCGTGATCGGCGGAGGGTCGAGCTTGCCGACGGGCTTGAGAGCGTCGCGGACCCTTGCCTTGGTCGTATCGTCGTTGGCGGCGCGGAGCGCTTGATCCAGTCGCATCCAGGCGCCGGCGACGTCGCCGTCACGTCGCAGGCCCTCCGCCTCCTCGAACGCCCTCTCGAGCCGGGCTGGGCCGAGGGCGCCGCTGAACTCGGGGACCTTCACGCTCGTGACCTCGGCGAGGAGGTCGTCTTCGACCCAGTCCGCGCGTAGGCCGCCCAGTGGGCGGACCGAGTCGCCGCCCGGGGTGAGGAAGCCGAGGCGCACGGCCACAGAGCTCCCCGGCCTGAGGTCTTGGTCCTGCGGGATCTGGAGCGGCAGCGAGTAGTCGACCTGCTTGCCGGCGCGCCACTTGGAGGTGGCGGGTTTCAGGTCGGGCTCGAGGACGAGGACGTCACCGTCCCCGGAGGTCAGCGCAACGCGGAGCCCATAGGGCACCTTGATCACCTCCTCCGGGGTGCATGAGAGCCGCAGTGTGAACCTGCCGTCGTCGGAAACGGTCGATGCGACCGCCTCGATCGAGACGGGCATCGGCTCCTGTTGCGCCGCCGGGGCGAGGGCGCAGAGGGTCGCGGCAGCGAGTGAGATGAGGAGCGAGGGGGGCATTCGCAGCGAGTGGGGAGGGCGGGCGGTCCTCGGGCCGGAGGGGGCCGCGGGCCCGACCCGCATCCCTCCAGGGTCGTCCGTGGCGCGCCCTCGTCACCCTAGCCGCCGAGGGCTGTCGAGGACACCGAGAAGGTGCCGCGGCCGCTCCCTCAGTGCCCGTCGGAGTGGCCGGCCTGTTCCGGTCCTCCGTCCATGGCCGAGACCAGCTCCCGTGCGATCCTGGTCCCCTCGTGACAGTCCAACCCGCGGTACCGGATCTTCATGTCCGCGTCGAGCACCACGATGGTGGGCCAACCGTTCAGGAGCCAGTCGTCCGAGATCTTCGTCTTGGAGCCCTCGGGCCGGTTTTGGAAGTTGCGCCAGTTCAGCCGGTGCTCCTTCACAGCGGCGTGGGCACGGTCGAGGTCATCGGAGTTGACGCCGAGGAGGGCGAACGGACGATCCTTCATTTCCTTCACGAGCGACCGCTCGTGTGGGTACAGAGCCCGGCAGGGGCCTCACCAGTCGCCCCAGAAGTCCAGCAGTACGACCTTGCCCTTGTAGTCCGAGAGGGCGAATGCGTTGCCGGCGAGGTCGAGTCCCTGGATGTCCGGTGCGACCATGCCGAGGGAGAACTTCTCTCGCACGGCGATTCGGTTCTCGACCTCCTCCGCCAGCATCTCCATGTCCACCTTGGCCAGCGCTGCGCGGAGCTCGGCGATGGCCTCCTGGAACGCTTCGGAGTCCACGGGGGCGTTCTCGAGGCTTCCTGACGTACGTGAGAACACCGCCCAGGTGCGGACCTCCTCGTTCGGGGAATCTTTCTCAAGCCCTGCGCCGATGGCGGCGCCTTCCTCCTCACCGAAGAAGTAGACGAGGCGGCCGAGCATCCAGGAGAGCTCCTCCAGCCGGTCCGAACCGCGGTGGGCCGTCACGAGTTCATGGAGGCTGTCCTTCGCCGCCTGGCGTCCGGCGCCCTTCATGGGCATGCCGTTCTGCGTCACCCACATGAGGAACGGGATCGCGGCGTCGGTCCCCACATGGTCGCGAGCGGCCGCTTGGAAGCGGGCCACGAACGGGATCAGCGGCGAGCTCCATGCCGAGGCCGGGACCGGGGCCCCACCGGCCTTCTCGGCGTCACGCAGGGCCCTGAGGCTCTTCGACCACTGCGCATTGGCCGCCTCGGTCTCCGCGACGAGTCGCTCGTAGCGGTCGAGCGGGGTCTCTTGGCTGTGGCCTGAGGTCGCCTCCTGGCGAGGCGGGTGGAGCGAGGGAGCAAGGGGGGGGCCGGCGACGGGCCCCATGAGGCTGAGCCCCGTGAGGAGGACGAATGAGATCATCGCGAGAGCAGTGGGCTAGGCGGCAGGTGCTTCGAACACTAGCACGGGGATTTGGCCCCGGAGCTGAAGTTCCGCTCCCGTCGGACCCCCTCACGCCGTGGCCCTGGAACTCGCGCGGATGTGTCCCGAATCGACGAAGGGGGACGCGTGGGACGCGAGCAAGGCCCGGTGACATCCGGTGCTCGCCCGACCGGCTCGTGTCTCGTGCGGCCAGCGGCGCAGCGCGGCATCTTGCGTAGCAGCTGCGCGCTGAACCGGAAAGCCTGGCTGAGCTCGCGATGGTCGCGAGTCGTGGGTCGGCGCCGGGTCGGGGCGGAGCTGCTACGGAAGATGCACCCGCGCGGCTCCGCCCCGTCCCTCGGTCAGATCAACTCCCGAAGAGGATCTGGAGAGCGTCCGAGAAGTTGAAGCCCGTGTTGTTGGCGCTCGGGTCACGGTACCAGTGCTGGACCTGGATGACGGCGCCCGCCTCGAGCTGGCCGATGGAGGCCATCGCCGCGGTGTCGAGGCCGAAGGAGCTCCTTCCGCTGGCGTCAGCCTGGGTCACGCCGAGGCGGATGAGGTTGGGGTAGCTGATGCAGAGCGTGCCGTCACCGAGGGGGTACGACGCGGGCGTGAACCCGTAGAAGTAGATCCCGGCAGCGTTGGCCGGCAGGTCGCTGCAGCGGACGGTGAGGTCGTTGGCGGCGATGCTCGTGGTCCCCGTGTGCCCCATGCTGGCGCCGTCCGCGGAGACCGAGTTCGGGGCCCCCTCGCAGTAGGGGAGGACGCCGGGAGCAACCTTGTTCAGGAGCCCGAGGGTGAGGCTACCGGTGTAAATGGAGCCAGCCGCGTCGTACACGACGCTCGTGGGGAACTGGAGGTTGGTGGCCATCGGGATGAGCCCATCGCTCGTCAGCTTGGAGATCTGCCCGCCGTTGGGATTCCAACCGGCAGGGAACTCGAAGGACGCGAACTGGGCCACCGCGATGTCCCCGTCCGTGGGGTCCACGGCGACGTCTGTGATCACGGAGAGCCCCGTGTATTCCACGGACAGGTTCCCCTGGGGGTCGACCCGATAGAGGGTGGCCACGCCGGGGTTGAAGGGGAAGCCGGTCAGCGTCGAGATGAGGAGGTCATCGCCGGCGCGCTCGAGGGCGGTGGGGACCGGGTCGGACAGGGGCGGGCCGACGCCTGAGTTGTTGGGGACGGACGGCAGGGTCACCAGGACATCGAAGCGGCTGTTGCTCTGGTCAAAGGTCAGGATCGCGTTGGCGCCCGCGTCGAGGATGTACAGCAGCCCGTTGTCGCCGAGCTCCAGGTCGAAGACGTTGGGTTCGTTGGTGATCGTGAGCGAGAACGTCCGGACGTCGATGATGGAGGCGTCTGCGATGGTCATCGGCGGGGTGTTGAACGACCAGCCGATGCTCTGGGTGTCGAAGCGGAGGACACCCGACGAGCCGGGCTGGGGGCCGACGTTGCTCAGGGCGACGTAGAGGACGCCGTTGTCGTCGAACTTGGCCTGGGCTGCTCCAAGAGGGAACCCCTCCGCGATCACGGAGGGAAGCTGCGACACGACGATGTGGCTCTCACCGGTGTCGACGTTGAACGCTCGGATCGCGCCGTCGTCGTTGCCCGAGCCGGCCTCGGTGATCAGGATCCAACCGGGCCCGAAGACGGAGGCATCGAGGCGGTCGATGTGCATGGGACCAGCGAGACCGGACAGGGGAGTCTGGATTGACTGCGCGAGGGTCACGCCTGTGAGGGAGAGCCCTGTGAGTGAGAGGAGGGCAGTGGAGAGGAGGCGGTACATAGGGAGCGTTGGAAGGGATTGAATCTCCGAGAGCAGTGGTCGTGAGTGCGCTGGGGGGTGCAGACCCCAAGGCGACGGACATCTCCCGGACACGAAGCGTTCCCACTCTATCCACAGGGGCCAACAGCGGAAATCCTCGCGGGCGTGCAGTCGTTGTGCAGAGATACCCGCGGTCGGTTAGCAGGAGACCCATATTGGCTGCCCGATCGGCACCGCAGGGGGAGTCCTTGCTGTGGGCGAGCGCTGGGTCCGGTTCGGCAGGGCCCGCCCTCACCGCTCGCCCTCGGGCGCGCGCCTTCGAGGTGTGCTGCCGCGAGCGCGAGCGGTGTCTCCTCGGTGTACGCGATGGACCTGGACCGGGACGCGCCTCCCCATCCCTCGGTGGCGGACCCGGGGCGGCGCCTTCGCGCCGGACGCGACGGTGTCACCGTCCATGCGGAGAGCTCTCGGCCGCTAGACTCGGACCATGCGGAACCTCGTCCTGCTCCTCGCGCTTGTCCTCGCCGGTTGCTCGGCGGCTCCCGACCGCCTGGACCTCCCCCTCGACGCGCCGCCGCCCGAGGGGACCTTCGACTGGTCAGACGCCGAGGCCTTCGGGTGGAGCGATCGCTTCGGAGGGGGGCTCGCACTGAAGGGGCGCGCGGACTACGCGCCGCCGCACCGCTCGCCCCTGGCCATCGCGCTGCTGGATGGGGTCGAGTTTCGCAGCTTCGAGCTCGAAGCTGACCTCCTCCAATCTGGCCGTGAGTATGGCCACCGTGACCTGTGCCTGTTCTTCGGCTTCCAGGAGCCGGACCGCTTCTACTACGTTCACATGGCCACCACGCCCGACCAGAACGCGCACAACGTGTTCCTGGTGAACGGGGCGCCCCGGCGCAACCTGATCGCGCCGAGGGAGCGTGGCGTCGACTGGGGCCAGGAGGAGTGGCACCACGTGAAGCTGATGCGGGACGTGGATACGGGGACCATCCGGGTCTGGTTCGACGACATGGAGACGCCGGTCCTCGAGGCCGAGGACCGGACGCTCGAGTGGGGCCGGGTGGGCTTCGGCTCCTTCGACGATGAGGGCATGATCCGCAACCTCCAGATCCGCAGCGCCCAGTCGCGGCCCGTGAATCCTTCGGGGAGCCCGTTCGGGGGCTGAGGCACGCCGCGGCCGGGTTACTTGTCGCCGCCCTGGTCCAGCGGCTGGTCGGTCGGTTCGACTCCGGCCCACTCTCGCCAGTGCCGGTCGATGGCGGCGGGCTCGCCAGGGCCGTCGTGGAGGAGCACTCGATATCGAAGGCGCAGGGTCTCGCCCTTCGCGAGTGAGTGGTCTCCGGTGCCCTTCGGCTTGCGCTCGAAGTGGTGGACGCCGAAGGGGTTGGCGCCCACGAGCCCGTAGTCCCGCGCGTGCCACCACGTGGGGTGGCGGAGGTTGTCGGGGTGATCGAGGACCGCTACGCCGAGCACCCGCGCCTGGCTGCCGTGGGGGACGGGGCCCCAATAATCCACCCAGCGCGCGCGCTTGCCCCAGATGACCTCGTCCCCCTCGCTGTTCATGGCGGTGCCGCGGGCGACGTCCCCCTTTGGCCGCAGGGCGGGATGCAGCCGGAGCGCAAAGGTGCCCTCCTTGGTGTCCCCAAAGGTCACGTCTGTGATCGCGGTGAGCCGCAGGTCGAGGTCGATGGCCCGACCGCCCTCGAGGTCCCGGAACGTCATGGTGCGCGCCTCCTCCAGGAGCTGCACGTCCTCTCCCGTGACCCAGCGGTGCCTCGACGCCACGCGAACGGCGCCGTCCTCCTCGGTCACCTTGGCCTTGCCCGCCGGCGCGATCCGCGCGCCGTCCTTGTCGTGCCAGAAGTCGTGGCCGTTCACGTCACCGTGGGCGAACCACAGGGACGTATGGTGCGGGTGATCCGAGGACTCGCCCACCCGCCCCTTGTCCATGGGGAAGGCGCGGGTGACCTCCACACCGCCGGGGCCGACGATGGGCCAAACGAAGGGCACGCGGTCGCCCTCGCCGTGGTGGAACGTGGCGAAGGGCCCGGCCGGCGTGGCGATCTGGACCTCGCCCTCGCTGAGCGCGAGCGGAAGGACGACGAGGGCGACGAGGGCGTGGGAGGGCTTCATGGGGTCGAGGCTATCGGGGTCTGGCGCGCGCGGCGATAGTAAGCCGTCTCCCCAGGAGGACCCCTTGAACCAGACCGCCGCGCTCCTCGCCCTCGCCCCGCTCCTCGCCATGTCCGCCTGCTCAGCGACCGCTGCACGTTCCGAGGGCGCTCCGGGCATTCGGGTCGCGCACCTGGGGGCAGACGGGGGCGATCCGGGCGGCTTCGCCGCGCTGCGGACCTCGTTCGCCGCGGCGAACCCGGGCTACGACGTGCAGTGGACCGAGGACCTCACGGCCCTTCGGGCCGAGGAGAGGGACCGGGTCGCGTTCGTCCAGTCAGGGGACCCTGCGAGCGAGGCGCTTGGGATGGGAGACGTCGTGCTCCTCCGAGCGGGCCAGTCTCACGCCGCGCCCCAGGGGTGCCGCGCCGTGGTGTTCGCGGTCCCGGAGCCGCTCCCGGCGGACTTACCCGCCGTGATCCGGCCGGACTGGGACGGGAACATCACCGACACCCCAGGTGGCTGCGCCGAGGAGACAGGCGCCTACCGGCGGATCCTGCTCACCTGGCTTCCCACCGTGGGCCCCTATGTCTACCGGGCGCTCAACTGTCACCGGGTGCGCATCACGGACTCCTTTGCTCACTATCACCCCGTGATCGGAGGCTTCGACGAGTTCTATCTCGTGCAGATGGTCCAGCCCGGTGCGGTCCTCTACACGAGCACCAAGGTGGGACGCATGGAGGATCCCACTTCGGTGACCGCGGAGGAGGCCGCCGTGATGGTCGACCGTCACGAGCTCGAGGTGGGTGACCTCGTCTATCTACCGCGAGGGACCATGCACCGCGGCTTCGGGGGCGTGCTGGCGCAGGTCATCACCACGCCAGGCTTCAGGCCGGGCGCGGAGATCGGCCTGGACCACCGGCTGCGCGCGATCAACGAGCACCT
Organism: Planctomycetota bacterium; assembly: GCA_029248265.1. GTDB lineage: Bacteria > Planctomycetota > UBA1135 > UBA1135 > Saltatorellus. The sequence continues at coordinate 11,421 of JAQWJQ010000013.1, forward strand.
CGGACTCCGAGGGAGTGAGGCGCTCCCCTTTCGAGAGTCCTCGTCTGTCGCGCCCGTCGTGAAGTAGTCCTGAGGCTCGGAGGACGGTCTCAGCTTGAGGTTCGGTGGCCGTGGGCGGAGGACTTGAACCACGGCCCGTGGTCGAGTCGCTGACCTCTTTCGGGGTTCTCTCGTCCCCGGGGCCTTGAGGGAGGGACACTTGCCTGGAGCGTGCCGCTTCATCGGCAACCCAGGAGGTTTTCCAGGCCCTACTTGCGGCCTGGGGAGGCTCGTCGGAGTGCTCCCCTCGCATTCCGTCGCCCCGATGAATCACCCCTCCAGTGCACAGGTTCGCCCGAAGGCGCTCACGCGAGCCAGGCGCTCACGGGGCGCAGTGGGGTCGCTGCAGGAGAGAGGGGCGTTTCGATTCGAGATCGCCGGTTGGGCCCATCGTTCGGTCGCAGTCCCGGGGCCCGGTCGATCGTGAGCGAGCCCAACTCCGCCAGCGTCGATCTGGAACGTGCTGAGTCTGCGCCCGTGGGCCGGCCTCAGTCGGAGATCGCTCGCCCCCTCGGTCGCCTGCGACACGGACCCTTCACCACTGGTCGGCACAGGGGGGCGCGCACCTTCTGGCGACAGTGGCTCGCTCCTGATCGCCGAGTCCTTACCAGCTGAGTTTCATGAGCATCATGACCACGACCGCGTCTACAAACGAATCGAGCCGTCCGTACTACCTGCTCTGGGGTTACCGAGAGTGCGGAGCGGATTCGTTGTCCGAACTGCTTGTACGGAGCGGGTTGAACTGCCCCGAGTGGTCCGAGAGCAACGTCTGGATCGCGGCCCCGAGCGAGATCGACACCGCGGTCAGGCGCCTCTGGGGGCGCTCGCTCGACGACCCATATCTGGTCGACATGTCCACGCTGACCCACCTCGGGCAGACGGATCCCGCGTCCGTGTTGGCGCCCCTTGGCTTCACTCCCTCCTATGTCGTCTGCACCCGCGAGCCGGGTGCGCGCAGCGTGAGCGCTTGGCATCACATGCGGATCAAGCGGGCAGACAAGCGAGAGCTCCGCGACTATCTCGAGATCTATGAGGGGTGGCTTGGCCTCAGCCGCTCGGACCTCCGCGAGGCCGAGGAGGATCTGATCCAACGTGACCTTTGCAGCGGACAGAAGCTCAGCGATGGTCTCCTCACCGGGGCTCACTTTGCCCGCGCCCACCCTGTGGCGTTCAAGGCGGCTCCGATGGACCCTTGTTACAAGTTTCGGTATCTGGGTGAGACGTTGGACATGCTCGACTTCCGTCCGGGGTCGTGCACCGTGCTCCCCCTCGAGGACCCATCCAAGACGGTGTCGTGGATCTCGTCGACCTTCGGCCTCGACACCGAGGACACGGTCGGCGTGGACCCGAAGCAAGGCACCGGACCACACCCCGACGCGGCGCCCCAGCACCGGTTGTTCTCTCAGCTCAAGGCTCTCCTGCCCCTGGGCCTTCGGGAGCCCCTGGGCCGCTGGTTCGAGCAACGCTCCACCTCGCTGAAGGGTCCTCGAATGATCCAGGAATCCGGGGAGCGGATGGCGATGACCGAGCTCGTGAATGAGCTCGTGGGGCCCAGCCCCTTGGCTGGGGACCGCGTCGCGTGACGTGCTCTCGCACGGGCACAAACCGCTGAGGTCGCTCTCGTTGCCCATGGAGTCGCCCGCCGGTCACCTCGACGCTCGAGAGTCCAGCGGCGAGGCTTCAGCTTCGCCTCGGGGTTCGGTGCCGCCGGGCGGCGTGCTCCTCGTCACTTGAGCGCCCCGATCCGGAACGAAGCTGCTCCGCCATCTCCTGAACCAGCACACGAGGGTCGACCTGACCATCAACGGGTCCGAGTTCCTTCCCTGGGTCCTCGACTTCTGCGAGCAGGGTGCGCTTGAGCGGCCAGGGGGCTTCGAACGACTGGTCGAGTCCCTGAGGCCGGAGAACGACTTCGCTCACCGTCGGCTCGAGGGCTTCGCTTCAGCGGGCTTTGAATCGTGGTGGGATCGTCTCCGCAGCGTCTGGTCGGCGCGGGCACGTTCCGCTGGCTGAAGCTTCGCCGTCGCCAGGCCACGCGGGCGGAGCCCGCCCCAGCGATCAGCAATGAGCCAAGCAGGAGGCTCCCGACTATCCTCGGGTCAGGACTCGTCCTCCTTTGGGGCGAGTCCCTCTCTTGACCTGCGCCACCGGCGCCAAGGTGAACGCGATGCGAGATCGGAATCGGATGAGTGTGAGGATGCGATGGGCTCTGCTCATGGGGCTCTTCCTTGGTGGAACCACGGCGGCGCAGATGCCCAAGGAGGATGTGATCGACGCCCCGGCCGTCGGCGCAGGGCTGTGCCTCAGTCACGTGTTCCAGGCGAACATGGTCCTCCAGCGTGAGGAGCCCATCGCCATCTGGGGCTGGGCCGCTCCAGGGGAGCGGGTGACGGTGGAATTTGGCGGGGCGTCCGCTGCGGTGAACGCCAGCGAGGACCGTCGCTGGCGGGTCACCCTCCCCGCGCAGCCGGCGAGCGCCGAGCCCGCGACCTTCGTGGTGCAGGGGGAGCGCGAGCGGCTCGAGCTGGAGAACGTCCTGGTGGGAGACGTGTGGGTGCTCGGCGGCCAGAGCAACATGGAGTTCGAGCTCGCCAAGGTCGAGAACGGCGCGCTCGAGATCGCGTCCGCTAACTACGACCAGATCCGCATCCTCACGGTGCCCTATGGCAAGAGCGCGGAGCCGCGCCTGGGCTTCCCGCGCCTTCACGAGTGGAGTGACTGGTTCGGCCGCCACTTCCGTAAGGGTGACTGGGACGTGTGCACCCCCGAAGTTGCGAGGGAGCTCTCGGCCATCGGCTACGTCTTTGCGCGACGGGTCCACATGGCGTCCGGCGTGCCCATTGGCGTGATCGACGCCTCGCGCGGTGGCACGACCGTGGAGTCGTGGACCCCCCGAGGTGTGCTGGACGAGATGTCGAGCGACCCGGTGAAGGCGAAGCTCGACGAGTGGGACCGCAAGCTCGCCGAGTGGGACGCCGAGGCGGACCTGGCGAACCGGGTGGAGCGCCACCGGCAGCGCATGGCGCGCTTCGAGAAGGAGGGGCGCGCGGTGTCCGAGCGAGACAGGGTACCGCCCGCGGACCTCAAGCCCGGACCGAAGGCGGATCAGAACCTGCCCGGCGCTTGCTTCGCAGGAATGCTCCAGCCGCTCGCGGGGCTCTCGGTGAAGGGCGCCATCTTCCACCAGGGCTACAACAACGCCCTCGACGGGATGCGGGGCGTGCGGCTCTACCGGGACGTGTTTCCCGTCATGATCGCCGAGTGGCGCCGGGCATTCGGGGACGAGGAGATGCCCTTCGGCATCCTCTCCCAGTGCACGGACGGCTACCCGCAGACCCGCGACGACTATCTGGAGAAGATGCTCAACGCCGGGATCCACATCCGCGCGGAGCACTATCGGACCTTCCTCGATCTTCACGAGGGGGGGGACCGCAACATCGGCTTCGCGAGCACCTATGACCTGCGCCGGCGGTGGTACCACCCGCAGGTGAAGGTCCCCGCGGGAGAGCGCATCGCCCGCTGGGCCCTTTCGACCCAGTATGGCTTCGGCCGCCAGCTGCCCTGGAAGCCGCCCGCCCTCGTGGGGGTTTCGGCCAAGGACGGCGCTCTCTTCCTCGAGCTCGACGCCGAGGTCATGGACCCCGAGGACAGCGCCATCGAAGGCTTCGCCATCGCCGGCGAGGACCGGCGCTTCCAGCCCGCGGACGTGGCTTACGTCCAGAAGGGGGAGGATGATCGGGGCCGGCCGCGCCTTGACCGCAGGCGTTTGGTCCTCACGAGCCCGCTCGTCGGGGAGCCCGTGCACTTTCGTTATGCCTGGGGCCGTAACCCCATGGGGAACCTGCAGGTGACCGGGAACAAGGACCTGCCCTTCGCCACCCAGCGCAGCGACGACTGGGACATGGGCACGGCGCCTCTGGGCGTCCTCGACTCTCCGATTGACGGGGCCATGACTCGCAAGCAGCGCAACCAGGTGCTGAAGGCGCTGCGCGCCGAAGACGTGCGGCGCCAGACGGCCGAGGCCCAGGCGGCGCTGGGCGAGAGCGGGGACTGAGCGTGGCCGCGATCTCGGACATCGTCGGAGGGGGCCCCGCCCGCTGGCGCAGGCGCCTCTCGGAGGAGCTCCATGGGAGCGCGCTGCCCTTCTGGATGGAGCACTCCGTGGATCGCGAGCACGGCGGCTACTTCAACCAGCTCGACCGGGACGGCGCGCGTCTTGGCGACGACAAGCACGTCTGGCTCCAAGGCCGCCAGGCGTGGATGCTCTCGAAGCTATTCGGCGCTGCTGGGGATGAGCGGCACCTGGACGCCGCGCGGATCAGCGCAGCGGGCACCGAATAATCGTGGCGCCTAGCGGATCACGTGCCACTCGGTCTGGCGGCCGCCGATGTAGCGCACGGTCTTGCCGTCAAACCAGGCGTCCTGCTCCAGCTTGATCTGCACGGGCTGGCCGCCCCAGGCGGCGCAGGGCACGGTGACGTTGCCCTCGATGGCGTAGCAGGTGCCGGCGCGAAGGCGCCAGTCGCCCTTGATGGGGGTGGGGCCCTGGTTGTCCCACATGCCGATGGTGGGGCCGGCGGCGTGGCCGTGGAAGCCCACGGGGTGGGTGTAGACCGAGCACGTGATCCCGTCGGCCTCGGCGAGCCGCCGGGTCTCGGCGAGCACGTCGTTGCCCGTCCGGCCCTGGGTGAACGATCCCGTCAGAAGGTCCTGCCAGCGGTTGCCCACCGCCATCGCCTCCTTGAGGGCGTCCGGCACGCCCTCCTCGCCGATCTTGAGCACGTAGGCCATCTCCTGGGTGTCCGTGCAGAGCCGCAGGTAGTGAATGCCCACGTCGGTATGGAGCACGTCGCCGCGTTGGATCACCTGGTGCTCTTCGCCGTAGAAGCTGGAGCCGTCCGGGGGCAGCAGGCCCTCGCGCTGCACGTTGCAGTAGGGCATGAACCAGACAGGCAGCCCGAGGTCGGTGAAGCGCTGTCGCAGGAACCACGCCACGTCGTCCGTGGTGGTGACGCCGGGGGTGATCGCGTCGCTGGAGAAGGCGTCGCGGATGGCGCCCCGCGCCAGCAGCATGAGCTGTGGGTAGACCTCCATCTCCATCGCCGTCCGGGTCTCCAGCCAGCGGATGCAGAGCGGCTCTGCGGGGACCATGCGCGCCCGCAGGCCCTCGGGCAGCGTCTCCTCGAGCCGATCCCGAAGGCCTGAGCTGAGCCCGTCGCCCACGGCCCAGTGCTCGGACGTGTTGACCCCGATCTTCTGCGGGTCACGCTCGGCGATCACCTCCGCGAGGCGCGCCCACTGCTCGTCGAGGGAGCCCCCGTCCCAGGCCGTCTCGTACAGGTCCCCGAGGCCGTAACGGCTCACCGTCAGCCGCTCGACGCCCTCATCCACGCCGCGGTCGTGGAAGACCAGCATGGTGGTGCGGCGGGCGGCGAAGACGGGCGCGGGCACCAGGGTCAGGTAGACCGGGTCCTCCGCGTACTCGCGGTTGATCACGACCCACATGTCGATCCCCGACTCACGCATCAGCCGCGGGAGCAGGTTCTCCAGCCGGTCCTCGAGCATGCGATTCACGGCCTCGGCGCGAGCTCGCTCGGGCAGCACGGCGGGCGTGCCTGGAACGGTATAGCCCTGGTTCCAGAGGTCCTGGACGTCCTGGGCCTGGGGCCCCGCGGTCGGGGCGGGCGCGGAGAGCGTGGCGTGGAGCAGGAGGGCGGTGATCATGGCTGGGTGGGCTGGGTTCCGCCCCATCCTGCCACGATCCGCGCGGCCCGCTCCCCGGCTTCTTCCCCCTCGTTACTGGCGCTCGAAGGCGCCGTGGTCCACCACGGGCGCGGGCCCGGCCCCGGTGTCCGGGGTCAGCGGGTCGTCCACGCGCCGGGTCTGGCCCGCGAGGTCGAAGGGGACCTCCTCGGTCCGATCTCCATCCGCGTCCAGGTCCGCGCGGTCCGGCGGCACCATCGAGACCGAGGCCGCGTCAATACAGGGAGACCCTGCCGCCAGCCGGTAGTCGTTGTCGAGGAACGTCAGCGGGTTCCCATCCGGGCCGGCGGGGTCGAGGAAGAGCGGGTCGGTGTCGATGAGGTTCGACGCTCCGAGCAGGGTGCTCCCGCCCGTCAGGGCCAGGTTGATGGCCCCACCCTGGAGATTGGTCCAGTGGACCTCGAGGGCCGACCCCGGCGAGTTCGCGGTGATCTGGTCGAAGCCGGCGCTGCTCGAGTTCTGCCAGAAGATCGAGTTGACCACGACCGCGCTCATCCCGAAGTCCAGGGACATTCCCCCTCCAACTTGAAGCGCGTCGTTGAGGACGAAGGTGCAGTTGGAGACGCGCGTGGTCGCGAGCCCCGCGCCGGCGATCGCGCCGCCCGAGTCGTTGGCGAAGTTCCCGGCGAACACGCACTGGTCCACGAGGTTCACCTCCGGTGCGCTGCCGGGGCCCCCGGCGGCGTACAGGGCGCCGCCGAAGAGGGCGATGTTCTGGAGGAAGGTGCACCGGCTGACCACCGCCGGGGCGCCGACCGAGCCGCCCAGCGTGACGGTGCCGGCTCCGGCGGCGACGTTGTTGATGAACGTACACCCGTCGACCTCCGCGGCTCCCAGGTTGAGGGCGAGGGCGCTGGAGCTGGCGGCGACGTTGCCCTCGAAGACGCAGTCGATAATCCGAGGACCGGTGGGGGAGAGGCCCGGAGCGGTGGCCCTGATGGCGCCGCCGCTCTGCGCTTCGTTGCCCTCGAAGACGCAGTCGATCACGGTGATAGCGCACTGCCGCGCGAAGATCGCGCCGCCGTCCCCGTTGGACGGGCCGGCGGTCGAGGGGTGCCCATTCGTGATCGTGAGGCCCTGGATGGTCGGGCGGACCGAGGCCGGTGGGAGGTAGGCATAGAAGGCCCTGCCGCTGTGCTCGAGGTCGATGGTGCAGGCGCCGGGACCGTTGGCGCTGCGGACGGTGAGGTCACGGGGGCCGAGGTCGAGGTTCTTGTTGTCGGGCCCCCGGTAGACCCCGTCCTCCATCCGCACCTCGTCCCCGGAGAGGGCGACGGCGAAGGCGGCGGCGAGGTCCTGGAAGGGGGAGGAGGCCGAACCGTCGCCGCCCGGGGGCGCGGCGGCGTCCACGTGCCAGGTGGCGTTCTGGGGCTGGCACTCGTCCGGGATCCCGTCGCCGTTGAGGTCGACGCTGGTGCCGCTCGCGATGTCGCAGGGGTCCGCGATACCGTTCCCGTTGCAGTCCGCCTGGCACGTGTCGGGGATGCCGTTGCCATCGCAGTCGTCGGCGCCCTCGAGGAGGTCGCAGAGGTCGCCGCGCCCATTGCCGTCGCAGTCGGGGGTGAGGTTCGAGCACTGGATCGCCACGACCCGAAGGGGCGCGCCGAGCACAGAAGCCATGGCGCCTGAGCGGGTCACGACGAGGAATGTGAACTCGAGGGTGGTGGCCGCGGGGGGCAGGGCAGGGATGCCGATGCTCGCGTTCAGGACGCCGCTGGCGGGGATCGTCCCGAGCACGAGCTCCTGCGTGGGCACGGGCCCTATGCCGGGCGTCGCCCCGGCAGCGCGCGTGACGTCGAAGAAGAAGGGGGCTGCGGGGACCAGGTGGAGCCGCGCGACCGCGCCGGGTGTCCCGCGGACCTCGATGGGGTGGAGGCTCTGGGCTCGAACGAAGATCGGTGTCTCGTGATCCTCCGAGGCGCCGGGCAGGGTCCGGACGACTCCGGCGCCCGCGAAGGGCAGCCCGCTGGCGCCGGGCGGCCCTGCGAAGGAGCCCCCGCCGGCGCCCCCCGTGGAGGTCGTGTCCACCATGATCATCCGCGTGAGGGCGTCCGTGGCGGCGCCGTTCCCTCCGTCCCCACCCGGGAGCGGGATGAAGTCGCCGTTCTCGCCCCCGGCGCCTCCGGTCACGCTGCACCCCGAGAGGAACAGCCTGGATCCCTCGGCGCGCAGCCCGGCGCCGCCCTCGCCCGGGCCGTCTCCGAAGTCGAACGTGCAGCTCATTCCGGCGCCGCCCTCGAGCTGGCAGCCCCACAGGGCAGCCCTGGAGGACTCGAGCTGGAGCCCGTCGCCGCCGTCGCCGTCCGTGCAGCTGAGCTCATCCACGCCGTCGCCGCCCTGGAAGACCGAAGCCCGCGCTGAGAAGCGGAGGACGCCGTCGAGGTGCGCCCCCGCGCCGCCGACGGGATCGAAGGCCTGGGTCGAGTCCGCGGCGGGTGCGCCGACGAGGACGCAGCGTGCGACGGTGAGCTCGCCAGCGAGGCCTTCGGCATCGAGCGTCGAGCGCTGGGCTTCCAGGAGGGGGTCGGTGACGCCCTCGAACCTGAGCCCGTGGAGGAGGACGGGCTGAGTGGACGAGAGCGAGCGGATGACGAGCCGACCTTCCACCGTGGCGCTCCCCTCGTGCTGCGCCACGATCGACACCGAGAGTCCGTCGATCAGGAGATCCTCGGCGTAGGCACCGGGGCGCACCAGGATGAGGTCCCCGTCCTGGGCGAGCGCGAGCGCACTTGAGATGTCCACCGTGTCTCCGGCGCCGCTGCGGTCCACGATGATCTCCCCGGCGTGCACAGCGCTGGTGAGGGCGATCGCGAAGGGCACGGTCAGGAAACGTCTTCTCAAGCGCTCATTCATGGTGTTGATCCTCTGCTTGCCTAGGCGTCTCTAGCGAGGCGAACCGGCCGTGTTTCGAGGATTTGTTGGAAAGGCGGGTGTTGGCCTCGCAGGACGCGCAGGAGCAGCAACGGCAACGAACCAGTCTGGCAGACCAGAGCGTCCATGGTTGCGGCATGCGCCGCGAGTTATCGATGGGGGCGCGAAGAGAGACATGGGGCGGCCCGGGTGAGGCCCGGTGGAGCGTGGGGGGCGCGGCCATGGCCATCTCGCCTGCCGATCGAGCGCTCCGGACAAGACGGTGGCCCGCCCCGACATTCGCGGGGCGGGCCACCAGAGATCTCGCGTGCTGCGGCCGAGGCCGCAGTCGCGATCAGAAGTCGATGGAGATCCCGTCCGTGAAGTTGGACGTCGCGCCGCCCATACCGTCGCTGTCCCGGTACCAGGCCTGGAAGTTCCAGGTGTCACCGGAGTTGACGGCCACGAAGCCCGTGGGCTGGGGCACCTGGGTGTTGTCCATGGTGAGCGCGATCAAGCCAACCGTGCCAGCGTTCTGGATCTGGCCGGGGCCGACGTACCGGCCGATGGCGCCGCCGAGGCAGAGGTTGCCCTGGCTACCGCCCGGGTTGGCCACGAAGCCCTGTGTCAGAGCGGCGAGGAAGAAGCCGAACGAGTTGTTGGGCAGGCCGTTCGCCTCGAGGACCAGGTCGTTGGAGGCCAGGACCGTGGAGCCGCTGGCGGCCATCGCGGCCACGGAGCCCGTGGAGTTGGCGTTTGCCGTGCAGTAGTTGGTGCCGATCTGTCCCGGGGAAGCCAGCACCGTCAGGACGGTGGTGTTGTTCACTGCACCGGGGGAGTCGAAGGAGTACTCGACGTCGTCGTATCCGCCGGGGTCTCCGCTCTGGAAGCCGATCGTCGCGCTCGCACCGCCGTCCGCGCGGAAGGAATCAACGCTCTGGTAGAGGTACTGGGCGATGATGGGGCCGGTGCCGGAGGGAACTTGAATCTGGAAGGTCGCCGTATCGATGCCGCCCGTGCCGCCGGGAAAGAACTCAGCGGCCTCCCACTGGATCACAAGTACGCCGCCGGTCTCCTGGTAGTAGATCTCACCTTCGAGGCCGCCGTCGGTGTCGAAGTCGTCCCAGAAGGGCATCAGTGTCCGGTCGGAGTTGAAGGCAGCGGTCGAGGGGATGGGTTGATTGGTGTACCCAAGCTCTGCTCCGGTGCCGTCGAAGCGCACGGCGCCGTTGCTGCCAACGCGGGCGATGCCGGCGGCGAGCACGGTGTTTCCGATGGTCGTCGGGATGTCGACCTCGCCATCGTCGGAGAGGCTGAGGGGAGTTCCCGTCGTGGAGATGTCGATGTAGGTGCCGGGGAGGTTGTCCACGATGGTCACCGGGCTCGGGGGAGAAGGCGCCTGACCCTCGACAATCTGGAGCGATCCCGTACCGGTGCCCCCGTTATAGCCCGCGATCCGGATCAGGAAGACGTCGCCGGTGAGGACACCGGTGATGACGGCGCCGCTCTGGAGGCCACAGAAGTCGTCATTGCAGGTGATCTCGATGAGGGCACCACAGTTGCCTGAGTAAACGGTGAGTGCCGTGTCGTAACTCGAGCCGCAGAGGTCGATCTCGAGGTCGTTCGTTCCCGTGGCGGTGTACGAGTACCAGATGTCCGGTCCTCCGTTCGCCGCGCAGTTGAACGGGATGAGGCCCTCGTCGACGGCGACGAGCGTGTCGAACGCTGTCGAACCGAGGGGCGCGGCGATCGCGGAGGCGCAGTCGTCGTTCGGCGCCTGGGCGGAGGCAAGCGAGCAGAAGGCGAGGCCTGCGGCGGCGGTGATGGAAAGGGAGCGTTTCATGGCTTGGTCTTGGTTCAAATGGGGAAGGGACTTGGGCGAGCAGTGGGAGGAGGAGAGGGCCTTGAACGGCCTCGAGTTTCAGCCTATCGAAAAAACCGGGGTTGACCTGGACCGCTGAGTTGGCGTGGGCGTGGCGCCCTCAGGTCAAGCTCTTACGGCCGACTGTCTCCAAACTAGACGCCTTTCAAGGTGCATCCGAAGCGGATGTGGCGGAGGTCGCGCGTCACATGGCCGGGAGGGGCCTTCGCGGGGACGACCGCGGGGCATGCTATGTTCTGACCAACCACGAGGGTCTCTCCGGGCCCGCTCCTTGGGACTGAATCACCTGCGGCTGCCCACTTTCTTTCCGTTGGATACGAGCCCGATCTATTCCACCTCGCCAGCACTTCTTCTGGCCATCACGTTGGGGATCCTCGGGCTCTCGGCGGAGGCCGGCTTGGCCTCGGTGGGAGAGCGAACTTCGAAGAGCCCTGGGTGGGACGGGGAGGATCGGCCGGACTTTGGTGCGCTGCGTGTCGAGGGGGCCCAGCGCTCGCGATATCGCGACGGGTCGAGCCCTCCTGACCTCTCCGCCGAGCAAACCACAGACCTCCAGACGTTTCGACGCGAGATCGAGCCAGTGCTCGAGTCGGCGTGCCTCGGGTGCCACGGACCGGAAAAGGAGAAGGGCGGCTTCCGGCTCGATGAGCTCGATCCGGACCTCGTCCAGGGCGATGACGTGGACTGGTGGCTCGACGTCCTCTCCGTCGTGAGCAACGGAGAGATGCCGCCTGCCGACGGGCCCGTCCTGGCAGCGGCGGACCGCGGTCGGGTGGTGGAGTGGCTCTCGACCGAGGTCCAGACCGCGTCGATCGCGCTCCGCGCCCAGGGGGAGCACACCTCCTTCCGGCGGCTGGCGCGGTACGAATACGACCACGCGCTGCAGGACCTCCTCGGCCTGCCGCAACGCTTCGGTGAGGACCTGCCCCCCGACCCGATTTCCGAGGACGGCTTCGAGAATAGCTCGGAGGTCCTGCACCTCTCCTCCTCTCAGCTCCCCACCTACCTCGAGGCGAGCCGCGAGGCCCTGCGTGCCGCGGCTCCCCTCGGAGACAGGCCGCCGCTGGTGTCATGGAGCATCTCCATGGACGCGGCGGCGGACCGCGAGTGGGCGCACCAGGACGGCCAGCTCGAGGGCGCGCGCAAGAAGCACGAGGCGGACCCGGCCAAGCTGGAGGAGGAGCTGGGGAAGCTGCGCAAGCGCTTCGCCCAGCGTCCAGGGGGGGCTCACTTTCAGGATCCGACGGGCGCGCGCTTTGCGGGGATGCGCTGGAACTACAACGGGGCGAAGTTCGCCTGGGCGCCCTCGGAGGGGGCTCCGGCGCAGGCCGCGGACGCGGGGAGCATCGCGGTCCTTCCGGCGTGGCACGGCATGACCATCGAGCTCGGGGATCGGGTGCCGGATGACGGCACGCTCCGCGTGCGCGTGCGCGCGTCGCGGGCCTCGGACGAGGACACACGCCCGGTGAGCCTCCAGCTCAAGTTCGGTTGGCAGGCCAGCAATGACTCCAACGCGGTCTTCCCGGCCACGGACCAGGAGGCCCTGGTCGACGCGCCCCCGGGCGCTCCCGAGACCTACACCTGGGACATCGCCCTGCGCGACGTCTACCCGCGCAACCTGGCGCGCGGCGTGAACACCATGGGCCAGCTCCCCAGCCCCTCGGAGTTCATCAAGCTCGTGAACGGCTCGCTTTCCGGGCGGACCCTGCACATCCATCACGTGGAGGTCGAGGGACCAGTCTCTGGTCAGTGGCCGCCCGCGTCCCACGCGCGGATTTTCCATGATCGGCCCAAGGGGCAGGCGGAGCGGATCTACGCCCGCGAGGTGATCGAGCGCTTCATGGCGAGCGCGTGGCGGCGACCGCCCACCCAGCGCGAGGTCGCGCGGAAGGTGAGGCTGTTCCGCGAGCTCCGCCGCGACACCGACTCCCTCGAGGAGGCCGTGCGGGAGGTGCTCGCGGTGGTCCTGACGTCCCCCAACTTCCTCTACGTGGTGGTGGAAGAGGTGAAGGGGGATCCCAGCGCGCCCATCTCGGAGCTGGAGCTCGCCATGCGGCTCTCGCTCTTCCTCTGGTGCAGCGCCCCCGACGAGGCGCTGCTCGAGCGGGCTCGCTCGGGCGAGCTTGGGCAGCCCGGTGCGCTGGAGGCTGAGGTGGATCGAATGCTCGCCGACCCGCGGGCGGAGCGCTTCGCTGACCGCTTCGTTGGGCAGTGGCTGAACCTCGCCCTGATGGACAACCTGGAGGTGAACCGCAAGGCGTACCCCTCCTTTGACGACCGGCTGCAGGAGGCCATGGTGCGTGAGCCCGTGGAGTTCTTCGGTGAGCTGCTCCGCACCGATGGGAGCGCTCTGGAGTTCATCCACTCGGACTTCGCGATGGTCAACGAGCGCCTCGCGAACCACTACGGACTTGCGGACGTGTCGGGGAACCACTTCCGGCGCGTGGAGCTGGACCCCGGTGGCCGGCGCGGGGGGCTGCTTGCCCAGGCGGGCCCGCTCGCCATGAACTCGGACGGCAAGGACTCCCACCCTCTCAAGCGCGGGATCTGGATGCTCGAGAACCTCCTCGACGATCCGCCGCCTCCGCCGCCGCCCGCCGTCCCCGAGATCGACCTCGCTGACCCGGAGATCGCCAAGATGACGCTGAAGGAGCGCATCGAGGACCACCGGAACGATCCGGCGTGCATGTCGTGCCACGCGAAGATCGACCCCTGGGGCATCGCGTTTGAACAGTTCGACGCCATCGGCCAGTGGCGCACCGAGGCCGCCGGCCGGCCCGTCGACGCTCGCAGCGTCCTCTTCAACCAGCAGGAGCTGGACGGCCTCGACGGATTGAAGGGCTTCCTGCTCCTGAACCGCCAGGACCAGTTCGTCCGCGCTCTCGTCCAGAAACTGGTCACGTTCGGTCTCGGAAGGCCCCTCAGCTTCAGTGACCGCGCGGGCGTTGACCGGATCACCGCTGAAACCCGAGAGGCCGGGGACGGGCTGGCTACCATGATCAAGCAGATCGTCACCAGCGAGCTCTTCCAGGGCCGTTGAGCGCGCGCCGTTCCCATGACCCGCCACGAGCACACTGACCTCGCCACCGTGGACCGCCGCCGGTTCCTGCGCGGCTCCGCCGTGGCGCTGGCGCTGCCTTGGCTCGAGTCCATGGCGGCCGCGTGGCCGGCGAGCGGCGCGCGGGAGAAGCGGCGGCGGCTCGCCTGCGTGTACTTCCCCGACGGCGTCCCCATGCCCTTGGCGGAGGACCCCGCCTTCGAGGACTGGTCGTGGTTCCCCCACGGGAGCGGGAAGGAGTATCGCTTCACGAAGTGCTTCGAGCCCCTCGCGTCCATGCGCGAGGAGTTCACGGTCTTCTCAGGCCTCTCGCACCCCGCGGTCCGCGATGTGCACGGCCACTCCAACGCGGACCAGTTCCTCACCGGCGTCGACACGGGCGCCAAGGGCGACTACCGCAACGGGATCTCCCTGGACCAGGTCTTCGCCGCGCACGCGGGCGACGAGACCCGCCACGCCTCGATGGTCCTCTCCACTGACGGCGGCACGGGCACGCCCCGCGGCGCACACACCCTCTCGTTCACGCGGACCGGGCGGGCGATCCCCGCGGAGCACCGGCCGAAGCGCATCTTTGACACGCTCTTCCTCAAGAAGGACGACGACGCGGCGCGGCGCCTCGCCATGAGCGAGAGCGCGCTGGATGATCTGCTCGAGGACGCCCGCGCCCTGCGGGGCTCCCTCTCCGCCGCGGACCGCGAGTCCCTGGACGAGTACCTCGAGTCGGTCCGTGAGACCGAGTTGCGGGTGGAGAAGGCCAAGCGCTGGGCGCGCATCCCCCTGCCCAAGGTCAAGGGCGACCACCTCAACCTCGACGTGACCCTGGAGGAGCCCAGGCTCTACCTCCAGACCATGTACGAGCTCATGTACCTGGCGTTCCGGACGGACTCCACGCGCACCGCGAGCTACCAGATCGGCCGCGAGAACGGGGTTGGCCGCAGCGACATCCTCTCCCGTGCGGTGGACTTGCCCCTGAGCCACCAGCTCTCCCACGACACGAAGAACCCCGGGGGCTGGAAGAACTTCAGCGTCTACTGCCGCTTCCTCAACGAGGAGTTCGGCCGCTTCGTCGCGAGGCTCAAGGACACCCCCGAGCCCGGCGGCGACGGCAGCATGCTGGACCACTCCTTGCTGCTCTTCGGCTCCGCGTCCAGCGCCTTTCACCTGTCACGGAATTACCCCCTGATCCTCGCCGGCGGCAAGGACATGGGCTTCCGCCACGGCCAGTACGTGAACCTCGTGGGGGACAACGCGTACGGCGGCTCGTGGAGCGGCGGCCAGGAGCCCTGGCAGCGCGAGTTCACCCACGAGGATCGTCCCCTGGCAGACCTCTACCTCACCATGCTCCAGCGCCTCGGCGTGGAGACGGACACCTTCGCCGGCAGCACCACGCCCCTCGAGGGCGTCTGAGCGCCCCCGAGGGGCTGGAGCTCACGCCTCCTCCTCTGGACTCGGATCGTCGGGGCGCCGGGGCGGGGCGGTCATGCGACGCCACCGGTCAACGAGCGAGTCCAACACGTCGTGGATGGGCATGTGCTCGGCCCCAGGGGCGCCGACCCAGAGCTCCTCGGCCATGATGCGGACCTGCCAACCGTCCTCGAACTCGAGGAAGAGGCCGGCCTCCAACCGCTCGTCCACCAGACCCTCTTCGCCGGACGGCGCGGGCCCCTCGAGGTGGAAGAGCAGCTCGCGGCACCGCTCCAGGCCGTGGACCTCGAAGCGCCCGGTGACGTCCTCGCCGAACTGGTGCCAGATCATCCGGCCGGACCAGCGGTTGGGCCCGCGGTTGGGCCTCTCGGAGTAGGGAGGGATGAGCGGGACGCCCTTGCCGATGACGGTGGCCTGGTCCGGCCCCCCTCGGGTCCACCAGCCCGCCCGCTCCCGTTGGCGGATGACCTCGGCCGCGTGGATCCACCCGAGCTCTCGCTCCGCGAGGATGGCCGAGGGCCACGGCTCGGATGCGCCGCCGGCGGGGCGATGGCGGAGCTCCAGCGAGGGCACCTGATCGTCGCCGACGAGGGCCCGGATCTCATGGGCGGGCCCGAGCCGTTCCATGTGGATGGGCCTCCTGGGGGGGATCGGTTGCCCCGGGGCGTGGGCGGTCGGGCGGCTCATGCGGACGCCTCCCCGCGGGGGCGGAGCAGGAGGTCGCGGAGCTCGCGGGCCTCCTCCAGATCCTTCGTGCCGAGGGAGATCCTCATGCGACGCCGGGTGTGGGGCGTCGGCCGGACGGTGTAGTGGCACCACCAGGTCCCGTGGTTGTTCCACAGGTGGTGATTCGGACGGTCCGCGTGGACGCGGATGGCGAGTGTCGGTCGCATGATGCGCTCCCTGGTCAGAGACCCCCTGGGCGCATCAGGAAGCGAGGGGGTCCACGGGGTGCGGACGGCTCTCGCCGGAGAGGTTGTTCACGGGGGCTCCCGTGCTCATCGACCCACTTGGGTCAAACCACCTTGGCTCTCCGCGCCAGGTTGGCAGGTCCGCGAGAGGCGAACCGTTCCTGATGATGGACCTCTTATCGCGCAGCGGGCCCCTCACCTCAAGTGGCGGCCGTGTCATACGCGTGAAGTTTGCCGTCGAGGTCTCGATGCGGTCCTGGCAGCAAGTCAGTCGCTCTTCCTACGCAAGCGCAGGAAGAGGATCAGCGGCAGGGGGGAGAGCGCGGCGACGGAGTAGAGGGGCGCGACGCCCTCGCCCTTGATCTGGGCCAGGACCACGATGAAGGTCACCACCGGCATCATCGTGGCGTAGATGACCAGCGGGACCGGCCACAGGGCGCTGTTGCGGGCCTTCTGGAGGACGTCGAGCCACCCGGCCACGAAGGTGATCACGATCATGCCCGTGAAGAGCCCCTCGGCGCTGTCGAGGAGCCCGCCCTCATTCTGGGGGACCTTGGGGCTGGCGAGGATGGTGGCGAGCAGGGCGTACATGGCTGGAAGCGTAGCGGGGTCGGGTGGCTGGGATCGGGGGACTCGAGAGTTCCTCCCCGTTCGTCGCCGTGTTCGCCGGGGAGGGCCCAGGGGACGCGGGTCGAGGGGCGGCCGCCCAGTACGGTCCTGGCCGCTGCTCTCCGCTGTCCCCGTCTCGTGCCGCGACGGAATCACCTCCTGGGTCTCTCTCGCCGGCGTCGCTGGTGAGGAGGGCGCGACCCCTGTGCTTGTGACCAAAGGGTCACACTTGGCGGCACAGGTTGAGACGAAGGAGGCGGGGATGCTGTGGGCGGACGAGGATTCCCCTCGTCGTGGACCCTACCCCCCCCGAATTTGGCGGTGAAGGGCACACTGGAGGTGTTCTCTACCTCTTCAAACGCATGCAGTCTCTCCTCGCCGCGCTCGCCTCCACGCTCCTCCTCCAAGGGACGAGCGGCGCACAAGTTCAGTTCGTGGATGTCACGGACGCCGCCGGCCTTGCGGTGCCCCAGGGGGCTGGCCTCCAGATCGGCTTCGGTGCCGGGCTGGAGCAGCTACAGATGACCGGTGGAGCCGCCGCCGGTGACTTCAACGGGGATGGCTGGGTGGACCTGTTCGTCACCATGCTGGACCGGCACGACGTGCTGTTCGCGAACCTGGGCGTGGACGGGAATGGTGACCACCGCGGGTTCCGCGACGTGACGGCCCGGTGTTTCCCGGCCCCTGGGCCTGGCCCGCGCAGCAACGGCGCGGTCTTCGGGGACATCGATAACGACGGTGACGAGGACCTCTACCTCACCTCCGTCGGTTCGACCCGTTATCAGCTGTGGATCAACGACGGAGAGGGCCACTTCCGTGAGCGGGCGCGGCAACGCGGCGCCGCGGTGGAGACGACGCGCTTTCACTCGGGTCAGAGCCCGGCGCTTGGAGACTTTGACAGGGACGGTTGGCTCGACCTGTACGTGACCGAGTGGGTCCTCATGCACCCCTCCTTCCCGGTGGCGCCCCACACCCGGCTCCTGCGGAACCGCGGCGCTGCGGCGCCGGGCCACTTCGAGGACGTCACGGCGGCGGCCGGGCTCGACCTCGGGATGGAGACGGGCTCGAGCGCCCTCGGGAACCCCACCGGCGCGTTCCAGTTCACGCCTCGATTCTCTGACCTGGACGGGGACGGCTGGCCGGACCTGGCCATCGCAGGCGATTTTCTGACGAGCCACCTCTTCTGGAACAACGGCGACGGAACCTTCACGGAGGGGACGGCCGCCGCCGGGGTGGGTGGCGACCAGAACGGCATGGGCGCGACCATCGCGGACTACAACGGCGACGGGCTGCTGGACTGGTTCGTGACGTCGATCTACGACAGGGTGAATGATTGCACCCAGGGCAGCTGCGGGTGGGGCTCGACCGGGAATCGCCTCTACCTCAACGCGGGCGGTCGAGGCTTCGTGGACGGTACGGACGCCGCGGGCGTTCGCGACGGCGGGTGGGGGTGGGGCGCGACGAGCCTCGACTACGACAACGACGGGGACGTGGACCTGACGATGACCAATGGCATCGACTGGGATGCCCTCTCCAACGACGACCACTTCATCGACGACCCCATGCGCCTGTGGCGCAACGACGGCGCGACCTTCACCGAGGTCGCTCAGTCCGTGGGCCTGACCGCGACGGCCAAGGGCAAGGGCTACCTGACCCTCGACTACGACCGGGACGGCGACCTGGACCTCTATGTCGTCCACCACGGCGAGGTCCCTGTCCTCTACGAGAACGTGGGCGGGGACCAGAACGACTGGATCCAGCTGGACCTGGTGGGCAGCGCCTCCAACCGCGACGCCGTGGGCGCCTTCGTGCGCCTCACCGCCGCGCCGGGGGTGCCCGAGCAGGTTCGCGAGACCAGCCGCGGCAGCAACTTCCTCTCCTCGGATGAGGACCTGGTGCACTTCGGCCTCGGCGCGCCGTCGTCCCAGGGGACCGTCGCTCGGATCGAGGTCCGATGGCCCAGCGGCCAGACCACCGTGCTCACGGATGTGGCCCGCAACCAGCGCCACACCGTGGTCGAGCCCTGACCCCGCTGGCGAAAGTTTGGACTTCGGGCGAGACCTCATCGGGGGAGCTCGGTTCCAACCGTTTTGTCGCCATGCCGGACCTGCTCGCTGCCCGATGATTCGACTCGCCCTCCACGTTCTGTTCGCTCCGCTGGCTCTGGCTTCCGCCCAGACGGACTTCGTGCACTGGGAGACGCCCCATGTCTCCCCGGTGGCCCTGGACGCGGCGAGCCAACGACTCCTGGTTTGCAACACGCCGGACGCGCGCCTGGAGGTCCTCGATGTCTCCAACGGTGTCCCCGTGCCGCTCACCTCGATCCCGGTGGGTCTCGATCCGGTGTCCGTGCGCCTCCGTGGGGGAGACGAGGCGTGGGTCGTGAACTCGATCTCTGACTCCATCAGCGTCGTGGACCTCTCGTCGGGGTCCGTCGTCCGGACCATCCGCACGGCCGACGAGCCCGCGGACGTCGTCTTCGCGGGGAACCCCGTGCGGGCCTTCGTCTCATGCTCCCAGCCGAACCTGGTGCAGGTCTTCGACCCGGACGCGCCAGGCGCGCCCCTGGCCGAGGTCCCGCTGCGCGCGGAGGAGCCCCGTGCCATGGCCGTGAGCCCGGACGGCTCGACCGTCCACGTGGCCATCTTCGAGTCGGGCAACGGCTCCACGATCCTCGCCGGTGGCGCCGACCTGAACAATGGGACGCCCGAGATCCCCAACGTTGTCTCCGATCCCACGGGGCCCTACGGCGGGCAGAACCCGCCGCCCAACGACGGTGCCTCGTTCGCTCCGGCCATGCGCCCGGGGAACCCAGCGCCGCCGGCGGTGGGCTTGATCGTCAAGCACGATGGACAGGGCCGGTGGATGGACGACAACGGCGGCAACTGGACCGACCTCGTCAGCGGTCCCGATGCAGCGCGCTCCGGCCGTCCGGTGGGCTGGCGAATGGCGGACCGGGACGTGGCGAGCATCGACGCTCAGTCGCTGACGGTGACCTACAGCGGCGGGCTCATGAACATCAACATGGCCCTCGCGGTGCATCCGGTGAGCGAGTCGGTGACGGTCGTCGGGACGGACGGGACGAACGAGACCCGCTTCGAGCCCAACCTCGACGGAGTCTTCCTTCGGGTGCGCCTCGCGACCGTCGCCACGTCTGGCTCGACGACGCTGGTGGACCTCAACCCGCACCTGGACTACTCGACCAGCGGCGTCCCCCAGGCGGAGCGGGACCTCGCGGTCGGGGACCCCCGCGGCATCGCGTGGCGCGCCGACGGCGGGCGGGCGTACATCACCGGCATGGGATCGAACAACGTCGTGGCGATCGACGCCACCGGGGCGCGGGTGGGCGCGCCCATCGAGGTGGGGGAGGGGCCCACGGGGATCGCTCTCGACGCCGCTGGCCAGCGGGCGTTCGTGGTGAACAAGTTCGACGCGAGTGTCTCGGTGGTCGACCTCGTGCAGGGGCGGGAGACCGTCCGGGTCCCGTTCCACGACCCCTCGCCCGAGGTGATCAAGGTCGGCCGGCGCCACCTGTACGACACCCACGCGGGCTCCGGGCTTGGTCATGTGGCGTGCGCGTCGTGCCACGTGGACTCACGGACGGACCGCCTCGCCTGGGATCTCGGCGACCCGTCAGCGCCCATGGACTCGGACAGCGGGCTCAACCTCGGCATGGGGCTGCCCGGGATGACCACAGGCTTCGAGGACTTCCACCCCATGAAGGGACCGATGACGACGCAGACCCTGCAGGACATCATCGGCAAGGAGCCCCTGCACTGGCGCGGTGACAAGGACAGCCTCCACGACTTCGCCGGCGCGTTCGTGGGGTTGCAGGGGGACGACGCGCCGCCCAGCAGGGCAGACATCGACGAGTTCGAGGCCTTCCTGGCCACGGTCTCCTTCCCTCCGAATCCGTTCCGTGGCCCAGGCAATGCCCTGCCCACCGACCTCCCGCTCCCCGACCACTTCAGCCCCGGTCGCTTCTCTCCTGCCGGAACGCCCCTGCCCAACGGCGATGCGCAGGCGGCCCTGGGGTTGTACCTGCCGCCAGTGCTCCTTGACCGCGGCGCGCTGGCCTGCGTCACCTGCCACACGTTACCCACGGGCCTCGGCCCGAACATGCGGCTGCAGGGGTTCACCTACGCCCCCATCCCGGAGGGGCCTGAGGGAGAGGCGCACCACGGGCTCGTGTCCACGGACGGATCGACCAACGTCAACATGAAGATCTCGCAGCTGCGGAACATGCACGAGAAGGTGGGCATGGACTTCACGCAGGCCGAGTCCCTCTCAGGCTTCGGCTTCCTGCACGACGGCAGTATCCCATCGATGGCGGCCTTCCTCGCGGTGGAGACCTTTGACTTTCAGAATGATCAGCAGCTGGCGGACATGGTGGCGCTGATGATGTCCTTCGCTGGTTCGGACCTCCCGAACGGGTCGGTGAACAGCATCATGTTCCCGCCCGGAACGGCGAGCCTCGACACCCACGCCGGGGTCGGGATCCAGCTCACGCTCGAGGATGTCGCGAGCGCGGCGCAGGAGGACCTCGACCTCTTGCTGTTGCTCGCCAATGAGGCGGAGCTGGGACGCATCGGCCTCGTGGGCCATGGCCTGATCGGCGGCGTCCGGCGGGGGGCGGTCTACGAGCAAGGGGGCACCATCCAGACCGATCGCGCTGGCGAGAGCATGGCCACGGCGGCCTTCCTGGCGTTGGCGACCCCTGGGACACCGCTCACCATGACCGCGGTGCCCGTTGGCACCCAGCAGCGCATCGGCGTGGACCGGGACGCAGACGGCTTCCTCGACCAGGACGAGCGCGACGCCGGCAGCGACCCGGCGAACCCGAGCAGCGTCCCGTCCATCGGCACCAACTACTGCGGCCCCGCCGTGGCGAACGCGTCGGGCGCCCCGGGCCGGATCGCCGCCATCGGCAGCCCCGTGGCCGCGGATGGCGACCTGCGCCTCTCGGCCACGTCGTTGCCTGCCCAGAGCGCGGGCTACTTCGTCGGCTCCATGACCCAGGGCTTCGTCCCGAACCCCGGCGGCAGCGTGGGCAACCTGTGCATCGCCGGCGACGTCGCTCGGTTCGCAGCCCAGCTCCGCAGCACGGGGGCCACGGGCTCGTTCTCCATCGAGGTCGACCTCACCTCGATCCCGACCAACCCGGGCCAGCCCGTCCTCGCCGGTCAGACCTGGAACTTCCAGGCCTGGTTCCGCGACTCCGCCGGCGGCCAGGCCACCTCGAACTTCACCGACGGGATCTCGATCCCGTTCCAGTGAGCCCGAGGGGCCGGGCTCGAGGGCCGGTCAACGGAGGGGCGTGACGCCCAAGCCCTCGACGATGTCGAGGAAGGCTCCCGTGAACTCCACCGCCTGCTCGGCGTCCAGGTGGGACCACTCCGGCGGGTCGAGACCGAGGCGGTCTGGATAGTCGGTGTAGTGGACCCCGTCCGCGGCGGTCTCTTGGACCACGCGGTCGAAGCAGGCCTCACGCGGGAAGACCTTGGTCTCCACGTCGAGGAAGCTGCCGCTCGAGGGATAGCGCACGAAGACCACTCGACTGCCGCGGCGCTCAAGGGCGTCGATGTCTGCCTTCGCTCGGGCGACGAGGGCGTCCATGTCGGTCAGTCCGGTTTCCTCCTGAATGACCGTGATGGTGCGGTAGATGTCGAGCTGCCATTCGAGGATGTCCGGGTCCTGGAGCCCGCGCTCGGTGAAGCGCAAGGCGTTGTCCTTGCTGTTATCCGCGGAGTGCGGGAACAGGGCCGGCTTCCTCGAGCCCTCACGGTTCGGGAGCAGGAGCGCCTCCCGTAGGCGCTGGATGGGCGAGCAGGCGTCCGTGTTGAACAGGGGGTACGCGTTCTGGATCGGGAGCCAGAGCTGCTCGTGGAGCCGGTACGCCAGGGACCACCGCTTCATCTCCACGCCAGCGACGACGCCGACCATGCGCGCGGCGAAGCCGCTCTGCTCTTTGATGAACGCGAAGCTCGGCGCGAGGCTGATGTAGACATCGCCCCTGAAGGTCTCCCGCGCGGCCAATTTGGACAGCACGTGCCACGGCGGGCTGCCGGGCCAGGCGAGCATGATCGGCCGGCGGCCGGTGCGCTCTTCCCAGACGTCCATGTCCATGCCGAACTGCATTCGAGACGCGCCCAGGAGCACGGTTTGGTCGTCGGGTGCCGCCTCGAAGCGCATCCAGTGCGAGGTCCAGGTCTCGGCCGCCCAGGGGGCGCTGGGGAGGACGTCGCGCTCTCTGGCGTCGAGCTCGGTCGCGATGAGGAGGGCGGTCAGGGTCAGCACGGCGCCGCCCAGGGCGGCTCTCCAGTCCGTTCGCTGGGGGAGGGGTCGTTGGAGCTTCATGGGATCAGAACTGGAAGTAGATGAACGCGCTGCTGCCGCCGCCGGTGGCGATGATGAAGTAGGCCATGGTGGACCAGCCGATGACGACCAGCCACGTGGGAAGGCCGGTGGCCCAGTCTTCGAGGCGAGTCTCTCGGAAGCGCCAATGGGCGAGGAGCATCCCCACGACGATCAGCCCCACCAGGAGCATGTCGTAGGTCTGGACGACCATGACCGTCTCGGCGTGCAGGCCGAAGAGCGAGCCGAACATGCTCATGCAGCCGGCCCAGCTCCCAGCGGCGAAGAAGACCCACGCGAGGGAGACGAAGAAGAAGGTCACGAGGGCGCCCAGGAAGGCTGTCCCGCGGCCCGCTTCGAGGGCGCGCCGACCTGCGTTCGGAAAGAAGAGGCGTTCCAGCACGAGGTAGAGCCCATGGACCCCGCCCCAGACGACGAAGCGCCAGCTGGCGCCGTGCCACAACCCGCCCAGGAGCATGGTGATGACCAGGTTGCGGTAGGTCGCCGACACGCCGCCCCGGTTTCCGCCGAGGGGGATGTAGAGGTAGTCCCGAAGCCAGGTCGACAGGGAGATGTGCCACCGGCGCCAGAAGTCCGAGAACCCCACGGCCGCGTACGGGCAACGGAAGTTGTCCGGCAGGGAGAAGCCAAGGCACAGGGCCACGCCGATGGCGCACATGGAGTAGCCCGAGAAGTCGAAGAAGATCTGGCCGGAGAAGGCGAGCACGCCCGCCCATGCGTCGAGCATCGCCACGGGGGTGGCGGAGCCGAAGGCGTCGGCCACGACCAGTGAGAGCACGGCGTCCGCGAGGACCGCCTTCTGGAACAGGCCCCAGGTGAAGAGCATCGCGCCCCAGACGAACTGGGCCATGTCGGCCTGGTGCGGCTCCTTGAACTGGGGGAGGAGCTGCTGGGGACGCACGATCGGCCCCGCGACCAGCTGCGGGAAGAACGTCACGAAGAGCGCGAAGTCCTGGAACGACGGTTCGGGCTCGCTCTGACGTCGGTACACGTCGATCGTGTAGGAGAGCGTCTGGAAGGTGTAGAAGGAGATCCCGACGGGGAGGACGATGCTCCAGGTGGCGGGCTCGAAGGTGACACCGGCCAGGGCGACCACGTCCACGAACAGCTCGGTCAGCAGGGCGCCGTACTTGAAGAAGCCGAGCATCCCCAGGTTCACCGCGAGGCTGCAGAGGAGCAAGAGCTTGCGCCGTCCCGCGCGCTCCTCCTTGTGCATGGACTTCGCCACGGAGAAGTCGACGACGGTCGACAGCCACAGGAGCAGCACGAACGGCGGGCTCCAGGCGGCGTAGAACAGGTAGCTACCTGCGAGGAGGATCCGCTTCTTGGCAGTCCACGAGAGCCGCGAGTAGTGCGCGGCGAGGATCACTCCAAAGAAGAGGAGGAATCCGAACGAGTTGAAGAGCATCGGGCAGACGAGCGGGCGCTCGTGATGCAGGGCAAGGGAGCCGGGGTTCCTGGGGCAGAGGAACAAGCCAGCCTAGGCAGGACACGGAATGGACCAAATGTCGCAGGACGGGTCCATGCGCGAGTGACCCTTTTGGCGAAGGGGTGCTGAGGGGGCCAGGGGGCGCTTGGTGAGGCCTTGTTCAGAGCCTGGTTCGAGGGGGGGCGGCCGTCGCTCTCCTTGGGGCCTGCCGTCTGGACCGAGTCCGCTGGCCGAGCGGCCCGACCTCGCACCCTCGAGCTCTACGACCTCCACACCGACCCGCACGAGCTCAACGATCTCCTCCTCTCGAGCCCCGGGCCGACCGCTCACGCGCTTCGCGATCGCCTCCAGGCGCTCATCCCCCGGTTCCCGTGACCCCGCTCGGAGCGAGCCTCCCCGCTCGACCCAGCCAGGACCCAAGTCTCGCGTCGGTGGAGCCCGTTCAATGAAAGTCCCTGGACCCGCCGCTGATGCCGGCGGCGAGGTCGTCGAGGCCTTCGAACCGATCGACGACGACGTGGACGACCTCGCCTGAGCGGTCGACGCGGCCCTCGACCAGGAGGAGGACGCCGTGGCGGGCGATGGCGCGGTGGCGCTCGTAGGTCTTCGGGTGGACGACGAGGTTGGAGGTGCCGGTCTCGTCCTCGAGGGTGATGAAGATGATGCCCTGGGCGGTGGCGGGGCGCTGACGGACGAGGACCATGCCGGCGACCGCGACGCGGGCGTCCTGGGGGCAGCGGGGCTCGTCGAGGAGGGCGGCGGCGGTGAGGGCGCGGCGGTGATCGAGGGCGGGGCGCAGGAAGGAGACGGGGTGGGCCTTGAGGGAGAGGCCCTGGGTGGCGTAGTCGCGGACGACCTCGGTGAGGGGGGCGATGGGGGGCAGGGCCTCGGCGCCGGCGCCGCCGTCGGTGTCCACGTGGGCGAAGAGGCCGGGCTCGGAGAGGTCCTCGTCACGCAGGGCGCGCACGGCCCAGAGGGCGGCCTTGCGGTCGAGCTCGAGGGAGCCGAAGGCGTCGGCGGAGGCCAGGGGGCGCAGGCGAGAGGCGCGTAGCCCGGACTGGCGCTGGAGCTCGTCCACCGAGCGGAAGGGGCGGTTGAGGCGGGCGCGGGCCGCGCTGATGGCGTCGGCGGTGGGCTGGCGGAGGCCCTTCACGAGGCACATCCCCAAGCGCAGGGCAGGGCCCTCCATGGAGCAGTCCCACCGGCTGTGGTTCACGTCGACCGGGCGTACCTCGACCCCGTGGCGCTCGGCGTCCTGCACGAGCTGGGCCGGGGCATAGAAGCCCATGGGCTGGCTGTTGATGAGGGCGCCGCAGAAGGCGCCGGGGTGGTAGAGCTTCAGCCACGAGGACACGTAGACCAGCAGGGCGAAGCTCGCGGCGTGGGACTCGGGAAAGCCGTACTCGCTGAAGCCCTCCAGCTGGCGGAAGATGCGCTGGGCGAAGGCCTCGTCGTAGCCGTTGTCGAGCATGCCCTCGACCAGCTGCTCGCCGTAGCGCTGCATCAGGTCGCTCTTGCGCTTCCACGCGGCCATGGCCCGGCGCAGCTTGTCGGCCTCGCCGGGCGTGAAGCCCGCGGCCACCACCGCCAGCGCCATGGCCTGCTCCTGGAAGAGCGGTACGCCGAGGGTCTTCTCGAGCACCCGTCGCACCTCCGGGCTCGGGTAGGTGACCGCCTCGGTCCCGTCCCGCCGCCGCAGGTAGGGGTGCACCATGTCCCCCTGGATCGGACCCGGGCGCACGATCGCCACCTCGACCACCAGGTCGTAGAACTCCACGGGCTTGAGCCGCGGCAGCATCGACATCTGCGCCCGCGACTCGATCTGGAAGACGCCCATGGTGTCGGCGCGGCACATCATCTCGTACACCGCCGGGTCCTCCGGCGGGATCGTGTGCATGGTGAAGCCGCCTTCCTCGGGCACCTCGAAGCCGCGCTCCGCGCCGCTCTCGTCCACCAGCTCGAAGGTCTTGCGGATGGCCGTCAGCATCCCGAGGCCCAGGAGGTCCACCTTCAGGATCCCGAGCGCGTCGATGTCGTCCTTGTCCCACTCGATCACCGTGCGGTCGGCCATGGACGCGTTCTCGATGGGGACCATCTCGGTCAGGAGGTCCTCGGTGATCACGAAGCCGCCCACGTGCTGGGACAGGTGGCGGGGGAAGCCGAGGATCTCCTTCGTCAGCGCCATGAAGCGGCGCGTGGCCGGCGCCGCGGGGTCGAGGCCGTGGGCGGCGAGGCCCACGCTGCCGTTCTCCTCGGCGGCGGCGCCGACGCCGTCGGTCCACCAGTCGATGTCCTTGGCGAGAGCGTCCACCAGCTCCGGTGAGAAGCCGAGCGCCTTGCCCACGTCGCGTACGGCGCTGCGCCCGCGGTAGCTGATGACCTCGGCGGTCAGCGCGGCGCGGTCCCGGCCGTAGCGCCGGTACACGTACTGCAGCACCTCCTCGCGCCGCTCGTGCTCGAAGTCGATGTCGATGTCGGGCGGTTCGCCGCGCTCCTTGGAGAGGAAGCGCTCGAACAGCAGGTCGATGCGGTCAGGGTCTACCGCCGTCACCCCGAGGCAGTAGCACACCGCCGAGTTCGCCGCCGCGCCGCGCCCCTGGCACATGATCTCCTGCGCGCGGGCGAAGCGCACGATGTCGTGCACCGTGAGGAAGTACGGCGCGTAGTCGAGCTCCTCGATCAGCTGGAACTCGTGCTCGATGCGCGCCCGGGTCTCGGGCGGCACGCCGTGTGGGTAGCGCTCCGCCGCCCCGCGCCAGGTCTCGTCCACCAGGGTCTCCAGGGCCGTGCGCCCGTCCGTGCGCACCTCCGAGGGGTAGTGGTAGCGCAGCTCCGAGAGGGAGAAGCGCGCCGCCTCCTGGGCGAGCTCCGCGGCCCGCGCGGTGAGCGGCCCGTGGCCGTGGAACAGGCGCGCCATCTCTGCGGGAGCCTTGAGGTGCCGCTCGGCGTTGGGGAACAGGTCGGCGCCCACGGTGTCCACGGGCTGCCCCACGCGGATGGCGGTGAGCACGTCCTGCAGCGCTCGGCGCCGTCGCTCGTGATAGTGCACGTCGTTGAGGGCGACCAGCGGCGCGTCCACCCGCGCCCCGAGGCGCGCGGCGCGCTCACGCTCGGCCCGGTCGTCGGGCCCATACAAGGCGCAGGCCCCGAGGAACAGGCGGTCCGGGTTCATGGCGCCCCGCAGCCGGGACACGGCGCGCTCGTGCTGCGTCCAGGTCGGCTGCGCCACCGCGAGCTCCGGCGGGAGCACCACGGCGAGGAGGCCCTCCTGGTGCTCGAGGAGGTCGTCGAGGTCCAGGTGGCACGACCCCTTCTCGGCTCGCCGCTTGCCGCGGGTGAGCAGCCGAGAGAGCCGCCCGTAGCCCGGGCGGTCCCGGGGGAACACGAGCACCTCGGGGGCGCCCCCCTCCTCAAGGTCGAAGCTGAGCCGCGCGCCGACCGCGAGCCCGATGCCGCACTCCTCCGCCGCCACGTGGGCGCGCACCACGCCCGCCAGGGAGTTACGGTCCGCGATGGCCGCGGCGCGGTGCCCGAGGGCGGCGGCGGTGTGCACCAGCTCCTCGGGGTGGCTCGCGCCCCGCAGGAAGCTGAAGTTCGACGCCACCGCGAGCTCGGCGTAGGGCGTCCCCGTCGACGCGTTTGCCGTGGGGGGCAGGCTCTGCTCAGCGGGGGCTGACCGGACGCCCGGGGCCTTCGCGGGGTGGGGGGTGATCTTGGTGGACGGGAGCTCGGGCACACCCCGATGGTAGGCTTTTGTTAGGTACCGTGGTGCCTCGGGCGCTGCGGTCGTGACAGGCCAGGGGCCCGGGCCTCATTCCGGGTCTCCGTCGATTCTCTCCCCGCCCCCATGCGATTGCCCCACGCCTTCGCGGGCCTCCTCACCCTCACCCTCCCCGCCGCCGCCCAGGGGGCCATCTCGCCGGGATTCAGGAGGGCTCGCCGGGATTGCAGGAGGGATCGGCGGATTCGTGTCCGCTGCGAGCGGCGGGGATCAGTTCAGGGTGAACGAACCGCACGGTTCACCCGCCACCACCCCCAACAGCCCCCGCCCAGCGCCATGCAACTTCACACCTTCTCCGCCCTCGCCCTCTCCGCCATCGCCGCTGCCTCCGCCTCCTCTGAGTCGACTCCGGCCCCCGTTGTGGACCACCTTTTCCCCTCCTCCGCCGGCGCCCTCGAGATCACCTTCGACGCCGATGGCAAAGGTCCCTCCTACTTCGAGCTGCTCTCGGACTACGCCGAGCTCACCGGCCAGTTTGTGACCTACTCGAAGGCGACCCGCGAGCTCCTCGCCGACACCGATGTCCAGCTCGACCGCTCCATGACGATCGATGTCGAGAGCGTCCAGCACACCACCGAGGTCCTCCTCGCTCAAGCCGGCCTCCACCTCGCCATCGAGAGCGCCAACGGCCCGCAGATCCTCCGGATCCGCGATGCCGCCACCGAGGGCCGACAGCTGAAGGGCGCGACCATGAACCTGGATGCCGACCGACTCGAGGTCGCCCGGAAGCACCCGGCCATGACCTTCAGCGTCGTCCTCCCGGTGAGCACCACTGACACCCGCCAGCTGGCCAACAGCGCTCGCTCGATGATCACGGACGCCGATACGATGCAGATCATCCCGGCGGGGCTTCACCCGAGCCTCATCGTCACGGGGTACGGCGACTGGGTCTATGAGACCGCCCAGTGGATCCTCGAGATCGAGGCCCAGAACCAAGCCCACGCCGCCAAGAAGCAGGAGGCTGGTGAAGCCGACGCCGAATGAGCGCCGACCCTTCACGCACCTCCGACCCACCTCTCCAGGCGCGTCGTCCTTCGGGACGGCGCGCCTGGACCTGTTCCGCCTGGCCCCTGCCGCCGCGTTTCGGGACCTGGGCCCGGCGCGTTGTGCCATAGTCGCTGGGAGACTGCGGGATCCACACCGCCTGGAACGTCACGCCCCGACCGCCATGACCCGTCGAGCACGAAGGACCCGAGCCTGCGCCGCCCTCGGCGCTGCCCTGATTGTGGGCGCCGCTGCGCTGGAGGCGGACGCTGCGCTTGGGGAACGGCGGGAGGTCCCGGCGGAGCGCGTGCTGAGGAGCGGGAGCCGGAACCTCCTCGGGACCGGCGAGGAGCGCAGCGCCAGCGTTCGGCTGGGGGACGTGGATGGGGACGGGGACCTCGACGCGGTGGTGGCCAACGGGCGGCACTGGCCGGCGCAGAACCTGGTGCACCTGAACCAGGGTGGGGGGCGCTTCAACGTGATCCGGCCCCTGGGCGTGGATCGGGCGACCTCCTACGCCACCGAGCTGGTGGACCTCGACGGGGACGGGGACCTGGATATCGCCGTGGGCAACGACGTGGCGCCGAACCTGGTCTTCCTGAACGACGGGGAGGGGCGCTTCGAGCGGGCGGGGGGCTTCGGGTCGCCCACGAGCCTGCGGAGCGTGACGGCGGCGGATGTGGACGGGGACGGCGACCCGGACCTGATCCTGTGCGTGCGCAAGCGGCTGAACGAGATCCACCTCAACGACGGGTCGGGCGGCTTCACCGAGCAGCGCACCTTCGGGAGGCCCGGGGACTCGACCATCGACGTGGCGGCGGCAGACCTCGACGGCGACGGGGACCTGGACCTGGTGCTCGCGAACCGGGATGGGCAGGCGAACGCCGTGTTGCTCGGGGACGGGAAAGGGAGCTTCGACGAGCGCCTCGAGTACGGCTCGGGGAGCGACGAGACCCGGGCGGTGGCGGCGGCAGACCTGGACGGGGACGGGCACGTGGACTGGGTCGCGGGCAACATCGGCCAGCGGGACGTCCTGTACTTCGGGGACGGCAAGGGCGGCGTGCGCGAGGCGGTGTCCTTCGGTCCCGAGGACGGCCGGACCTACGCCCTCGCCCTCGCGGACCTCGACCGGGACGGCGTGCTCGACGTGGTCGCGGGCCGCGCGGGGCAGCCGGACGCGGCTTACCTTCGAGGCGCACCCTCCGAGCCGCTGCGGGAGCGGGTCTTCGGTGAGCCGGAGGACGTCACCTACGGGCTCGACGTCGGCGACGTCAACGGCGATGGCTTCCCCGACGTGGCGGTCGCCGTGTCGGACGGGCCCAACCGGATCTATCTGAACCTGCCCCAGCGGCCCGAGCCCCGCCGCGAGCGGCGCCCCCGATGAGCGTGACCCCGTACCTCCTGAGCCTCTTCGCCCTCGTCGCGCCCCTCGCCGCGCCGCCCCTCGCCGCGCCGCCCGCCGCCGCGACGTCCGCCGCCGCGACGTCCGCCGCCCAGGACGGTCACTGGCCGAGCTTCCGCGGCCCCGGGGGGAGCGGCGTCTGTGACGACGCGGCGCTCCCCGTGAGCTGGGACGCGGATCCCGAGTCGGAGACCCCGAGCGGCGTCCTGTGGCGCGCTGAGGTGCCGGGGCTCGGCCACTCGAGTCCGATCGTCTGGGGGGACAGGGTGTACGTCTGCACCGCGGTGCCCGAGGGGGGCGTGGCGGAGCTCATGCTCGGCAAGGGCGGCCAGCCCACGGCGGCCAACGACGAGCGGCCCCACCAGTGGCTGATCCTCTGCTTCCACAAGGGGACGGGCGAGGAGCTCTGGCGACGGGTCGTGCACGAGGGGGTCCCGCGGGCCACGCGCCACGAGAAGGCGACCCAGGCGAACTCGACCCTGGCCTGCGACGGCGAGCGGCTGGTGGCGTGCCTGGGCTCCGAGGGGCTCCACTGCTTCGACCTCGAGGGCGAGCGGCTCTGGCGCAAGGACCTCGGCGTGGTGGACATCTCCAAGTACGGCATCGGCTGGGGCTACGCGAGCTCGCCGGCGCTGCACGGGGACCGGGTCGTCATCGCCTGCGACGACCCCAAGCGACCGTTCGTGGCCGCGTTCCAGCTCTCTGACGGCGAGGAGGTCTGGCGCGTGGACCGCGCCGGGATCTGCGAGCGCAGCTGGGGCACGCCCTTCGTCCACGCCTCCGAGGGCCGGACCCAGGTGGTGGTCAACGGCTGGCCGGTGGTGGCGTCCTACGACCTCGAGGACGGCGCGGAGCTCTGGCGCATCGAGGGCGGCGGTGACAACCCGATACCGACCCCCTTCGCCGCCGACGGCCACATCGTCGTCGCCAGCGCCCACGGCCCCATGTCGCCCATCTACATGGTGCGCCCCGGCGCCGAGGGCAACATCACGCCGAGCAAGCGCGAGCCCTCCAACGCAGGCGTGCTCTGGAGCACCACCCGCGGGGGCTCCTACATGTCCACGCCCGTGGTCTACCGGGGCATCGTCTTCCTGGGCAGCTCCAGCATGGCCAGCGCCTTCGACGCCCGCACCGGGAAGCGCCTCTTCAAGGAGCGCCTGGGACCGAACACGGCGGTCATCGCCTCGCCGGTCGCCGGGGACGGCAAGGTCTACCTCACCTCCGAGGAGGGCACCGTCCACGTCCTCGAGGCCAGCCGGGACTTCAAGGTCCTGGGGACCTGCCCCCTGGGCGAGCCCTGCTTCGCGACGCCGGCGATCTCGGAAGGCGCGCTCTTCTTCCGGACCACCGGGAGCCTCGTGGCCGTCGGCGCGCGGCTGGCGTCGAAGGGCGACTGAGGGCAGCCTCAATCCCCACGACGAGCAGCAGCGCAGACTGCCGGTCACCGGCGGGGGATGCAAAGGCGTGGAGCCGCTGGATGCGTCCGCACCAGACAGGGGTAGGGGTGCTTGTCGCGCTGATGACCGGCTTCATAGCCACTCCAAGTACCAGCGCAAGTCGGTGAGCGTTCGCGGCGCGGCGACCGTGGCAGGCACCGTCGTCAGCGTCTGGGGCGTCTGGGCTCCTTCGACAGCGCCTCGACCATGAGCTCGGCCATCTGAGCGCCCAGGGTCAGCTGGGCCTCGGTGTCGAAGTGGGTGTTGTCTTTCAGGGTGCTGAGCCCGTCGGTGTTGATGATGTGGACCTGCTTGTCCTGTGCGGCAACGGCCTCCTGCGCCGCTTGCACCGTCTTGGCCTGATCAAAGTTCCAGGGCGTCTCCTTCAGGAGGCTCGAGGAGATCCGCCCCATGACGATCGGGAGAGCGGCGTGGGCGGTGTCCTTGCGCACCCCGGCGACCAGGAGTTTCAGGTTGGCCTCATAGGCCTCGGCCGTCTCCACGGCGCTCGAGTCTGACTCGCCCTGCATCCAGAGCATCCCGGCGACCGCGTACTCAACGTCCGCCTCGTCGAGCTGCGCTGTCGCGTCGCGGAAGTTGCGGATGAACCTCTCATACATCCCCTTCCCCGGAACCCACTGGGTGTGGAGCTTGGTCCCTCCGGCCGAGGTCTTGGTGAGCGCGATGGTGTGGTCGGGATAAGCCGTGGCGAGGCGGTGAGCAAAGGCCATCTCCGGACCGAATTGCCGATCTCGGGCGATCGCCATCGAGTCCGCCGTCAGCGCGACCCAGGCCTCCCTCTTGTGATCCCATGTCACGACGTTGTCCGGATGGGATTGAAAGGCCGCGGGGAGCTCTGCCGCGAGACCACAGCCGTCCATGTTCGACTGGCCGCCGAGCAGGAAGAGCTTGACGGGTCCCATGCCAATCTTGACACCTGGCGAGAGCTCGACGCAGACGAGCTCGTCCTGGCTGCGCATGAGGATGCGGGTGCCGGAGACGGCGGGAGGGGCCCAGAGCTGGCCGTCGCGGGCGCGGATCTCGAAGGGGTCGAAGCGGCCGAGCTCCTGGTAGCCCGTCGGGGTCGCGCGGGCGGCGACGAGGGTGCCCTTGTAGCCGTCCTGGATGAGGAAGGCGTCGGCGACTTGGACCATGCCGCCTCGGCCGAAGTTGGGGTCGTCGCCGGTGCGCCAGAGCTCCTCTCCCTCGAGGTTGAAGCAGACCAGGCCGCCCTCGGAGCGGCGGCGTCGGCTGCCGTTCCAGTTCTCGTTGGCGAGGACGTAGATGTGCCCCTCGTGGAGGATGGGCTGGTGCGTCTGGGAGCCGCGGGTGCTTCGGAAGACCTCATCGACGCGCTCGACGCCCCAGGGCTCACCCTCGTCCTGCTGGACCCAGCGCGGATTCAGGAGCACGGAGCCGGCGCGATATCCGCCCGTCATGAAGATCTGATTGCGGTCCGCGCCCACGACGATCGGCTGGGCGACGGGGAGCCCGCAGAGGGTCAGGTCGTGGCGCCAGAGCGTCTCGCCGGTGGCGGGGTCCAGGGACCAGAGGGTGGAGGGTGCAGGCTTGTCGCGGCCCGAGGCGGTGTCGTTGCAGGCGTTGAGCAAGAGCTGCCACCGACCCATGAGGCGCACGAGCGTGGGGGACGAGTGGGTGTAGCCCAGGTGCTCCGAGCGCCAGCGCACCTCGCCGGTCGCGCGGTCGAGGGCGACGAGCCCGACGTCCTTGTTCAGGGGAGCCGCGAACACGAGGTCTTCGAAGACCACGGGGTGCACGCACCAGCCGAACATGGGCTTGCGTCCACCGAGGGCCTCGGCCACGTCGACCTTCCAGAGGAGCTCCCGCTTCGTCCGGTCGAAGCAGGCCACCGGCCCGAAGCCGCTGGTGGTGTAGACATGGTTTCCAACCACGGTGGGCACCGTGCGCGAGCCGTCGTAGTTGAGGCGGCCCTCCTGTGGGTAGCCGGCCGACCACAGCTCTTCGCCCGAGTCGAGGTCGAAGACCCGCAGCACGTCTCGCTCGCCGCGCTCGTGGTCGAAGAGGAACACCTCGCCGCCCGCGACCGCCGCGCCCCCGTACCCGCCGCCGGCGGGCTGTCGCCAGAGGACCTTCGGGCCGGCCTTGGGCCAGGTGAAGGTCTCCTCGGGCCAGGGCGCGACCGCCGTGCCCTCGGGGCCCAGGTAGCGCGGCCAGTCGTTGGCCGCAGGAGCCTGGGTCGCAGAAGCCTGGGTCGCAGAAGCCTGCGTCGCCGCGTCGGTGGACGGCGCGGCGGGGTGGGGGACGGACTGGGCGGCCGCGAGGAGCGCGGCGCAGAGGAGGATGCTGTTCATGGGGGCGTGGGGCTGCGGCGCCCGAGGATACGCCGCTCCCTCTCCTGGAGGTGTCAGGCCCGTCCCTGGCGGTGTCAGGGATACGTCACGGGTCCGTGGGTGTCCCCGCGCGGGCACCGCCCTCGGCCTCGTCCCCTCGCGGGGCGGCCCCTCAGCGCTCGAACCGGAGCACGACGCCCTCCGCGTCGCTCGCGATGAACTCGAGGATGGCGGGGTCGGGCGTCCCCTCGACGGTGCTCCCCACCGTGCTCTCGGGCGTGGCGGCCGGGGCATCGGGCGGGGTCGGGAACTTCGCCACGAGGTCGACCTCGCCCTGCTCGGGCAGGTCGAGGCGGAAGGCCCCTGCCTCGTCCGTCCTCGCGGCCATCAGGGCGTTGTCCTTCAGCTGCGGGGCGCCGCTGCGGTAGGCGAGGACCTGGGCGCCAGCGACGGGGGCGCCGTCGGCGTCCTCGACCCGGCCGGTGAGCGACACCAGCTCCTGCAGGACGAGCTCCACCTCCGTGTCGCCGGCGCGCGCGCGGGCGGTGGGGCTGGCGCCGAGGCGCGCGTCGGGGTGGTACCAGTTGTAAGAGGCGACAATGGTGAAGAGCTCCACCTCGCCCATGCCCTCGGTCACGCCGAGGAGCTCGAAGCGCCCGTCTGCGCCCGAGCGCGCGCGGATCCGCGGCTGGTCCGGTCCGCCTGCGACCTGCACGAAGACCCCCGTGGCGGGCGAGCGGTCCGGGGTGAGGACGACCCCGGTGATGGGGGTCCCCAGCTCGAGGCGCAGCGTCACATCGTCCACCTGCTGGCCCTCTTCCAGCTGGATCGTCTGCTCGTCGTTCGCGCTGGGCTGGCCCTTGACGGCGGCGGTCACCTTCATCGTGCCTCCGGGCACGTCGTCGAAGTGGAAGCGTCCGTCGGCGTCGGTGCGGGACTCGCGCACCGTCGTCACCCAGGTGTTCGGGATGCCCTCATCGTCGGGTCGGAGCCGCCCGAGGTCGCCGTTGGCGCCCCGGAGCTTCACGGAATGCCCGGGGATCGGGACGCCCGACGATGTCGTCAGGGACCCCTCGATGCGGCCGCCGGGGTGGAGGACGAGGTCCCCGAGGTCGATCCGCTCGCGGTCGGCCTCGTCCGCGGGGAAGTCGTAGATCCGCGTCCCCAGACCGTCCTTCTTCAGGAAGAGCTGGTGGTCCACCAGGGGATGCAGGGACGTCAGCGCGAAGCGCCCGTCGGCGCCCGTGACCGTCGAGACCCAGTCGGTCCTCGACACGCCCTCCGCCTTCTTCGTGCCGGACCCGGCCACGTAGACCCCCGGCAGCGGGGCGCCGTCCGGGTCGACCACCCGGCCGGTGGCGAACCGGCCGGCGCGGAGCACGAAGTCCACCCGGGTGTCGGCCGACAGCTCGGAGAACGGGAGCTTGGCCCGCTCGCCGCCGTACCCCTCGGCGCGCGCCCGCAGGTCCGTCAGGTCGCGGCGCCGGACGCCGCCCACCCCGACGAGCTCGTACTCCCCCTGGAGGTTGGTGGTGCCGGAGCGCTTGAAGGACCCGCCGAGGCCCACCTCAGCGCCGGGAATCGGGCTCCCGCTGGCATCTGTGACGACGCCGTGGATACGCACCCCGGGGTCCAGGTTCAGGTCTACACGGGTGCGAACACCCGACCGCAGCTCGACGCGCTGGTCCGGGGGGACGGCGGCGTCCTCGGGGGTGATCTGCAAGGTGACGAGGCCGGGGGGGAGGTCCTCGAAGAGGAAGTCCCCGGCGAGGCCGGTGCGCGTGCGGCACAGCTCAAGCCGACGGTCGTCCCGGCCGAGGATCAGGGCGCCCTCCACCGGCGAGCCGTCCGTGGTGCGGGTCAGCGTCCCCTCGAGGATCGCCGCCTCCGCGAGCCGCAAGACCAGGTCCTCGCCCACGAAGACGTGGGACCGGCGCGCCAGGGCGTGCCGGGCCGCGCGGGCTTCGAGGTCCAGGGGCACCGCCGTCGGGACGGCCAGCTCGAAGCGCCCCGCCGCGTCGGTCGAGCCCTCCGCCACCGCCTCGCGCGCCTCCCGCTCGCTCATGTCGGGGATGCGGAACTCGGAGTACATCCGGCGCGTGACGGTCACCCGCGCGCCGGGGAGCGGCGAGCCGGAGGACGCGCTGAGGACGATCCCCGTCAGGAGCCCATCGTGCGCGGCCAGCGCGGGCGGCACCTCGGTCGCCCCGGGGTCGTCGTCATCGCCCGCAGCGACCCGAGCCTCGTCGACCACGAGACCTTGCAGCTCCGCCGCGCCGACGTCGGCCCCATCGGTCGCGGCCGCGGAGCCGGACAGCAGCGGACCGCCGGGGGCTTCTGGCTCCTGGAGTGCGCCCCATCCGAGCGCGGCGAGGAGCGCTACGGCGAGGGCGAGGGCGGTCTTGCGGGAGATCATGGGCGCAGTGTTGCACAGGCTTGGCACGATGTACGGTAGGATACCGTACATCTACGGTATTTTATCGTAGGTGTGCCTTCCGGGGTCCCTCACCCGTCGCTGACGGTGACGCCGATCTCGGCGGCCGAGGCCCAGGGGCCGCCCTTGTTCTCGGAGAGGACCCGGACTCGCACGTAGCGGGCGGGGACGGGGACGGGGAGGTCGAGGCGCTGGCCCTTGCGCTGGCGCTTGAAGGTGGTGGTGGCCACCGGCGCCTCGGGGAAGCGCTCGGGGTCGGTGGAGAGGTAGAGCTCGGTCTCGGCGAAGGCGCCGTTCCAGCCGCCGTCCTGGCGGGCGAGGTAGCGCAGGCCCGTGACGGCGCGCACGGCGCCGAGGTCGAGGACCAGCTCGTGGGGGTGCTTCGCCAGCACGTCCGAGAAGCGCGTGTGCCAGATGGTGGTGGGGTCCCCGTCGATGGCGCGCGCGGCGAGCTTGCCGTTGGCTTCGTTCTGGCTGCTGAAGGAGACGACGGTCATGTCGGCGGCGGGCAGCAGGTCCTTGCCCTTGAGCCGGTTGGGCTTGCCCTTCGGCTTGCGCGGCGCGGGGCGGTCGGGGGAGGTGCCCCACTTCGCGTCGCGGTCCTTCTCGTGGCGGGTGCGCGCGGGGTCGCGGTAGGTGCCGGGCCGGGCGGGGGTGAACTCGCGGGCGGCGATGGCGGCCATGGCGGCGACGCGCTCGGGGTGCTCGGCTGCCAGGTCGCGCTCCTCGCTCACGTCTTCGGAGAGGTCATAGAGGGTCCAGGTCCCGGTGCCGTTGGCGAGCACCTCGTCCCAGCCGCCGCCGCCCTTGCGGGAGAGCAGCCCCTTCCAGTCGCCCACGCGCACGGCCAGCTGGCTGCCGAACTCCCAGTAGAGGAAGTCGTGCTCGGCCTGCTCGCCGGACGCCAGCAGCGTCGGCGCGATGGACATGCCGTCGATGCCCTCGGGCGAGGTCGCGCCGGTGAGCGCGGCGATGGTGGGGAACACGTCGGGCTGGTAGAAGACCAGGTCGCTCTCGGCGCCAGCAGGGATGTGCCCGGGCCAGCGGGCCAGGGAGGGAATCCGCAGCCCGCCCTCGAAGAGGTTGCCCTTGCCGCCGCGGAACTCGACGCCGGTGCGCGGGTCCACGTTGGGACCAAAGAAGCCGCGCGGGTGGTCGGGGGAGCGGAAGCGGTCCTGGCCGCCATTGTCCCCGGTGAAGAAGACCACGGTGTTGTCGTCGAGGCCGAGCTCGTCGAGGAGCTCGAGCACCTGTCCGAGGTTGCGGTCCACGAGGCTCACCATGGCCGCGTAGTTCTTCACGTCCTGCTTCACGTCGTCCTGCTTCATCCACTCCTCGTCCTCGTAGAGCGCCCACACAGGGTCGTCCTCGGGGATGTCGTACATGCCGTGGGGCGGCGTGATGGGCAGGTAGCAGAAGAAGGGTTCGTCTTCGTGCTCGCGAATGAAGTCGAGGCCGGCGTCCATGATCTCGTAGTGCGAGTAGGTCTCGCCGCTGCGGCCGCCGACGTTGCCCTCCAGGGGCACCTCCTCGCTGTTGCGCACCAGGTACGGCGGATAGAAGGAGTGGGCGTGGACCTGGTCGTAGTACCCGAAGAACGTGTCGAAGCCGTGCTCCTCCGGGACGCCCGTGGAGTCACGCCCGCCGCAGCCCCACTTGCCGAAGCCGCCGGTGGCGTAGCCCTGCTCCTTGAGCATGGAGGCGATGGTCGGCTCGCCTTCTCGGAGCGGTGTGCCGCCGTCATTGGCGCGCACCGAGGCGTGGCCCGCATGCAGCCCCGTCATCAGGTTGCAGCGCAGGGGGGCGCAGACGGGTGAGCCCGCATAGGCGCGGGTGAAGCGCATGCCTTCGGTGGCGAACCGGTCGATGTTGGGCGTCTGGATGTAGGGATTGCCCATGTGCCCCAGCTCGAAGTACGCGAGCTCGTCGCTCATCACGTAGACGACGTTCGGGCGCGTCTCGACCTCCCCGGCAGCCTCTTCTGGGTGGCCCTCGGGGGAGGCGGAGCAGGCGAGGATGAGCAGGGTGGCGAGGAGCAGGGGGCTTTGGCGCATGCTTCTGGTCTAGCACAGTCAATCGCGGCCTGCTCGTCCGTCGATAAACTGGGCGCCAGCGTCCGCGGCCATCACGCCCCATCGGGCGAGGCCGCAGAATCCGGGGATTCCCATCGACGGATTGAAGCGCCCGGCGACCCACCTCCGGTGAAGCCCGTGACCGCACCGGCCATGGCTCCTCAACCTCGGCTCCCGTACCCCTGCCCATGCTCTCCCTCCTCCTGCTCGCCGCTGGCATTCCCCCGCTCCAAGGCCATGACCCCTTCCGCGACGTGGTCCGCGCGCAGCACGCGCTCTTCACGGTGGGCGTCTCGAGCCAGAGTGAGGTGAGGCCTGCCGGAGACCTCGACGGTGACGGTCTCCAGGAGCTGGTGGTGGAGCTGGAGCAGGTTCTGCTCGTCCGGCACGGCGGGGACGG
>JAQWJQ010000221.1 GCA_029248265.1 Planctomycetota bacterium
GGTCAGTTCGAGGAGCGCATCAAGGCCGTGATGACCGAGGTTCGCCGGGTGAAGGACGTCGTCCTCTTCATCGACGAGCTGCACACCCTCGTTGGCGCCGGCGGTGCCGAGGGGGCGATCGACGCCTCGAACGTGCTCAAGCCCGCCCTGAGCCGGGGAGAGATCCAGTGCATCGGCGCGACGACGCTCGATGAGTACCGCAAGCACATCGAGAAGGACGGCGCCCTCGAGCGCCGGTTCCAGTCCGTCAACGTGGAGCCGCCGAGCCCCGAGCAGGCCGTTGCCATCCTCAAGGGGCTGCGCGATCGCTACGAGGCCCACCACCGCGTCAGCTACACCGACGAGGCGCTTGAGAACGCGGTCGAGCTGTCGACCCGTTACATCAACAACCGCTTCCTCCCGGACAAGGCCATCGACGTCATGGACGAGGCTGGCGCGCGCGTCCGGATCAAGTCCATGGTGCCGCCGCCCGACCTGCGTGAGATCACGAAGGAGATCGAGCAGCTGGACCTCGACAAGGACAAGGCTGTCGCCTCCCAAGACTTCGAGCGCGCCGCCCAACTCCGCGACCAGGCGTACCAGCTCAAGAAGAAGAAGGAGCAGATCCAGGACGACTGGCGCGAGGAGCAGCAGGAGAAGGAGTCGGTCGGCGACGTCGACATCGACGTCATCCAGGAGACCGTCTCCAAGATGACCGGCATCCCCCTGACGCGCCTCGAGAAGGCCGAGGCCGAGCGCCTGCTCCAGATGGAGTCCGAGCTCAGCTCGATCGTCATCAATCAAGACGACGCCATCGCGGCCATCGCCCGCTCGGTCCGCCGCTCCCGCTCCGGCCTCAAGGACCCCCGTCGCCCCATGGGCACGTTCCTGTTCCTCGGCCCCTCCGGCGTCGGCAAGACCTACCTGTGCAAGCAGCTCGCCAAGTTCATGTTCGGTGATGAGGACAACGTCATCACCATGGACATGAGCGAGTACATGGAGAAGCACAACGCCTCCCGTCTCGTCGGCGCGCCTCCGGGCTACGTCGGCTACGAGGAGGGCGGGCAGCTCACCGAGAAGGTGCGCCGTCGCCCCTACTCTGTCGTGCTCCTCGACGAGATCGAGAAGGCCCACCCCGACGTCTTCAACATGCTCCTCCAGATCATGGAGGAGGGGCGCCTGACCGACTCGTTCGGCCGCCACGTGGACTTCAAGAACGTCATCCTCATCATGACGAGCAACCTCGGCTCGCACACGATGAAGGCCGGCTCGCAGCTCGGCTTCGGCCGGTTCGACCAGGCGTCCGCGGACGCCGGCGACCGCAAGAAGAAGATGCGCTCCGACGTCATGGTCGAGGTCGAGCGCCACTTCCGGCCCGAGTTCCTCAACCGAGTGGACGAGGCCATCGTCTTCAACCCGCTGACGAACCAGGACCTCTCCCGCATCGTCCACCTGCAGCTGGACGAGGTCCGGGCGCGCCTCGCAGAGCACGACATCGAGGTCGAGCTCACGAAGAGTGCGATCGACTTCCTCATCAACAAGGGCTTCCACGAGGACTACGGCGCTCGCCCCCTCCGCAGGGCCATCGAGCGGCACATCGAGGACCCGCTGGCCGAGCACCTCCTCAGAGGGAAGTTCGAGGACCAGTCCAAGCTCTGGATCGACCGTGCTCCGGACGCCGACGAGGACGCCGGCCTGGAGTTCCTGGACGAGGCCCCGATCATCCGTGAGGCCATGAAGGCCGCCAACGAGTGAGCGAAGGCCGCTCAGGCGGCCCAAGGAGCCACTGACCGGGGCCCCGCGCATTGCTGCGCGGGGCCCCGGTCTCATTGGGCCGGCGCGGCAGCCAGGGAGGCGGGGACCGAGGCCCCGACAGGCGCCCGCCGAGCGGCGCTCCGAGCCCCCGCGCACCGCCGCCATTCCTCCGGGGTCGTACCGACACGGTTTTGGCACCAAAAAACCAAGGGCAGTGCGACGATCTGCCGTTCCGCGGCGCATACCTGGGGAACCTCTTCCCAGGCCTCCCCCATGCAACGCCAACGAACCGTCCCCCTCCTGATCGCTGCCGCCCTCGCCGCCGCGGTGCTTGGCGCCCTCTTGCTGTCTGGAGGCGGGCGACCCCAAGACGTTGGGACCGTGGCGCACGCCCCTGACCAGACCGCCAAGGAGGGCGGGCCTGGCCGTGCCGCGGACCTCTCTGGACTCGAGGCGCGGCCCGAGGATGGGGCTCGAGAGGTCGCGTTGGTGGACCGCCAGGCGCCCTCGGAGGTCGTCCGAAGCCGGGTCAAGCCCCGCCGAAAGGACGTCGCCCTCAGCGGCCCCTACCGCGGACGCATCCTCGACGCCGCCGGGCGGCCCCTCGCTGGCGTCCCGGTGGAACTCATGCCGTGGGAACAAGCCAACGCAATCGCCATCCGCACCTTCGGCGGACCGCAGCAGCTTCGAATCGAAGCCGTCACCGGCGACGACGGTCGCTTCGCCGCGGAGGACTCAGAACCCCTCGGGCTCACGATCGGTGTCAAGGCCGACGCTCGTGGCTTCACCGCCTCCCCCATCAAGCGCATCTTCAAGGACGGCGACTCGACCGACCTCGGAGACATCATCCTCGATCCGGCGGTGATCGTCGAAGGCTGGGTCCGGGACTTGGAGGGTCGGGCGATCGAGGGGGCGCGGATTCGGCGTATCGAACGCGAGGGCGACCAGATGATCGAGACGATGGATCAGATCGGCTTCTCCAGCGCGCTCGGCCTTGAGACGACGGACGCAGACGGGCACTTCCAGCTCGACCACGAGCCCGAGGGCCCGATCGTGCTCCTCGCAGAGCATGAGTCAATCATGCCCGCTCGGTACGAGGGCCCCGTGAAGCGCGCGGGAGACGTGCTGGTGGACGTCGTGATCACCGCCCAGCGAGCCGGAGTCATCCGAGGCGTCGTCTCCGGGTACCCACAGGGACGCGAGTACGGCCGAATCGCAGCGACGCCCACCGACCCGACAGCGTCCGCGGGGAAGTCGCGCTTCCAGGTGCTGATGGCCGCTCAACTCTCGCCGGCAGGCGAACACATCGCCGAGATCAAGGGCGACGGGAGCTTTGAACTCGGCGGTCTCGAGCCCGGAGCGGTCTATCAGTTACAGGCCATGGAACGCCGCCAGTTCATCGAGACCGTCCTGCTCTCCAACAAGGCTGAGGTCGCTGCCGACGGCTC
The DNA here is from genome assembly GCA_029248265.1 of Planctomycetota bacterium. Lineage (GTDB taxonomy): Bacteria > Planctomycetota > UBA1135 > UBA1135 > Saltatorellus. The sequence goes on from JAQWJQ010000221.1 coordinate 3,183, forward strand.
CTTTGTCGCCCTCATCTTCGATCCTGGTGCCCAGCTCGAGCTCAAGGTCATCGACCGGATCAGCCGCGAGCCTGTGGAGCAACTGACCGTGACCGCCAGGTGGGCGGAGCGCTCCGCCAAGGTGATGCTGACCCCGAAGGGCGGCCGCGCGCCGGGGCGCATCAAGAACGGCAAGCTGACGCTCCACGAGCTCCGACCGGGCAGCGCTCCAGGAGAGCTGACGGTGACCGTCGACGCGCCTGGCTACCAGCGGGCCGTCTCAGAGCCGATCTCCGTGGCTGAGGGGGCGCTCGTGAGCGGCGGGACCCTCGAGTTGGAGCGAGCAAGGCGGCTCGAGTTCGAGGTCGTCGAGGCGGCCACGGGTAAGCCGATCCGCAAGGCACGGGTCACGCTCTCTACGAAGCCTGACTCGCCCTCTCGTCGGGCAATGATGTTCGGCGCCGGCGGTCGGGAGCTCTGGGCGAAGACCGACCGCGCAGGCCGCTGCCAACTCTCGGACCTCGGCGACTCCGAGGTCCGCCTGGAGGTCAAGGCGCGTGGCTACGGGACCTACCTCGAGGAGCCCTTCACTCCCCCCGGATCGGAGCAACCAATCCGCATCCCCCTTTCGCGTGGGGCCGAGTTGACGGTCGCCGTGGTCGGCGATGAGGACCTGCTGCTGGTCGGCGCCAGGGTCGAGTGCCGGACGAAGGACGAGGCCAGGCCGTGGAAGGCGGGGAAGGCGTCGGGGAAGGATGGACTCGCCGTCTTCGACGGGCTCCCCGCAGGGACCTATGAGGTTCGAGCCATGCGCAACGCGGGCCAGCCCTTCTCCCGACGGCGGACCGTTGGCGACGAGCAGAGCGAGTGGCAGACGGTGGAGATCGCAACCAGCGCGCGGGTCCGCTTCGACTACCTGCTCCCGACCTCGGCCACCGTGAAGGGGGTCCTCCGGCTCGATGGGCAGCCCGCCGCGGGCGCGCGCATCTCCATCGTCCCTGAGGCGAACGCGGACCAGAGCGAGGGGTCCATCGTCATCCAGGACCAGTTCGCGGGCTTCGGGAACCAACCGGGCACCGACACCACGGACTCCGAGGGTCGCTTTGAAGTGGCGGACCTCGCTGCAGGCTCCGCCGCGGCGCTCATCCGCCATGAGGACCTGAGCATGCCGGCCCGCGTTGCCCTCGAGGTCGAGACAGGCGAGAACACCGTGTCCTTCGATCTCGCCATCAGCTCCATCATCGGGCGCGCGGTTGACGCCAAGGGCGATCCAATCTCCGGGGCGGCAGTGGCCATCAACCGCTCCGCTGGGGGCGAGTCCTCGCGGATCTCGCGGCAATTCCTCGGCATGCCAGAACCCGATCAGACGACCGGGGCCGATGGCTCCTTCCTGATCAAGGGCGTGAAGTCTGACTCCAGCCTGCGGCTGACATTGAAGGCCAGCGGGTTCACAGACCGCGTCCTCTCGGACCTTTCGGTGGCGCCCGGCCGCCAACTCGACGTCGGGACCCTCGAGCTGACCCAGGGTGGCTCCGTCCTCATCTCACTCGCCAACGAGCAGGAGCACGAGGGAGTGGCGTGGGTCACCGTGTCCCCTGCCGATCCAGAGTCCACCGAGCAGCGCAAGGTCGAGCTCCTGCAGATCGGCCGCGCCCGCGTCAGCGGTCTGGCGGCGGGAGACTGGACCGTGACCGTGGAGACCTCCGACCGCGGCAATGAGCCCCGCAGACGCTCGACGGAGCCCGTCCCCTTCAAGGTCAGCTCGGGCGAGGAGACCGAGGTCGAGGTGCAATGGCCGGAGTAGCGGAGGTTCCGTCCCTGTAGAAGCTCCAGTTCAGGCGGATGACTGGCTACCAATAGAGCCTGCAGTCGCCCATGATGGCGAGGACCCACGGAGCAACGACATGAGCCGCCTCAAGACCTTCACCAGCCTTTTTGCCCTCTCCCTGGTCGCCTGCTGCACCCCACCTGAGGCCAGCACCGCGGGGCCCTCGGCGGAGCCCGCGAGCACCTCGCCGGCCGACGCCAGACCAGCAGCTGACAGCGGCAGCGCCGTGGTCCTTGCGACGCCCGCCGCCCGCCCCGTCGCCAGCGGCGAGGCCGGCCTGGATCCCGCAGGGCCCTCCTTGGTCGAGGCGCCTACAACGGGCCGAGATGGCGCGGGCCAGGAAGCCACAGCCCCCATTGACCCCCGATCCCCCATGCAAGACTCCGTCCAAGGCGACTTCAACGAACTCAGCGACGCCGAGGAGTACGTGATCCTCAGGAAGGGTACCGAGCGGCCCGGGACCGGCGCGCTTCTCGACAACAAGGCGAAGGGCACCTACATCTGCAGACAGTGCAACGCCGCGCTGTATCTCTCGGAGGACAAGTTCGAGAGCCACTGCGGGTGGCCGAGCTTCGACGATGAGATCTCCGGGGCGGTTCGCCACGAGACCGACGCCGACGGTCGGCGGACTGAGATCCTCTGCGAGCACTGCGGCGGACACCTCGGGCACGTCTTCGTGGGCGAGCGCTTCACGGAGAAGAACACCCGCCACTGCGTGAACTCCCTCTCCATGAGCTTCGTCCCCGAGGGCGAAGCTCTCCCCGCCCGGATTGACCGCTAGGGACCGGCGTCTCTGCCCCCGAGTCGCGGGCTCGCGGGCTAACGGCCCTCGCCGCGCACGAGCGTCGTTCGCTGGCCCGGCGCGATGCCCTCGAACGTCTCCAGCTCCCCGTCCGGCCAACAGACCTCGACCACAACCGGCGCGGAGTGAGTCCCCACGCCGAAGTGAACCGCACGGTCGCTGGAGCTGCAATAGCTGTAGCCCGGCTTCACGATCCGGCGCTGGTTCCCGCCCACCTGGATCGAGGCTGATGCACCGAGAGCATCGCGACCGCCGTCCGTAAGCCGGAGGACGATCGATCCTCGCCCGGCCGCACTCACGTTGTGCAGGAGCTGCACGCGCCCGTCTCGGTTGCCGACGACCACGTCCAACGCGCCGTCCCCGTCAATATCTCCGAAGGCCGCTCCGCGGCTGGTCAACTGCACGGGTGGGAGCGTGCCCCCAGCGGGGGAGACCGGCTCCCAGCGACCATCCGACGTTCCAGCGAGGAGGCTGTTCGGCTCGGCGTAGATGTCATCCTCCGCGATGGGCGGCATCATGTGATTGACCCGCCCGTTCGCCACGTAGAGGTCCAGCCAGCCGTCGTTGTTGAAGTCATGGAAGCCGACGCCGAAGCGCGTGCGCCGGAACGTCCCCATCCCGATCCCGGATTGGCGGGTCTCCTCGACGAATCCCCCACCTCGGTTCCGGAAGAAGCCGTCCTGCTCGCGCGCCATATGGACCACGAGCAGGTCGAGGTCGCCGTCACCCTCAACGTCGGCGGCGTCCACTCCCATCCCGGCGCGCGCGTTGCCATGCGGGTCGCGCGCGCAGCCGAATCGCTCCGCGCGGTTCACCAGGCGCCCCTCGCCACCGTGCAGCCAGAGGCAATCGGGCATCTGATCGTTGGCGACGAAGAGGTCGACCAGACCGTCCCCGTCGAAGTCGCCCGCCACCACGCCGAGCCCATTCCCTGGGCTTGCGTCGAGGCCCATGGCCACGCTCACATCCTGGAAGGTCCCGTCGCCATTCCCACGGTAGAGCGTGTCCGTGGACGGCGCCCCGTAAGCCATCGGGCTGCAGTAGTCCGCCTGCCCAGTCGGGTCGAAGCAGTCCTTCTCCGTCGCGATGCTCCAATCCACGTAGTTGGCGATGAAGAGGTCCAGGTGGCCATCTTGGTCCACGTCAAGGAAGGTCGCGCTGGTGCCCCAGCCGGGGTCCCCGACCCCCGCCTCCTCGGTGACGTCCGTGAAGTTCCCGGCACCATCGTTGCGCAGGAGACGGTTCTGCCCCACGCAGGTGATGTACAAGTCGAGGTCTCCATCCGCGTCATAATCCGCCACCGCAGCTCCCATCCCGTAGCCGCCGGGTGTGATCCCTGCCGAGCTGGTCACGTCAACGAAGCGCCCGCGACCGTCGTTCTCATAGAGTCGATGCTCCGTCTCCTCAGGTGCCGTGAGCGATCCACTCTGCACGAGGAACAGGTCGAGGTCTTCGTCCCCGTCCTTGTCGAAGAGCGCGACCCCACCCCCCATCAGCTCCGGAAAGAAGTAGCGCTCATCGTGGCCCGAACGATGGACGAAGTCGATCCCCCGCTCACTCGCCTCGTCGACAAACCACGGCGGCCCCACGCCAGGCTCCGACTGCTCGACCGGGTCTTCCGAACAGGCCACAAGACCCAGCGCAACAAGAGACAAGAGGTACGGCTTCATCGATCACGGTCTGGGTCCGGGGTCTGCGCGGGGGGCCCTGCTTGAGGGGAGACCGGCGACGCCTCCGGACCCTCCGCGAGTGCGCCCTCGAGGGCTTCCAGGAGCGGGTGCGCCGCGTTTACCTTGCGGAGCTCCGCGACCGCCGCCGCCGCCACCCCTCGATCACCGAGGCCGAGCGCTGCGAGCCCCTTTCCCGCGAGAGCATCAGCGTTCCCGGGGTCCAGCATGGTCGCCGCCTCGAAGGCGGCGAGCGCGGCCGCCTGCTCCCCCTCATCCAGCAAAGCCTTGCCCGCGACCACCTCGAGTGCGGCCGTTTCGACGCCATGCTCTCGCGCCAGGCCCACGGCGGCGATGGCCTCGGCCGCACGGCCCTGTCCGAGGAGCAACTCCGCCCGGAGCTCGTGTGCGTCGGGGAGCTCTGGGTCGAGGTCAACCAGGTGTGCCGCCGCGTCCAAAGCGCCCGCCACGTCGTCGGCCTTCACCATGGCTGAGGCCAGCGCCAGCGCCAGCCCGAGATCGTCCGGGTCGAGCTCCAGGGTGCGGCTGAAGGCCGCCGCAGCCCCCGGCCAGTCGCCGAGTCGCGCCAGGGCGCGGCCCTTCCGAACGAGGATGCGAGGGTCGTCTGGATCCCTGGCCTCCAGCTGCAGGAGCATCTGGAGTCCGAGCTCGGCCTGACCGCTCTCGATCTTGCGGCTCGCCTGGAGCAGGATGGCGGACTCCCCCACCTTGAGCGCTGCCACCTCCTTCATCCAGGGGTCCGGCCCCGAGACGCGGGCGCCTCGCCCTTTGATCAACTCCGGCTCCGCCTCCTCAAACCTTGAGAGCCGCGAGAGGGCGAGCCCGCGCAGCCGGTGGAAGAGCGCCCTGCTCGCGGGCGGGACGAGCTCAAGCCCGGCGAGTTGCTCCAAGGCCTCTTCGGCCCGGCCTTGCTCCAGCTCGACCTCCACGAGTCCGAGGCGGCAGACCACCTCGCTCGGGTCAATCGAGAGTCCGCGTTCGAAGGCCGCGGCGGCGTCCGCCGGTCGCCCCGCCCCGAGTAGCAGCCACCCCTTGCGCCGCCACGCGGGCGCGTAGCTCGCGTCCAACGCCTCGAGCGCGCGGTAGGCGTCCAGGGCGCCGTCCACGTTGCCGTTCTTACCGCGCATCAGGGCGAGCCGATACCAGACGCGCGCGGCCTGCCCGTCCAGCTCGACCGCTCGCTCGTAGCTGGACTCGGCCAGCTCCAGCATGAGGTGCGCCTCGAAGAGCATCCCGAGCCGCAGCCAGACGGCAGCGTCACGGGGGTCCTCCAGGACGTCAGCGCGCGCCTTCTCGAGGACCCCGACCAGCGCGGCGTCGTAGCCCGCCATGGAGTGGGGCCACGGGACGACAACGGGACCTTCGCTCCCGCTGGAGCAGGCGGGGAGCAGCAGCGCCGACGACAGGAACGCCGCGCGGAGGGGACTGGGGAGCGAGAAGGTCATGTTGATCTCTCAGGAACGTAGCAACTTAGCGGCGCCGACGTGAGCCCCTGCGGCGGCCACCCCGTGCACCGGGCGCGGCCGCTTGCGCCCCAGCCGCCGAGCTGCGTCGGGCCCCACCACCGCCGCGGCGCGGCGCCTTACGGCCCTCGGCCTCATCCAGCAGTGCGTCGAGGTCGAGCGGGGCGAAGGTCGAGAGGTACTTGCGGGGGATCCGCGCGCCGATGCTCGACTCGATCGCGCGCACCTGGTCGATCTCGTCAATCGAGGCGATGGTGATCGCCTCACCGGTTCGTTCAGCGCGCCCCGTGCGGCCGATGCGATGGACGTAGGTATCTGGGTCCAAGGGAACGTCAAAGTTGACCACTCGGGCCACACCCTCGACGTCGAGGCCACGCGCCGCCAGATCCGTGGCCACAAGAAACCGAGACTCTCCGTCGCGGAAACCCTGGAGCGCGCGGTCACGCGCCCCTTGCTTCTTGTCGCCGTGCAAGAGCGCCACAGCGTGACCGCGCTTCTCGAGTTGTCGCGCCACCTGCTTCGCTCGCTGCTTCGTTCGCGTGAAGATGATCGCGCTCCCCTCTTCGTCGGACTCCACGATGGACCGCAGCAGCTTCGACCTCGCCGTGGAGCGGACCGGGTGAAGCGAATGCTCGATCGTCTCCGCCGGGCGCGTGTGCCCGAGATCGATGATTTCCGGCTCTGTGAGGACCCCCTGGGCCAGGGCCTGAACCGCCTCTGGCATCGTCGCGGAGAAGAACATCGTCTGCCGGTCCGCGGGCACCCTCTCGAGGATGCGGCGGACGTCGGGCAGGAAGCCCATATCCAGGAGGCGGTCCGCCTCGTCCAGCACCAGCACCTCGACCTCGCCGAGGTCGCAGGCCCCCTCGCGCACGAGGTCCAAGAGGCGACCGGTGCAGGCGACCAGCACGTCGCATCCCGCGTCCAAGGCCTCTCGCTGGCGATCGATCTTGACCCCACCGTAAGCGGACGCCACGCGCACCGTCAGGTGGCGACCCAGCGCAGCGAGGTCGCCTTCGATCTGCCGCGCCAACTCCCGGGTCGGCGCGAGGACGAGGGCCCTGGGCCGTCCTGCCGACGCAGGCCTCTGCTCGAGGCGCTGGAGAATCGGGAGCGCGAAGGCAGCGGTCTTCCCTGTCCCCGTCCTTGCCAACCCGAGGACATCCCGCCCCCTGAGCGCCTCGGGCAGCGCAGCCGCCTGGATCGGGCGTAACTCCACAAAACCGGCCTCCTGAACTCCTTGCTGGAGCGCGGGCAGGAGGTCGAGGCCTTCGAAGCGGCCGGAGAGGGCGGGGTCCGGTTCCATCAGCGTGGACGATGCACCGAAACCGGCCCGGAGCCCAAGTGCGAAGCGTCAGTTCCCTCCGCGGAGTCCCGCGGTGCTACCTTGCCCCCCATGGCAACCAGCAAACCGATCGTCCTCGACCTCGCGAGGTTCATGGACTCCCCCCAGGCCGCAGGGCTCGGTGGTGCCAAGGGTGAGACGCGGGATATCGCCGAGCGTTTTCTCTCTGTCTGCTACGAGGACATGGGCTGCGCCCCCAAGGCCATGGACGGGCAGGGCATGCACGGCGCCCTCGGCCAGCTCCTCCCCGGCCGCTTTCGGCGCGGAGAGGAGCTGGCCGAGCTTGTGCCCGACGTGCTCCGGGCCTTCATCGAGCACCTCGAGGCGACCGAGGTCGTGATCCACGCCTTCGAGTTGAAGCAGAGCCTTGAGGCCACCATCGACGAGTTCCTCCAAACGGTACGGACGGGGACCACCCCCCACGGTCACGGGCACGCGCAGCCGAAGGACCCCTTTCAGCATGGAGCCACAAAGCTCGGGCGTAATGACCCCTGCTCCTGCGGGAGCGGACGCAAGTACAAGAAGTGCCACGGGAAGAGCGCATGAAGACCGCCGTCGTCATCCCCGCACGTTACGGGTCCACGCGCTTCCCGGGGAAGCCCCTCGCGGACGTCGCTGGACGCTCTCTGATTCAGCGTGTCCACGAGATCGCGGCGGCCGCAGAGGGCGTTGATCGCGTCCTCGTAGCGACCGACGACGAACGCATCCGCGAACACGTCCAGGCCTTCGGCGGCGAGGCCGTCATGACCCCTGAGGGGTGCCGCAACGGAACAGAACGGGTCGACGCTGCGACGCGCGACCTCGACGAACCGCCGGACGCAGTCATCAACCTCCAGGGCGACGCGGTCCTGACCCCGCCGTGGGTCATCGAGGCCGTCATCCGGGAGATGCGGCGGTCGCCGGACGCGCCGATCGTGACACCGGCAGCGCGCCTCGACGCCGGGTCGCTGAAGTTGCTGCGCGAGGCGAAGGATGCCGGAGAGGTCGGCGGCACCACGGTCACCTTTGATCGGGACGGCAGGGCGCTGTACTTCTCGAAGGCCATGATCCCCTTCGTCCGTGACGCCCAAGGTGGCGCTCCCACCTTCCGGCACATCGGCCTCTACGGATACCGACGGGACGCCCTCAAGCAATTCATCGCCATGGGCCCGAGCCCCCTGGAATTGACCGAGGGGTTGGAGCAGCTCCGCGCGCTCGAGAACGGCATGAGCATCCGCGTCGTCGAGGTTGACTATCGTGGGCGCCGCCACATGGCTATCGACAGCCCGGAAGACCTGCGTCGTGTGGAGCAACTCCTCGCAGAGGACGGCGAGCTGGTGGACGAGGAGGGACGAACGCGATGATCGAGCTCATGCTCGTGCGTCACGGCAATACCTTCGCGCCGGGGGACCGGATTGTCTGGGTCGGCAGCGGCGAGGACCTCCCGCTCGTACCTTCTGGCCGCGCCCAGGCACGGCTCCTCGGAGACGCCCTCAGCGCCGCGAAGTGGACGGCCACGGCCGCCCTCTCCGGCGGCCTCAAGCGCCAGGCAGAGCACCTGCGCCTCGCCACCGGTGGGACGCCCGCCCCGATCGTTCACCGGGCGCTGAATGAGGTGGACTACGGTGATTGGGGCGGCCGCACCACCGACGAGATCGTTGCGGCGCACGGCGATGCCGCCGTCCGTGGCTGGAACGAGCGCAGCCAGTGGCCCGCTGACGCGGGTTGGCCCGAGACCCTCGAGGCCGTCCGGGCCCGGGTGGGCGAATTCGCCGAGGAGGTCGCCTCGGGGCAGCACGGGGACCGCGTGCTCGTGTGCAGCAGCAACGGTCTCCTCCGCTGGTTCCTCGGTCTCGTCCCCGGCGCCCTCGAGGCCGCCATCGAGGGCAGCTCCTTCAAGGTCAAGACCGGCCACGTCGGTAGGATGGAGTGGAGAGACGGCGAAGGCTGGCAGGTCGCTTCCTGGAACCAGCCCCCCACAGCCTCCGTCCACTGAATCATGCGCTCGACCCTCCTGCTCTCCATCGTCATCGTCGGCGCGACGCTCGCGCCCCGATCCGCGGCCCAGACGACCCTGACTGAAGAGCCCGGTGCGGCCGCGCGGTCTCAGGACCCTGAGGACGAGAAGAAGGAGACCCCCAAGGAGCGGGCCGCCAAGGAGAAGGCCGCGGTCCATAAGCTCAACGAAGGGCTCCGATCGACGGAGGCCAATGAGCGGCAGGCGGCGCTCGTGGATGCTGCGAAGACGCCTTACCCGGAGGTCATCAAGGTCTTCGGCAAGGTCCTCGAGGACCGTTCCCCTGAGGTCGCCATGATCGCGACGGAGCTTCTCGGCCGGATGGACGAGGAACAAGCCCTCGAGGTCCTGCGCCGCTTCGCGACCCGCCGCCAAAAGGCGCTCAGCAAGGACCCCATGCTGCACGAGGAAGTGCTGCGCGCCATCGGCCGGCACCGTGCTCCCAAGTCGCTCCCGCTGCTCATCAAGGGGGCCTTCAACGAGGAGAACGCGCAGATCCGTCGAGCGCGGGTCTTCGCCGCCGCGAACGCACGGTCGGTGGAGGCCGCCAAGGCGATCTTCGGGGAGATGAAGAAGACCGACGAGAAGCGGCTCCGCGGTCGCCTCGCGAATATCCGACCAGCGCTCATTTATCTGACCGGGACGGACGCCGGCCAGGACCCGGCCCGCTGGCTCCAGTGGTGGGAGGCCAACCGCCGCTCCTTCGAGATCCCTGCGATGGCCCCCAAACTCTCCGGAGACTACGCGAACCAGTGGGCGCGCTTCTGGGGCGAGGACCAGACCTACGAGCGCAGGAAGAAGCGCAGCGATCGCGGCTGAGCCGCGACCCTCTTGAGGCCCACCCGTCCATGGGGCGTGGACAGGGACGGCGCACTGAAGGGGATCACATGTGTCCGTAGAGGACACCCATCCTGGCCAGAAGAGTTGAAGGCGGTGGCGTCGCCTCCCGACGCGCTGTGGCTCCGCGGGCGAGTGGAGTTGATCTCCCCTACACCGCGTATTGCGATCGTCGGGAGCCGCGCTCCCACGCCCTACGGGCTGGCGCAGGCGGCTCGCTTCGGTCGCGAGCTAGCCGCAGCGGGGGTCTGCATCGTGAGCGGGCTGGCCAGGGGAATCGATGAGGCCGCCCACCTCGCCGCTCTCGATATCGGAGGCGCGACCCTTGCCGTGCTCGGGTGCGGAGTCGACCGGCCATGGCCCAGCGGCCCCGTGACAGAGCGCATCTCAAATGAGGGGCTCCTGGTCTCGGAGCACCCCCCCGGAACACCCCCACGCCGCCATCACTTCCCGCTCAGGAACAGGATCCTCGCGGCGGTCTCCGACGCGGTGCTGGTGGTCGAGGCAGCCCATCGATCCGGTTCGCTGATCACCGCTCGCTGGGCCGCAGACCAGGGGCAGCACGTCCTCGCCATCCCAGGACGAGTGGATCACCCCATGTCGCGTGGCGTCACCCGCATCCTCCGCGAGGGCGCCACTCCGGTGGACTCCCCCTCCATGCTGATGGAGGACGTCTTCGGGGACCGCGCTCCCCTTGCGCTCCACCCCGCAGCAGCCGCCGAGGGCCTCGACCAGCCTCAGCCCGATCGAGCACCCCTGGTGCGGACTGCCCCTCAGCCCGACGACGCAGATCAACGGGCCGTCCTCGAAGCCCTGCGCGGCGAGACGCTGACCGCCTCCGAGGTTGAGGAGCGGACAGGACTCGGGCTCGGCGTGGTGATGGCTGTGCTCACCACATTGGAGCTGGACGGGGCGATCCTGCGTAGGCCTGGAGGCCTGCACGAACGCGCGTGGTCATGACCGCTCGAGGCCGGGGCGAGGTGCCTTGAACTGGCCCGCTTCTCGACCCCACGGGCCAGGCCTGAAGCCGCGCCCCGCAGAGTCGGCGCCGGAGGAGAGTCCCCGGGACCGAGCGCCGCTGTCAGAGACC
>JAQWJQ010000242.1 GCA_029248265.1 Planctomycetota bacterium
CCGCTTATAGAGCTCCTTGTCGGAGCTCGCCACGACGTGCTCGAGCAAGGGCGCGGGTCCCTCGATCAACAGCGTGCTGGCCAACAGCACCGCCGTCTCAGCGAAGGCGCCCGTCCACTCCAGGGGGGCCGGCGGGACGAAGGGCACGGGCTCGACGGTCTCAGCCGCCGCCTCTGCAGCGAGGGATGAACCGCCGCGGGGGGCGGTGACCGACTCCTGCCCCGCGGTGCCCGCAGAGCGGCATCCAGGGACGAGGATCAAGAGCGTCAGGAGGCCAGGGGCGAGGCGGATGGTCATGGGAGTCAGGTTGGTAAGCGGAGGCCGTCCTCCGGACTATCGGCAGGATGGCCGCGCTCCTTGTGCACGACGCCGTGCGACCGCCGCAACATCTTCCCTCAACGCAAGCCGCAGGCCCTGTAGGCCCGATCGCGCACCGCCGTGGCGCGCTCGCGGGCCCGCTCGGCGCCGCGGGCCAGGATCCGGTCCAGCTCGGCGGGGTCATCGAGGAGGGCACGGCGGCGCTCCCTCGGCGCAGCGAAGTGGGCGTCCATGGCCTCCACGAGGCGAACCTTGAGGTGGCCGTACCCCGGAGCCCCTTCCCCGCCCCGTCGCACCCGGTCCCTCCACTCCTCCAGCTCGGTCTCGCCGAGGAAGAGGGCCAGGAAGTCGAAGAGGGCCACGCCCGCGGGGTCCTTCGGCTCCTCAGGGGGCCGACTGTCCGTCGCGATCCGCCCGATGGCCTTCTTCAGCTTCTTCCCCTCCTCGAAGATCCACAGGTGGTTCCCGTATGACTTGGACATCTTCTGTCCGTCGAGGCCAGGCACCTTGGCCATGTCAGCGCGCTCGGGGATCCGCGCCTCGGGCCGCGTGAAGACCTCCCCGAAGCGCGCGTTGAAGTGCGTCGCCATGTCCTGCGCCATCTCCACGTGCTGGACCTGGTCCTTGCCCACCGGCACCACCGTGGAGTCGTAGGCGAGGATGTCCGCCGCCATCAGGATGGGATAGGTGAAGAGCCCCACCGAGGGCTTGATGCCCTTCGCCGTCTTGTCCTTGAAGGAGTGAGCGCGCTCCAACAGCCCCATGCCGGTCACCGTCGAGAGCAGCCAGGTGATCTCCGTCACCTCGGGCACGTCGGATTGACGGAAGAACACGGCCCGGTCCGGGTCGAGCCCCAGGGCGAGGTAGGTCGCGGCAAGATCCCGGACATGCCCACGGAGCGCCTCGGCGTCATGGATCGTCGTCAGCGCGTGGTAGTCCGCGATGAAGAAGAAGTGCTCCCCGGGGGTCTCCTGGGAGGCCACGTGCTGCCGGATCGCGCCGAAGTAATTGCCCAGGTGCTGCAATCCGCTGGGCTGGATCCCGGAGAGAGTGGTCGGCGTTGCGGTGCTCATATGGCCCACACCGTGCCCCGCGGATCTGGCGCGTCAAGCCCAGGCTGAGGAGGAATCGCCTCGAAGCCCCGCCCGGATCAGCGCCGGACGGAGCCCCGGCAAGTAGGTCACCTCCCCCACGGCTCCCCCGAGCCAGGGGGTTGAGGTGGTATCGCCCCGCTCTGGCAGCCAGAATTGGGGAACGTCATGCCTGCCGCCTCCGCACAGACCCCAGGACGCCCCAGGAGGCGCCGGCCGATGAGCCCCGGGGCACGCATGCTCGGACTCGCGGCGCTCGCGCTCGGTGCCGGCTGCGCTGGGCCCGAGACGGAGCGAAACCTCGCGCCGTTCTTCTCGTCCCACTCCGCCGCTGGTGGGGTGCCTGAGGTCGAGGCCCTGGGCGGCGCAGTCATCAGCCGTAAGGACCAGGAGTCCGATGACCGGCGCTACTGGGCGGTACGCCCGATCCTCTCCAATCGCACCGCAGCAAACGGGGATCAAAGGGCGTGGTTCATCCCGCCGTTCGGACAGATCAAGAAGGACGCGTCCCAGCAGTCCGAGGTCTCCCAGTTCATCCCGCTGGTTCGATACGCGAGCCAGATCGAGGACGACGGCTTCAAGACCTGGTCGCTGTTGGTCCTCCCGGGGGTCTACCTCTCGTCCCACGAGGACGGCCGGGTCCAGCGCGCCTTCTTCCCCTTTGGTGGCGTGGTCGAGAAGTTCTTGTCCCTGGATCGCGGCACCTTCGCCCTCTTCCCGCTCTGGCTTCGGACCGAGCGTGACGGCCGGACCACGGATCACTTCCTCTGGCCCTTCTTCTCGATCTCCCGGGGCGCGGGGGGCACGGCGTGGCGCGTCTGGCCCATCGCAGGCAACGTGAGCTGGGATGGGCGATACGACCGCTGGTTCTTCCTCTGGCCCTTCTTTCACTGGCAGCGCAACGACGTTCAGTTCGGCGCTGAGCAAGAGCGGTCGTCGTGGATGTTCTGGCCCATCGGCGGCCAGGCGCGCCGCCCGCAAGCCTCGAGCACCAGCGTGATCTGGCCGATCTTCGGCTACGCACAGGACGAGCGATCGGGCTTCTGGGCCTGGGATGGGCCGTGGCCCCTGGTGGTCTTCCAAGGGGGCGACCCCGAGCGCGCAACGCGCAAGCGTGTGTGGCCCTTCTACTCTTCCTACAAGGGCGACGGCATGACCTCCCGCTGGGTCGCTTGGCCGCTGGTGAACTGGCGCCACGAGGAGTACGACGACGGGAACAAGGACACCTTCAAGGCCTTCCCCTTCTGGCGCAGCTACACCAGAGAGCGCACCTTCGTGACCCCGCAGTCCACAGGCCCGCTCGGCACGGAGAAGTACCGCAAGGCCTGGCCCTTCGGCCGGCTCCGGACCGCGCCGGACGTGAGCGCGTTCCACCTCGTGGACCTCAACCCCTTCCCCGACTACGACTTCGTCGACGAGCACTACGCCTGGCTCTGGGAGCTCTACACCCGCCGCCGCGAGGGCGACAACGTACGAGGCCGGTCATGGCTCGGGCTCTGGCGGCGGGAACGGGACGCAGATGAGGACCGCCGCTCCCTGAGCGTCCTCTGGAGCGCCCGGGATTACACCCGCGCCGGGCGCCCCACCCGCGAACGCTCCCTCCTCTTCGGGCTCCTCCGCTACCGCACCACAGGCGACGGAGGCTTCGAGCTGCTGCCCCCGTCGTTCCCTGGTCCTGGGTGGCCCATGCGGCGGACCCCCTCCTCCACAGCGCCCGGGATCACCCCGGAGCGGCCCGCGCAGGGGGCGGCCTCGGCCGCCCCGCTCGGCGCCGACCGCATGAGGCGCCCCATCGCAATGGCCCCCGAATCCGCGCAGCGCCGTTGATTCCAGGCGCCTCGGGCCCGATCGTGACCCTGATGACAGTCCCCTCCCAGCTCTTGGCCATCTCCCCTGGGTGGCTGGCAGACGCCCTCCCCTTCGCGTTCGCGGCGGGGGTGGTCTACGTCTTGCTTCAAGCAGCCTGGTTCCGCGCCACGGTCTTGGAGATGGGGTCGACCCTCGAGCTGGCCGCAGCCACGGCCATGAGGGTTCACCACCTCCCCCGCCGCTCGCGGTGGCTGATGGAGCAGCTCTTTGCCGCGGGCGTCCGCAACCTGCACGTGGTGCTGCTGGTCGGGCTCTTCATGGGGATGATCGTGTCCCTTCAGACAGGCATCGAGCTCTCCCGCTTTGGACAGCAGGACCAGATAGGAACGATCGTCGCCGCGAGCATGACCCGCGAGATGGGGCCGTTCATCACCGCAGTGGTCCTGGCGGCCACCACCGGCAGCGCCCTGGCGGCGGAGCTCGGGACCATGTCCGTCTCCGACGAGCTCTCCGCGCTTGAGGTCATGTCGGTGGACCGCACTTCGTTCCTCGTGGTACCCCGCGTGGCGGCCCTGATGATCATCGCGCCTGTCCTGACCGTCCTCTGCGACACGATCGGGATCGTGGGCGGAGGCTTCGTCGCCACGAGCCAGCTTGGGGTCCCCCTCGCCCAGTACACGGAGACCGCCCTCGACGCGCTCCAGGAGAAGGGGGCGCTGATCCCCCTGCCGATGGACGTCTACTCCGGTCTCTTCAAGTCGATCATCTTCGGCGGGCTGATCGCGGTCATCTCCTGCGCCAGCGGCCTCGTGGCCCGCGGGGGCGCGCTCGGCGTGGGGCGCGCGACGAGCCGCGCCGTGCGCGACTCGATCATCGCCGTCATCGTCGCCAACTACTTCCTGACGTGGTTCCTCTACCGATGACAAGCGGTCCCGGCACCTCCGCAGCCTCCGGCACGCCGGACGTGATCCTGCGCTTCGAGGATGTGCACAAGGCCTTCGGTGCGCAGCGGGTCCTCCGCGGCCTCTCGTTCGACGTCGAGCGGGGCAAGGTCCTCGGGCTCATGGGCGGCTCAGGGACAGGCAAGTCCGTGGCGCTCCGGCACGTCATTGGGCTGCTCCGACCCGATGCGGGGAGGGTCGAGGTCGAGGGGCACAACGTGTCCGCGCTCTCCGCACACGAAATGAGCGCGCTCCGCAAGCGCATGGGGTACGTCTTCCAAGAGGGAGCCCTCATCAACTGGCTCACGGTCGAGGAGAACCTCGCCCTACCCCTCGTGGAAAACACGGACCTCGGCCGCGGCGAGATCGCCGACCGGGTGGCGGAGAAGCTGGCGATGGTCCACATCCCTGACGCCGGGAAGAAGCTGCCCTCCGAGATCTCCGGCGGCATGAAGAAGCGCGTGGGCCTCGCCCGCGCGCTCATCGTCGAGCCAGACATCCTCCTCTACGACGAACCCAACGCCGGGCTCGACCCCGAGATCTCACGCTCGATCAACGAGCTCATCCGGGAGATCGCCGAGATTCACGAGAGCACCGCCCTCGTGGTCGAGCACCGGGTCGACTGCATCCGAACAGTCTGCGATGAGGTGGTCTTCCTCCACGAAGGCGCCGCCATCGTCCACCAACCCACCGAGGAGTTCCTGCGCCCCTCGCATCCCCGCCTGATCGAGTTCCTCGGGCCTGACGCCCTGGACTGACCGCCATGACCCCCAGCCGACACCTCTCCCTCGGTCTGCTCTTCCTGGGCGCCGTCTCGATCCTCTCGTACTACACCCTCTTCAAGACGGACTTCTCGCTCTTCGAGAGCAAGCAGAGCGTCGTCGCGTACACGGAGAACGCGCGCGGGCTCCGCAAGGGAGCGCCCGTCCTGTTCGCCGGCGTCCGCTGGGGCAAGGTCGACGCAGTCGTGCCCGACCTTGACCGCCCCCGTGCGGAGCGAGTGCGCGTCGACATCACCCTCGACCAACCGATCGTGCTCTTCGGAGACCATGCGGTCCGGATCGAGTCCGCGTCCGTCCTCGGCGGCGTACAGCTGAGCATCGACCCCGGATCACGGGCCGCTGGCAGCGTGGACCTCGGCGTGCCGCTGCGCGCCTCGAGCGCTCCTGACGTCCTCGCCTCACTCGGCGAGTTAGTGGACGAGAACCGAGAGTCTATTCGCAACTCGGTCGCCGG
>JAQWJQ010000270.1 GCA_029248265.1 Planctomycetota bacterium
GCTCGTCATGTGGATCGGGGAGCTGATCACCGAGTACGGGGTGGGGAACGGCGCGTCCCTGATCATCATGGCGGGCATCATCGCCTCGCTGCCGTCGAGCATCCTGAACCTCCGCGGGAGCGACGAGTTCTGGAACATCATGGTGTTCCTCCTGCTCGTCTGGGCGGTGACCATCTTCGTGGTCGTGTTCATGCACAAGGGGGCCCGCAGGATTCCGATCCAGTACGCCCGCCTGCAGCGTGGTCGGCGGGTGTATGGCGGACAGCGTCACTTCCTGCCGCTGAAGGTCAACATGGCCGGCGTCATGCCGATCATCTTCGCCTCCGTGCTCTTCGTGATCCCTGGCATCCTCTTCGATTGGATGGGGTGGGATTACGGCACGAGGATGTTCCAGGACCCGACTGGCTTCATCTACACGACCATCTACCTGGTCCTCATCTTCTCCTTCTGCTTCTTCTGGAACCGACTGATGTTCCAGCCCGAGGAGATCGCGAAGAACCTTCGAGAGCACGGCTCCTTCATCCCGGGCATCCGCCCCGGCGCGAAGACAGCCGAGTATCTCTCCAGCGTGTTGACTCGGATCACCCTCGCCGGCGCGGCTTTCCTCGCCGTCATCGCGGTGCTGCCGAACTTCATCACCAAGAACTCCAATCTGACCCTGGAGATGCGCTACTTCCTCGGCGGCACGAGCGTGCTGATCGTGGTGGGGGTGGCGCTCGAGCTTGTTGACAAGCTCCAGGCTCAGCTCGTCATGAAGGCCTACGACGGTGGGGCTGCTCCGAGCGGCGCCACCGGCGGCGGGTCAGGCAAGCGCAAGGGCCAGGCTCGCGGCAACGCGTCTTGGACCAAGCGCGATGGCGCTGCCGACGGCGGTGCCGAGTAACAGCGCATGGCGAAAGAAGAACCGATCACAGTTGAGGCCATCGTCACCGAGGCTCTCCCCAATGCTCGCTTTCGGGCGAAGCTGGAGTCCGGGCACGAGATCCTCGCCCATGTGTCGGGCAAGATGAGGATGCACTACATCCGAATCCTGCCTGGCGACAAGATCACAGTCGAGATGTCCCCCTATGACCTGACCAAGGGCCGAATCACCTGCCGAGGTGAGCGCCGCCGTCGTGGCGGCCGCGGCCGGAGGAGAAGAAGAAGATGAAAGTTCGAAGCAGCGTCCGTCGCATGTGCTCCTCCTGCAAGATCGTCCGCCGTCGCGGCGTGGTGCGAGTCATCTGCAACGCGGACCCCCGTCACAAGCAGCGCCAGGGCAAGTAAGCCCCAGCGCACCCGTCCATCCACCAGCGACCCGTCCGGCCCTAAGCCCCGGACAGCACCCCCTCACCCCACCATCCCATGGCACGTGTCATTGGCGTAGACATCCCGAACGACAAGCGTTTGGAGATCAGCCTGACCTACATTTTCGGCGTTGGCCGCAAGACGGCGCTGGACGTCTGTCGCGACCTGAAGCTCGACCCGGGTATGAAAGCCCGGGACCTCAACGAAGAGCAGGTCACCTCGATCGCGACCCACCTGCAGAAGAACTACAACGTCGAGGGTGAGCTCCGGCGCACCTTGGCCCAGGCCATCACCCGGCTCAGGGACATCGGCTGCTACCGAGGCCTCCGTCACCGGCGTGGCCTCCCCGTGCGCGGTCAGCGGACCCGCACCAACGCCCGTTCGCGCAAGGGACCGAAGAAGACGGTCGCTGGCAAGAAGTCCATCAAGAAGTGACCGAGCGCGGCACACCAATACACCCCGCAGGGCATGGCGAGCGCCGCTCGCTGAACCTGCATTCCGACCCGATTCAGATCCATGGCTAATAGCACGAAGCGCAAGGCGAAGAAGAACATCGTCAAGGGCATCGTCCACGTGAAGTCGACGTTCAACAACACTCACGTGACGATCACCGACCCCGCGGGCAACACGATTTCGTGGGGCACCGCAGGCAGTCAGGGCTTCAAGGGGACTCGTAAGAGCACCCCCTTCGCTGCCCAGCGCGCTGCTGACAACGCGGCTCAGGCCGCCATGCGTCATGGCCTCAAGGAGGTCGAGGTGCGCGTCACGGGCGCCGGGTCCGGTCGTGAATCGGCCGTCCGAGCCCTGGCAAACGCCGGCCTCCGCGTGTCCTCAATCGAGGACGTTACCCCGCTTCCGCACAACGGCTGCCGCGCTAAGAAGCGCCGCCGCGTCTGATCGCGCGTTTCGCGCAACCACCACGTAGGACCAGGACCAGCCTAGGACCAATATGGCTCGTTACACCGGACCCAAGATCAAGCAGTGCCGTCGAGAGGGGATGAACCTCTTCTTCCTCGGCCAGAACACCTCGAGCGGCAAAGTGGCCGTACTTCAGCGTCGGGACTACCCGCCCGGAGTTCACGCCCAGAGCCGTCGCAAGGTCACCGAATACGGTGTACGTCTGCGCGAGAAGCAGAAGCTCAAGCGCGTCTTCGGCGTGCTCGAGCGTCAGTTCAAGCGTTACTTCGCCGAGGCGGAGCGCATGAAGGGCAACACGGGTGAGAACCTGCTCGCGCTCCTCAGCCGCCGCATGGACAACGTGGTGCTCGCTGGCGGTTTCGCCACGACACTCGCCCAGGCGCGGCAGATGGTGAACCACGGCCACTTCCTCGTGAACGGCAAGCGCGTGACGATTCCGTCCTACCGGGTCCGCCCCGGTGACGTGCTTCAGCCGCGCGACAAGGAGAACACCAAGAAGATCATCTCGGGCTTCATTGACGTGAACAAGGGCGGCGTACAGCCGGACTGGCTCAGCGTCGATGCCGATGGGATGGCGATCAGTGTCTCCTCGCTGCCGAAGCGTGAAGACTTCCAGTTCCCGATCCAGGAGCAGCTCATCGTCGAGCTTTGCTCCAAGTGATTCGAGTGGGCTCTTTGGAGCTCACGATGGTTGGCCCCGCGGCTGACCGCTCGGCCGGACTCCCGGCCAGCGGCCTGCCGCGGCGCTCCCCCCAAGCCGTCCCCTTTAAACTCCGAATCCCCCCATACGGCCCCAAGCCCGCGGCATTGCCGCCCCCCCTGGCCGTTCCCTCTTAGAGGGCCCAAGAAAATGAGGATCCGCTGGCGTAACTTTGAACTTCCCTCGCGCGTCGAGGCCGAGCAGGAGTCACTGACCGAAGAGTACGGTCGGTTCCTGATCGATCCCTTCGAGCGTGGCTTCGGGCATACCATCGGTAACGGTCTGCGTCGCGTCCTGCTCTCGTCCATCGAGGGTTGTGCCGTGACGGCCGTCCGCATCGAGGGTGCGAACCACGAGTTCGACAGCCTCGAAGGTGTCTATGAGGACGTGGCTGACATCATCCTTAACCTCAAGCGCCTGCGCGTTGAGTACGACGGGAACGATGCCATCACCTGCCGGATCCAGCGCTCGAGTGAGGGCACGGTGACGGGCGCTGATGTCGAGTGTGAGGGTGGAGCCCAGGTCATCAACGAGGACCTGCACATCTGCACGCTCACGATGGACCGTGAGCTCGACATCGAGCTCGAGGTACAGCGCGGCCGCGGGTACATGCCCGCGGAAGAGAATCGGCTCGAGGGGCAGGAGCTCGGGACGATCCCCGTGGACTCCAGCTACTCACCGGTCCAGCGCGTTCGCTACTCCATCGAGGCCACCCGCGTCGGCAAGTTCACGAACTACGACCGCCTGATCCTCGAGGTCTGGACCGACGGGACGGTGACGCCGCAGCTGGCCCTGACCGAGGCCGCGAAGATCTACCGCAAGCACCTGAACCCGTTTGTTCTCCAGAGTGAGACGCGGGACAGTACTCCCTTGCTGGAGACGCCGCAGTCCTCCGAGTTCAACCCGAAGCGTCAAGAGGACAGCGAGCTGACTCGCCTCCTGGAGGCGCCGATCGCAGAGCTCGAGCTCTCGGTTCGGGCGCGGAACTGCCTGGACGGCGCCAACCTCCAGACGCTGTACGACCTGGTGACGATGTCGGAGAACGACGTCATCAACCTGAAGAACCTCGGCAAGACCTCCCTCACGGAGATCAAGGCGAAGCTTGCGGAGCGCGGCCTGTCGCTGGGCATGCGCGTCGACTGAAACTGATCGACGGGCGCAGCCGGTTTCGGCCGCTCCCGACACCCCCCTGAAGATCCCCTCCAACGGGGACGTCCGCCGACGAAAGGCGGGCGCGAGACCAACAAAGACCCATGCGACACCGCGTTGCCGGTTACAAGCTCGGCCGAACCACCAGTCACCGTATCGCCATGTCCCGAAACATGGCTGCGTCGCTGATCGAGCACGAGCGCATCATCACCACCGTCCAGAAGGCGAAGGCCATCAAGCCGTTCGTCGAGAAGCTGGTGACGTTGGCCAAGGACCCCTCTCAGCACAACCGTCGGCGCGCCTTCTCCAAGCTTCGCAGCAAGGAAGGCACCACCAAGCTGTTCGATGTGCTGGGTCCGCGCTTTGCGGAGCGTCCCGGCGGCTACTGCCGCATCATCAAGCTGGCCAAGCGCCGTCTCGGCGATAACGGCGAGCGGGCGATCCTCGAGTTCGTGGAGCGGACGCCCCGCGAAGAGGCGATCGTCGAGCCTGAGGCTGCCGCCGAGTGACCCGGCACTTTCTGATCTTCGGCCCTCCGGCGGCCGGCAAGGGCACCCAGGCGCATTCCTTGAAGGAACACTTGGGCGTCCCGCACGTCTCTACGGGCGACATGTTCCGCGCCAACATCCAGGGCGGTACGGACCTCGGGAAGGAGGTGCAGGGGCTTCTCGCCTCAGGCACGCTCGTCCCTGACTCCCTGACGAACCGCCTCGTGGCCGACCGCCTTCATCAGGGCGACGTCGCCGATGGGGTCCTGCTGGATGGTTTCCCCCGCAACGTCCCGCAGGCAGCCTGGTTGGACGGCTTCCTGGCAGGGGTGGGGACCAGGCTCGCGGGCGTCGTGGTGCTGACCGTGCCCGGCGCTGAGCTGAAGGCGCGCCTCAAGGGGCGCGCGGAGAAGGAGGACCGGGCGGACGACGCGGACCCCGCGGTCATCGAGCGTCGTATCTCCACGTACAAGGAGCAGTCCGAGCCGTGCATCGCCTACTACGAGGGGCAGGGCGAGGTCCCGCTCCATTTCGTGGACGGGGTCGGGACGATCGAAGAGGTCGCGGAGCGGATCCGCGCCGCGGTGTAGGACCCCGGGAGGGACCCGACGGACTCGGGTCGCTCCGCCAGGTGGATCAGAAGCGGCGCGCCGCCACACGGAGGGGCCCGCCCCCGTAAATTTACAAGC
>JAQWJQ010000273.1 GCA_029248265.1 Planctomycetota bacterium
GCTCCGCGAGGACGATCATGAGGACGCCGCTGACGATGATCGCGATGGACATGATGACCTCGCCGTCCGGTCCGGCGAGCGCGATCGCGCTCAGGATGGAGTCGAAGGAGAACACCAGGTTCATCAGCACGATCAGCGCCACCACGCGCGCGGTCGATGCGGCCTTCTTCTCATCGCCCGAGTCCACGTCCTCCATCGCGATCATGTGGAGGATCTCCTTGGTCGCGGTGTAGAGGATGAAGGCGCCACCGAAGAGCACGATGAGGCTGTGTGCGTTGAAGGCGCCCTCGATGTAGCCGTCCCAGTGCACCTCGAAGAGCACGCTCTGCGCGGCGTCGATGAGCTTGAGCAATGCGAAGAGCAGCACGATTCGCAGGCCGATCGCGATCCCGATCCCGAGCTGACGGACCCGCTTGCGCTCCGCCTCCGGCGCGCGCTTGGATTCCAGGGAGATGTACAGCAGGTTGTCGAACCCCAGGACGGCCTGGAGGACGATGAGCATGAAGAGCGTGAAGAGGGACTCGAGCACGGCTTGCTGGGGCGAGGGACGGTGGGTTGGAGCGGGGCGCGACCCGCGGGGCGCGCTGCGAGGATAGCGATCCTGGCTCGGATCGCTCGCCCGAGCCCCTTTCATCCGGCGGGGGACAGCGGCGTGGCCGGAGGCGTGGTCGAATACCTGGGATGAACGACGAGACGCAACGGACGGTCGCGCTGACCGGCGCGACCCGGGGCCTGGGTCGCGCCCTCGCCGAACGGCTCCTGGAGGGCGGGCACCGACTTGTGGCCTGCGGTCGGTCCGAGGCGCTCCTCCAGGAGCTCGAACGCCTCGGCGGGGACCAGGTCTTCGCGCGGGTCGTGGACATCCGCTCGTGGGGTGAGGTCGACGCGTGGGCCACGGAGGCCTGCTCGCGGGGGCTGGTCCCGGACCTGGTGATCGCCAACGCCGGCAAGATCAACGACCCCGCGCCCCTCTGGGAGGTCCCTGCGGCGGAGTTCGACGCGGTGCTGGCGGTGAATGTCTCGGGGGTGGCGAACACCGTGCGCGCGTTCGCGCCCTCGATGATCAAGCGAGGGAGCGGCGTCCTGGCCGGCCTCTCCTCAGGGTGGGGGCGCTTCGCTTCTCCTGACGTGGCGCCTTACTGCGCGAGCAAGTTCGCCGTGGAGGGGCTCATCAGCGCCCTCTCCCAGGAGCTGCCTGAGGGCATGGCCGCGGTGGCCGTGGGCCCAGGGGTCATCGATACGGGCATGCTCCGTCAGGTCCGGGGCGAGGCTGCGGGGGACTGCGAGACGCCCGCGGCGTGGTCGCGGCGGGCGGCCCCCTTCTTCCTCGGCCTCGGCGCCGCGGACAACGGCACCTCCATCTCCGTGTCCGCCCGAGAGGATCCGTCATGAACCACGAGTCACAGAACCCCAGACCCCGGGGGGGCGCGCCGCTGGACGTTGGATCGGTGGACCCCGATCTCCGGCGTGCAGGGACGCTTGACCCTGCCCTCCACTTCGACCCCGCGGCGCACGCGCGGGTCCTGGAACGGGTCTTCGTGCCCTCGTGGCAGCTGCTTCCGGTGCCTGAGCCTGGACACGTGGTGGAGCCCTTCACCCTCCTCGACGGGGGCCTCGATGAGCCCCTGGTCTGGATCCGTGACGGGGGTGATGAGCGTGTTCTCTCCAACGTCTGCACCCACAGGGGCGCGCTCCTCGCCACCTGCGCCTCGAACGGGAAGGCGCTGCGCTGTGCCTACCACGGGCGCCGATTCGGACTCGAAGGGAAGATGGAGGCCTGCCCCGGTTTCGACGGAGCCCTCGACTTCCCGCGGCCGGAGGACGACCTCGCGGCTGTGGAGCTCCGAGCCCTGGGCCCGCTCCGGTTCCTGTCGCTGTCTTCTGGGATGGCCTTCGACGAGTGGTCGAGACCGCTGCGCGTGGCGCTCGCCGAGTTCGAGGGGGAGACTTTCAGCTTCGCCCCGGAGGCCTCACGGGCCTACGACCTCGACGCGAGCTGGGCGGTGTACTGCGAGAACTACCTCGAGGGCTTCCACATCCCCTTCGTGCATCCCGGGCTCAACGCGGGGCTCGACTTCGGGAAGTACCGCGTGGAGATCGAGGGCCAGACGGTGAATCAGCTGGGCTTTGGCTCCAAGGGCGAGCGTTGCCTTCGTCGGGAAGAGGGGCTCGTGGCGGAGTACCTGTGGCTCTACCCCAACCTCATGGTGAACGTCTACTCGTGGGGGATCTCGGTCAACCTGGTCGAGCCCACAGGCCCCGGTCGCTGCCGCGTGCGCTATCTCCGCTGGGTCGCACGCCCTTCGCTGGTCGAGACCGGCGTGGGGAGCGGACTGGATCAGGTCGAGCTGGAGGACCAGGCCGTGGTGCACTCCGTGCAGCAGGGCGTCCGGTCCAGGCTCTACCCCGGCGGGCGGTTCTCCCCCGAGCACGAGGCTGGGCCGCATCACTTCCAGCGCCTCCTCGCCGCGGACCTCTCTTCCTGAACTCAACCCGATGAAGCTGCTCCACCTCCTGTCCGCCCTCCTCCTGGCTCCTTCGCTCGCGACGGCCTCGGGGGAGGTCAAGGTCTTCATTCTCGCGGGTCAGTCCAACATGGAGGGCAAGGCCCAGCTCCCGCTGCTGCAGCACCTTGCCACGCAGCCCTCGACGGCGGCCCGCTTCGCTCACCTGCGTGATGGCGAGGCGTGGAGGGTCCGGGACGACGTCTGGATCGACTTTCTGGGGCGCCGCGGCCCCCTCACGGTGGGCTACGGGAGCCCGAACCGGGTCGGGCTCGAGCTGGACTTCGGGCACCTGGTCGGAGACCACTTCGAGGAGCCCGTGCTGCTCATCAAGGCGGCCTGGGGGGGGCGGAGCCTCTATCGAGACTTCCGTCCGCCGAGCGCCGGGCTGCCTGGTGATGAGGTCCTCGAGCGCTTGCTGGTTGAGGAGCGCAAGAAGTCACCCGAGCGGACACGCGAGGAGGTGCAGGGGTCCTTCGGTCGCGACTATCGCGGGATGCTCCGGGAGGTGGAGCGCGCGATGGGGGAAGCGCGGGAGGCCTTTCCCGGCATGGGCGATGGGGCCTTCCAGCTGAGCGGCTTCATCTGGTTCCAGGGATGGAACGACATGGTGAACGACGTCGCGAGCGCCGAGTACTCGCGCAACCTCGGGTGCCTGATTCGTGACGTACGACGTGACCTCAAGGCCCCGGGGCTCCCTTTCGTGGTCGGTCAGCTTGGCGTGGGCGGCCTGAATCGTCCGGAGCCCGGTCGAGACCGCTTCAAGGCGGCGCAAGCTGCGCCCATGGACCTCCCCGAGTTCCGCTCCAACACCGCGCTCGTCCGGACCGATCAGTTCTGGGATGAGGAGGCCCAGGCGGTCTTTGACAAGGGGTGGCGCGATCACTTCGAGGAGTGGGAGAAGGTCGGCTCTGACTTCCCCTTCCACTATCTCGGGAGCCCGCGCACCTACGGGGACATCGGGAGAGCCCTGGCGGAGGCTGCCCTGGCGCTTGATGCGGCGCGGGGACGCTGAGTCAGGGCGTCACGTCGACCAATGAGAGGCGGCCCCGGCGGGATGACTTCATCCCGCGGCGCCGCATGCCTCAGCCCCGCTCCAGATCTTCGCTCCAGGCCCTCGCCGTGGCGGGGAGTCTTGGCCGCCGGGGGCAGCCGCCTGGTGGCCCCCTCGATCAGAGGTACGACTTGGTGAACAGGACCGCCACAAGCCCCGTCCAAAGCAAAATGCCGAGGGCGCGCTCGAGGAGGAGTGAGTTCTGGAACGCGTTTCGAACGGTGGTTTGGCGCGTCATGGGATCTTGAGTGGACGAGACGTCTGGAGGGACCTGCAGGCGGCAGGCTACGCGGCGGCTCCGGTCCCAGCCCCCCTACGGAACTAGGCTCGCCAGGCGGCGGTGTCACCAGCGCATGTCCAATACTTAATAAACTGAGCGGGGCGGTTCCAGCGAACTCGGGAAGGCTCTGCACCGTACGGTTAAGGCCGCGTTCAAGCTCTGCGACGGACATCGCCATGAAGGAAGTTGAAATCGAATGCCCGTGCTGTGAATCACGCTTGGTGGTGGACGTCCGCACCCAAACCGTGCTCCGGCACGCACCCAAGGAGTCGCTCGATGAGTTCGGCAAGCCGGTGCGAGATGGCCGACGGTGGGACGCGGCGGCGCGCACCGTGACGGACCGGGAGTCGCGGAGCGAGGACGCCTTCGACAGCGCGTTGAATCGAGAGAGGTCGCGCACGCGCGACCTCGATGACCTCTTCAAGAAGGCGCAGGACAAGGTCGACGATCGGACTCGGCGGCACGACGAGTGAGCGACGCCGGCCTGCGGTTCGTGCCCGGCCGGAGTCCTCGCCCTGCGCGTCCTCGGGCCTCCGGCCTGGGGGCCGATATGGCGCCCGCGCCTAGGGCTTGAGGTAGAGCTCGGTGCCGGGTCCAACGGGGAGCCCGAAGACAAACACCCACAGGTAGAACAGCACGACCCATCCGGCGAGGAACGCGATGGAGTAAGGGAGCATGGTCGCCACGATCGTCCCGATCCCGAGCTTGCGGTCGTAGCGTGTCGCGAACGCGAGGATGAGCCCGAAGTAGCTCATCATGGGGGTGATCGGGTTCGTGGTGCTGTCGCCAATGCGGTACGCCGCCTGGATGACCTCAGGCGTGTAGTTCGAGAGCATGAGCATCGGGACGAAGATCGGCGCCGTGATCGCCCACTGCGCCGACGCGCTGCCCAGCATCAGGTTGACGAAGCAGCACATCAGGATGAACGGCAGGAAGATGATCGGCCCTGAGAGGTTCGCGCTCTCGATGAAGTTCGCCCCCGAGATGGCGAGGATCAGGCCGAGGTTCGTCCACTTGAAGAAGGCCACGAACTGGGCGGCGAAGAACACCAGCACCATGTACAGCCCCATGGAGGACATGGCCTTGGACATCCCGTCGATGACGTCGCGGTCCGTCCGCATGGTCCCGGCGAGCCGGCCGTAGACCACGGCGGGGACGATGAAGAACACGAAGATCAGCGCCACCACGCTCTTCAGCGCGGGCCGGATCTTCTCCACGAAGGTGGCGTCCACCGCCGCGCCGGGTGCGCGGAACGCGCCGCCCTCGGGCAGCACCAGGGCGAGCAGCAGGGCGATCAAGCCGGCGAGGGTGAGGCCCGCCCAGCGCAGGGCTCGCTTCTCGCGGGCGTCCAGGGGCTGCAGGCCGTCCTGGCTCGCCTCCAGCGCCCCCTCTTCCGCGGAGGACTCGTCGTACTCCCCGAGCCACGGGGCCACGAGTCGCTCGGTGACCAGGGTGCCCAGGACGGTGATCATCAGCGTGCTGATGGCCATGAAGTACCAGTTGGCCGTGGCGAGCACCTCGCGGGAGCCCCCGGCCTCGTAGTCCGCTCCGCCCACGATGGCCGCGGCCTCGGTGGTGATCCCAGCCAGGAGCGGGTCGACGGTCCCGATGAAGAGGTTCGCGCTGTAGCCGCCGCTCACGCCTGCGAAGGCGGCGGCGAGCCCCACGAAGGGGTGCCGCCCGACCGAGTGGTAAATCACCGCCGCGAGGGGGATCAGGACCACATAGCCCATCTCCGAGGCCGTGTTGGACAGGACCGCGGCGAGCACGATGGTGGGGGTCAGGAGCCGCCGCGGCGCCGCCAGCACCAGCGCCCGGATGGCGGCAGAGAGCAGGCCTGAGCGCTCGGCCACCCCGACGCCGAGCAGGGCGACGAGGACGGTGCCCAGGGGGGCGAAGCTGGTGAAGTTGGTCACCAGGCCCATGGAGATCCGGCGTAGCCCCTCCGCGGACATCAGGCTCACGGCCCGGATCTGCTCGCCCTTGGTGTCCGGTCTGATGTCCGCGACGGAGAGGTCGAGCCAGGAGGCGAGGCCACTCAGGAGAACGATCCCGGCGGCGAAGATCGCGAAGAGCGTCACCGGGTGGGGCAGCAGGTTCCCCAGCTTCTCCACGATGCTCAGGAAGGCGGCGAAGGCACCGCGCCGCTCCGTAGGAGCACTGTCGGAGCTGGGCGGGTTCGGTTCGGTCATGTGAAGAGTCTAGGAGCCAGCCGAGATCTCTGGCCTCTCGAGGTGCAGAGCGCCAGACTCCTGGCATGTCAGAGAGCCGCTATCGCGCCGTGAAGGCGTACGAGAACCTTCCCTGGATCCACAGCCGTACCGCCCGCCCCATGCGGATCTTGGCGGAGTACCTCGAGCCAGAAGCCCGCTTCGAGGAGATGGAGATCGAGGACACGATCGTGGTCTTCGGTTCCGCGAGGCTCCTGCCGAGGGACGACGCCGAGAAGGGGCTCGAGGAGGCGAAGGCCTCCGGGGGCGACGTGGCCAAGGCCGAGCGAGACCTGCGCATGTCCTCCTACTACGAGGCCGCGCGCGAGCTCTCCTTCAAGCTGACGGAGTGGGCCAAGGACCTGGAGGAGGGCCGGCAGCGCTTTGTGATCTGCTCGGGCGGCGGCCCAGGGATCATGGAGGCGGCCAACCGCGGCGCCTCGGAGGCGGACGGGCTGAACATCGGGCTCAACATCAGCCTGCCCTTCGAGCAGAACGACAACCCCCACATCACCGAGGGCCTGTCGCTGGAGTTCCACTACTTCTTCATGCGCAAGTTCTGGTTCACGTACATGGCCAAGGCCATCGTCGTGATGCCGGGGGGCTTCGGGACCCTGGACGAGTTCATGGAGGTGGTGACTCTCGTTCAGACGCTCAAGATCAAGAAGGCCCTGCCCATCGTCCTGTTCGGCAAGGAGTTCTGGTCCAAGGTCATCAACTTCGACACCCTCATCGAGTTCGGCACGATCGCCCCCGATGACGTCAACCTGTTCTTCCAGACGGACTCGGTGGACGAGGCCGTGGAGTACATCACCAGCAAGTTGACCGAGGACGGGCTTCCGGATCCGGGACCGCACCTGTGAGCCGCCGCCCACCGGGGGGGGGGATTTGGTGAGAGACTTGTACGGCGGTCACGCCGGGGCGATGGGGCACTACAATTCTGCCCATGCCTCTACTCGAACTCCGTGATGTCCGCAGGGCCTTCCGGTCCCCGGACGGAAACGATCAGCTGATCGTTGACGTGCCGTCCTTTGAGGTGGATGCGGGCCAGCAGGTCGCCATCGCTGGCACGAGCGGGTCCGGCAAGACCACCTTCTTGAACATCATCGCGGGGCTCCTCGCGCCCACGTCGGGCGAGGTCGTCTGGGACGGTGAGGTCGTCTCCAGCTTGGGTGAGGCGAAGCGCGACGCGTGGCGCGCTCGGGAGCTTGGCTATGTCTTCCAGACCTTCAACCTGCTCGGTGGGTACACCGCCCTCGAGAACGTCACCCTCGGGATGATGTTCGGTCCGGGGCCCGACCGCGAGTTCGCGACCTCTCTGCTGGAGCGGCTCGGGCTCGCCGATCGGCTCGGCCACCGGCCCGCTCAGCTCTCCATCGGACAGCAGCAGCGCGTGGCGTTGGCTCGGGCGCTCGCGAACCGACCGCGGCTTGTCCTCGCCGACGAGCCTACGGGCAACCTCGACCCGCGCTTCGCGCTCGAGGCGCTGGGCCTGCTCCGGGAACTGTGCCGGGAGCAGGGCGCCGCGCTCATCTGCGTCAGCCACGACCCCCGCGTCCTGGACGACTTCGGCGACCCCGTCGACTTCGCCGCGCTGAACCGGGCCATGGCCCAGGAGCCCCAGGGCTCGTGAGGTCGCTCTTCTTCATCGTCGCGCGCTCTCTGCGGCAGCACCTGCTCTCGACGATCATCACCGTGATCTCCGCTGGCCTCGCCAGCGGGCTCGTGATGAGCGTCTTCACCGTCTCCGAGCAGTCACGCACGGCGTTCACGGGCGGCGACATCGGGTACGACGCGGTGCTGGGTGCGAAGGGCAGCCAGCTCCAGCTCGTGCTCAACACGGTCTTCCACCTGGAGACGTCGCCGGGGAACATCCCCTGGAGCCTCTACCAGGAGGTCAAGGGCCGGGGAGACGTGCGCTACGCCATCCCCTACGCCCTCGGCGACAACCTTTACGGCTACCGCATCGTCGGGACCACGCGCGAGATCTTCGACGTGTTCGAGTTCCAGAACGGCGAGAAGTTTCGGTTCCAGGGGGACGGCCAGCCCTTCGACGAGGGCTTCCAGGAGGCGGTCCTCGGCAGCGTCGTGGCGGAGAAGCTGGGGCTGAAGCGTGGCGACACCTTCCGGCCCTATCACGGCCTCCAGTACATGCCGGGCTCTGCGCCTCACCAGGAGCTCTACAAGATCACGGGCGTCCTCAAGCCCACCAACACCGCCAACGACGGCGTGATCTGGATCCCCATCGAGGGCATCTTTCGCATGGACGGGCACAAGCTCGCCGGCGGGACCGAGGAGGTGGAGCGCGGCGCCTCGATCCCGGACGAGTGGAAGGAGGTCTCGGCGGTCATGCTGAAGTACTCGAGCCCCATCCGCGGCAAGTTCATGCAGGACGAGATCCGGCGCGGGGACTCGGCCACGCTCGCCTGGCCCATCGCCTCGGTGCTCGGCACGTTCTTCCTCAAGATCGGCTGGATCACGAAGGTGCTGCTCTACGTGGCCTATCTCGTGGTGGTCGTCGCCGGCTTCGGCCTCCTGGCGAGCATCTACAACACCATGAACGAGCGGCGGCGCGAGTTCGCGATCCTGCGCGCCCTCGGCGCCCGCAAGCAGACGGTCTTCTCGGCGATCGTGCTCGAGGCCAGCTCCATCGCCCTGCTCGGCAGCCTGGTGGGATATGCCGTCTATGGCGGTGTCTTGCTCGGCTCCGCCATGATCATCCGGGAGCAGACAGGGGTGGTGCTCGACGTCACGTCGATCCACCCGTCACTCCTCTGGACGCCCCTCGGAATGGTCGTGGTTGGGGCGCTCGCGGGAGTGATTCCCGCCATCAAGGCCTATTCCACCGACGTGGCCCGAACGCTCGCGTAGTCTGGTCGCTACTTCCCTCACAAGAACACTCTCATGCTCATTCAACCCAAGCGCGTTGGCGCCTCACTCCTCCTCGCCTCCTACGCCGCCCTCGCCTCCTGCGGAGGGGCTCACGACCATGACCACGATCATGACAAGGAGGGTGCTGGTGAGCACACCGAGGAAGGGCACACCGAGGAAGGGCACGTCCACACGGCCCCTCACGCTGAAGACGGCGGGATCCTGGTCGAGCTCGGCGACCACTTTGCCAACGCAGAGTTCGTCCTCGACCCAGAGGCCGGACAGCTGACCATGTACACCTATGGCGGGCACGCTGAGAAGGCGGTGCGGTCACCCTCGGAGTCGGTGGTCGTGTCCATCGACATGCACGCTGACGCGCCCCTTGAACTGACGCTGATGGCCCAGGAGAGCAAGCTCTCCGGCGAGACGGTGGGGGACTCCTCTCACTTCGTCGGCAAGGATGAGACCCTCGTCGGGGCGCATCACTTCCACGGGATGATTCGCTCGGTGAACGTGCGCGGGACGGAATTCACGGACGTCAAGTTCGACTACGACTTGCCTGCCGAGGGCGACGAGCACGACCACGATGGCGACGACCACGACCACGACCACGAAGGCGACGACCACGACCATGAAGGCGAGGGTGGCGGCGACGAGGGCTGAGCGGCGCCCGGGCCGTTGGCCCGCGATGGCGCTTTCCTTCGCAGCTCTCCAGCTCTGCACGGGCTGCGGGGAGCCGGAGGGCGGCACTGTGGCTCAGGGGGCCGCGCCTGCGTCGTCTGACGCCGGCGAGGTCTCGGAGGAGGTGAAGGGGCGCTCCTTCCTCGACATCTCCGAGGGAGAGGCCGAGGCCATGAGCACTGCGGAGGCGAGCGTGCGTGCGCGGGCCGCGGCCCGGACGATCACCGGCGTCGAGGGCCTCGCTGGCTCGGTCGATCCGGCCATGCTCACCCCCGAGGCCCTGGCGGAGAACCCGCTGCGCATGGGGACCGTCAAGAGCGAGCCCTTTGAGCTGGCCGAGGGGGCCGATCCCCTCGACCCCGCCTCTTACGACTGGGCCAAGGACGCCGAGGGGCACTGGGTCATCGGGTACGGCGACCTCTCTCTCGCCGAGGCAGACAAGGACCTGCTCCTCGACGCGCTGGTCTACCCCGAGGAGTACGAGGGCGAAGACCTTCACTTCCCCGATCGCATCCGTGCCCTCGACGGCCAACAGGTGGCGCTCACCGGCTACATGATCCCCCTGCGCTGGGACCAGAACAAGGTGCCCCACTTCATGCTGGTGCGCGACCTCCTGCAGTGCTGCTTCGGCGGCGCGCCTGAGCCGGACGAGTGGGTCGACGTGGACATGGCGCCCGGGGGCACGACCTACTGGGCGTACGTCCCGGTGGTGGTGCGCGGCACCTTCAAGCTGGCGGGTCAGAGCGACGAGGCGGGCTACGCCACGGGCGCCTTCGCCATCAAGGCCACCGACGCCCACGAAGAGTGAGCGAACCCGACGGTCGGCGCTTTGACCTGGTGCTCTTCGGAGCCACGGGTTTCACGGGGCAGCGAGCCGCCCGACGGCTGGCGGCGGTGCGGCCCGAGGGGCTCAGGGTGGCCCTCGCCGGACGGCGTGAGGGGCCGCTGCGTGAGCTCGCGGAGCAGCTCGGTATGGACGCCCTCGTCGCTGACGTAGGTGACCCGGCGGCGGTGGAGACCATGGCGCGCTCGACCCGGGTGCTGCTGTCCACCGCCGGCCCCTTCGCGATCCATGGTGACCCGGTGGTGGACGCCTGCGCGGCGGCCTCCACGCACTACGCGGACCTCACCGGGGAGGTGCCCTGGATGCGCCAGGTGATCGAGCGCCACCACGGGGCAGCGACCCAGAGCGGCGCCCTCCTCGTGCCCGCCTCGGGCTTCGACTCCGCGCCCGCCGACCTGGCGGTGTACCTCGCCGAGGCCTTCGCGGCCGAGCGGGGTCTCCAGCTGGAGTCCGGTCGGACGGTCTATCGGCTCCGCGGCGGGCTCAACGGGGGGACCCTCGCGTCGGTGCTCCACATCTTCGAGTCTGCGACGCCGAGGGAGCTCGCGGATCCCTTCGCCCTCGTTCCTGGCCACGAGTCCACCGCGGAGGAACGCCGCCAGCAGAGAGACCCGCAGTGGCCAGAGTTCGACGAGGCCGGCGGCCGCTGGGTGGTGCCCTTCTTCATGGGGCCGATCAACCGGCGCGTGGTGCAACGCTCGGCCCACCTGCGCGCCGGGCGCGGCGCGCCCATGGCCCTTCGGGAGGGCTTCCGCTACGACGAGTTCCAGTCGGTCTCCAGCGGACGGGGCTGGTTGGCCGCGCGGACGACGACCCTCACGCTCGGGGTCGGCCAGGCGCTGCTCTCCACCGCCGTGGGGCGGGCCCTCTTCCGGCGCTTCGGCCCCTCGCCCGGGGAGGGGCCCTCGGAGCGCGTGCTCTCGGGTGGCGTCACCCGCTCGACCACCCTCTTCACCCTCTCGGACGGCCGCTGCATCGAGGTCCGGCAGGACATGCGGGGCGACCCGGGGAACGCCGCGACCGTGCGGATCCTGGTGGAGTCGGGGCTCGCGCTCGCCGAGCGGCCGCTGGTGCCGGGGGAGGGCGGCGTCCTCACGCCGACGACGGCGCTCGGCGCGGAGCTCGTCCGGCGGCTGCGCGCCACCGGCGAGCACTCACTCGACGTCGTCCAGCGCTGAGGCTGGTCAGGGCGCTGGGCGCACACCGCGGCGGCTGGTGTCGGAACCGACCTGGAGCCGCGGTCGGGCGCCAAGGTGGGGTGGCCGCCGCCTGGTGGAGCGGCCCGCGTCGGGCGGTTGGAGCTCGGCGGTGGCTCCGCAGGACCCCGCCGGGATCAGCGAGGCCCGATGGGCCCACCGATGGAGGCGAAGGCGCCGCGGACCCGGCGCGCGAGGTCCCTCGTGCGGGGGTCGCTGGCGTCCAGCGCGTCACCGGTGGGGATGGACGCAGCCATCGCGGCGCCCAGGGTAGAGAGGGCGGCGGGGCGCAGGTCAGGGGCCGGCCGCTCGTCCTTCGAGAGGATGAGTTGCTGCAGGCGAGCGTCGGGCTGGCCCACGCGCGGCATGCGGAAGCTCTCCATGTCACAGCCGGGTCGGCCCCAGTAGACCTTGTCCGGGTTGGCCTCCTGGGCGGCGTCCGCGACGGCCACGAGGCGCCGGGTGGTGCCCTCGGGGAGCTGAACCCTCGCGGGGTTGCCGTAGCCGATGATGAGCTGGTCGTCTTCCGTCCAGCGCAGGTAGTAGTCCCCTCGCCGGCAGGACTTCAGCAGGAGTCCGATCCGGGCGCCCTGGACGGAGCCGCCGACGCGCGCGATGGGTGGTACGGTCCGCGGCACGAGCTCACGCTCCGCCTCAGGGAGCTCAGCCTCGGCCGCTTCGGCTCGAGCCAGAAGGGCGGCGCGGAGGTCGCTGAGCGCCGCCAGGTTCTTCGTCGCGGAGGGGGGGGCGAAGGCCTCGTAGCCACGGAGGTCGATGTCCAGCGATTGCAGCCCGTTGGCGGCGGCGTAGCGAGCGGCCTCGCCGGTGGGCAGATCAAAGTACGTGTCGGTGCGCTTCAGGTCTTCCAGCAACCAGAGCAGCGCACGGCTGTGTCCACGGCCGTTGAGGAGCACCGCGGCGCGGCGGCGGACCACGTCGTTCTCGTCGGCGAGCCGGGCGGCGGCGAGCTCGTTGAAGAGGGCGGCACGTCCGCCGGCCTCGTCGGGACTATCCGCCGAGAGCAGGGCCAGGGCGTCGAGGGTGGCCAGTCGAACAGGCGCGATCGGGTCCTCGAGGAAGCCCTGGAGCCGGTCCCATTCGGTGGCAAGAGGGCGGTGGGCCAGGGAACGTGAGACCGCGGGCCGCCAGGGGAACTCCGCGTCCTCCATGGCGGGCCACAGCAGCCCGCGGAAGCGGGGGTCGTCGAACCGACCGAGGACCTCGATGAGGCTTGAACCCAGGAGCGCGAGGTCCTCGCGGGTGGTGCCGGCCATCGCCAGCAGCCGATCGGCCGCGGGCTTGCCGATCCGGGCCAGGCGCTCGGCGGCCTGGGGCCGGATGACCGCTGAGCCAGAGCGGGCGTGGACGATCAGGCGGTCGATCTGCTCCGGTGTGTACTGGCGCTCGCCCGAGTCCTGGGCGGTCATCGGGGCGGCGGAGCACACGACGAGGATCGCGGCGAGCGCGAGGCGGACGATTCGGTTCATGGCGCGCAGACCCCCTGGTCAGGGGAGCTCGTCGGTGGTGAGGCGATAGACGCTTGTGATGAAGCCGTCCTCTTCCACCTCGCCGCAGGTGAAGGTGCCCACCAGCGTGATCCGGCCGGGGATGAATCGCGTGACGTCGTCGTCGAGAGAGACCTGGACGAAGTGGTTGACCTTCGACTTGCCGCATTCGCAGGACTCAGGCACGAGCTCGAACTCGTTCAGGCCCTCGAGGGTGCCGATGGCCATGTAGCCCCACAGGCTGATCTTCTTGCCGTTCAGCTCCTCGACCCACTCCGGGAGCGGACGTCCCTTCCGGTAGCGGGCGTTCTTGAGGCGGAGGATCGAGACCTCGACCACGTCGTTGCTGGGTTCTACGCCTCGGTCCAGGACCGCCTGGACGCGGCTCCCGACTTCCCACGAGCGTTCGAGGAGGACGGTCGGGGCTGCGAAGACGCCAGCGAGCAAGAGGGCTAAGACGAGGAACGGCACGCCCCGATGATAAGACGTTTCGGCCCGTGGTTCTTCTCTGTCTGCCGGGCTTACGGGGGGGAGCGCGCGATCAGCGCCTGACGGGGCCCCGTGGTGTCAGTCGCCGCCCAGGAGCGACTCGATCTCGGACTCGAAGCGTTCGATGAGGGCCAGGTGCCGGTCGCCGGTGGCCGGGCCGCTGAAGCCCGTATGGACGGCCGAGGGGCGCCCTCCGGGCGCGATGAAGACGGTCGTAGGGTAGGCCCTGACCTTGTCCAGGATCGGCAGCGCCTCCGAGGCGGCCTCCTTCGAGGCGGTTCCGCCGATGAGCACGGGGTATTGGATCTGGTGGTGCGCGACGTACCCCTTCACGGCCTCCCGGTGCGCCGTCGGATCTGAACCCAGTTCGAACGCGACGCCGATGATCTGGAGGGCGGGGTAGCGGCGATGGAGCTCGACGAGCGCCTCCGAGAGGTCATTACAGTTCGGGCACCAGGTGCCGAACACCACGAGCAGAGCGGGCGCCTCGGTGGAGATCAGGTCCGCGATTCGGTGACGGGTCCCGTCCATGTCAGCGAAGGCCAGGCCCTCCAGGGAGGCGCCTTCGGCCCAGCGGGTCAGGGTGAAGTCGTCGGGGAGCTCGACGGCATCATCTCGGGTGGCCGTCCAGGTCGTGTGGAAGGAGTCCTTCGACCAGAAGTCTCCCCGGAGTGCTCCGTCCTCTTGGACGTGAGCCTCAAACAGGAACGCGTGGGCGCCGTCAAAGCATGCGAGCCAGAGCGCCTCTCCATCGAACCACCCGCTCAGGTAGCGGTAGTCGCCGAGGGTCGTCAGGAAGGTCCCGGACGCGCGCCCTGTGGGCGCGACGGCGAAGAGCCCGACGGCGTGTTCCTCGTCCCCGTCGAAGCGAACGCGCCACCTCCCATTCAGGCGCGCCACGGCCTCAGCCTGCGGGTGCGTGGGCGGGCGGGCGTCCGCTCCAGCGATCGCCGCGAACGGCAGGAGCGGCGCCGGTCCGTCACCGAGGTCTCGCTCCCAGTACCCGGTCAGGCCGCGCCCGTCCGAGTCGATCGTGGCGACGATAGCTGACCGGTAGGGCGGGACCTCAAAGCGGACCTTGTCGCCGACCTCCTCCAGGAGCCCGGCTGGTTGACGCTCCTCGCCGTTGACCAGGACCGCCTGCAGGCGTCCTTTGGACTCCACGAGGTCGAGGCCAAAGGTGATGGCGCCGCCGGGGGAGGCCAGCGTCGCCCGCCATGGTCCGGGCTGGAGGGCGCCGCCCTCCTCGGCGCCGGGAGGCGGGCTCTCGGCGCAGCCCTG
This sequence comes from Planctomycetota bacterium, assembly GCA_029248265.1. GTDB lineage: Bacteria > Planctomycetota > UBA1135 > UBA1135 > Saltatorellus. The sequence continues at coordinate 14,916 of JAQWJQ010000273.1, forward strand.
CAGCGCGCCGAGGGTGGCGATCGCCGTCAGCGCGAGGGGGATGAGAGCCATCCAGAACGGGGCGGGAGGGCCCTTTCGGGCGAGAGGCAACGGCCGGGATGTGTCGACGGGGAGGGGGGTCTCCATCCGACGAGGGTATCGGCTTGAGGAATGCTGCGTTCCTGTCGATATCCCGCCGTGGGGCAGAATCCCGGCGACCCGCGCCGGACAACCCCCGCACCAACACATGGCCTGGATTGACGCGCTGTTCAAACGGATGGTCGAGGTGGGCGCCTCTGACTTGCACATGACCTCCGGTACGAAGCCGAGGTTTCGACTGCATGGCGACATCGTCCCCGTGCATGAGTGCGATCCGATCCCCCCGGATCAGATGCGGCTGATCCTCAAGGAGATCTGCATCTCGTCGGTGTGGGAGACGTACGAGTCCTCGCTGGACGCGGACTTCGCCTACGAGATCCCTGGGTTGGCTCGCTTCCGGGGCAACCTCTTCGTGGATAGCCGCGGGCCCGGGGCGACCTTCCGTGTCATCCCAGAGGAGCTGCTGACCTTCGATGAGCTCGGTCTGCCGGATGTCGCACGGGACTTCTGCATGTTGACCAAGGGGCTCGTCCTCGTGACGGGTCCGACCGGCAGCGGCAAGTCGACGACGCTCGCCGCGATGATTGACTTCATCAACAAGAGCCGGTCCGACCACATCATCACGATCGAGGACCCGATCGAGTTCGTTCATCAGGATCAGCGCTGCCTGATCAATCAGCGCGAGGTCAAGCAGCACACAGCCTCCTTCAAGCGCGCCCTCAAGGCGGCGCTCCGCGAGGACCCCGACATCGTGCTCGTCGGCGAGCTACGAGACCTCGAGACGATCGAGATCGCCATCGAGACGGCGGAGACCGGTCACCTCGTCTTCGGCACCTTGCACACAACGACGGCTCCATCGACCGTCGACCGGATCATCGATCAGTTCCCTGCAGACAGGCAGGCGCAGATCCGGACCATGCTCTCCTCGTCGCTCAAGGGCGTGGTGGCGCAGACGCTCTGCAAGAAGAAGGCGGGCGGACGGGTGGCCGCGCTCGAGGTTTTGGCTGTGACCAGCGCCGTCAGCTCACTGATCCGCGAGGGCAAGACGCACCAGATCATGAGCATCATGCAGATGGGGGCCAAGTCGGGGATGGTCCTCCTGAACGACGCCCTGACGAAGCTCGTGGCAGAGGGCACGGTCGCCCCAGAGGAGGCCTACTCCAGGGCCGTCGAGAAGGACGGCTTGGTGGCGAGCCTCCGCGCGGCGGGCGTGGACTGGGAGCCTGGGGCGGTGGGCCGAGCGCCAGTGCCGGCCAGTCCGCTGCCTGCGAGCACAGTGGACTTACCGGCGGACATGACGCCCGTCCAGGGTGCGGCCAACCCAGCGGCGCCGGCGCCCAGCCCTGTGCCGGGACCGCAGCCGGCCCTGCCTAGCATGGGACCGGGCCCAGTCGAGGGTGACGCACCTCAGGCCCTCGAGGACCCCTTCGAGCAGTACAAGCGCCAGCGCGGTTGACGCCGTCGCCGCGCCTCCAGGCTGCGGTTCTACGAGTGCGCCCCGCGGCCCAAGCAGGGCACGCGGGGCGCACTCGTTTCCAGGTCCGCCGCTCAGGCGGAGCGCTGCCTCAGCGGCTGCTCGTGCGGAACCGCATCTTGCCCTGCTCCATGACCATGTCCCCCGAGGTCGTGCCCTCGAAGTAGCGGCGGCCGAGCTCCACCACGCGGTCAGAGGCCAGCGCCATGCGCGCGAGCATCGCGTTGACGCTGTTGTCGATGTCGGAGCTCGGATCGGCGAAGGTCATCTCGCTGAACATCGAGCCCATCATCTTCAGGGAGCTCGCCATCGACTCCAGGACCTTGCCGGTCTTCTGGATGTTCACAGCGGCCCCGGAGAGCTGCGTGAGCGCCGCGGCCACCTTCTTGTCCGCCCCGAACGACGAGGTGCGCTCGGCGCCGATGCCTGCGACGTAGTCGCTCAGCTGTGCGGAGTTGGTGGAGAAGATCAGGCGGCCGGCGCCAAGGGCGATCTTCATGGAGCCCATTCCCATGTCCGGGTCGAGTGCCCAGGACTCGAAGGAGTAGGCTTCGCCGCCTTCCATGCTGCCGGACTCGACCATCTCGCCCATACCGCTCATATCGAGCGCGAACTCGATGGCCTCGAGCAGGACCTCGGTGTCCTCGACGAAGGCGATCATGGTGACGTCATCGCCCGCGAGGTTGCCGGCCATGGCGAGATCCAAGAGGTTGGGCTCGGTGCTCGCGGCGTCGGCCTTGACGGCCGAGAAGGCGAGGAACTGCCCGGTCATGTTGCCGAGGACGTCCTCGATCAGGTCGATCCCCGACATCTCAGTGATCCCCCCGATCATGCCCATGACCTGCTCGTAGCCCACCTCGGAGTCGGCCTTCACGAGGTCCATGGCCCAGTCGAAGATGCCCTCGAGGTCCAGGGACATGGCGGACGCGGCGTGCGCGTTGGCGGGCACGCTGCGGAAGCTCGAGAGGTCGGCGCTGCCGAAGTTCGCGAAGAGGCCGGCGAGGTCGGACTCCTCCCGGTAGGGGAGGACGAACGCGGAGTCGGTGTTCTCGCCGCTCCCGAGGGAGGCGTAGCCGTACATCCAGTCCGTACCGCCGACCATCATCTCGAACATCTGCTCCTCCATCGGGCTGTTGAAGCCCTCGGCCCGCGCCGAATCCCAGATGGGCCCGAGGTTGACTGCCATCTCGACAGCGCACTCGCGCCGCTCGACCGCCACGCCGGGGACGCCGAAGGGCCCGCCGGGGCGCTCGGCCCCGCCGGAGAGGCACCTGGCCGCGAGCTCTCTCGCCGCGGCCTCACCGGACTCGGACTCGATCCCCACCACCAGGTTGCCGGTGGTGGCGAAGACGCGCGCCATGCGGCCCTTGGCGGCCGGGGTGACCCTTGCGATCAGCGACGGCGAGAGCTGAAGCGTCGAGGCGGACGCGCCGACGAACATCTCCTCGATCATCGCGGCCACCTTGGGCCCGCCCTGGGCGATCACGCCGACCGTCATGTCCTCGCCGGTCTCAGGAGCGGTGGTCGCGAAGGCCACGAGCCCGGCGGCGTCCGACATGGCCTCGATGGCCTGCTGGCGAAGACCCTTCAGCTCGTCGAGCATGCCCACGCTCTCCTCGCTCTCGCCCATGAAGAGCGCGGCGATCGACTCCCACTCCGGATCGAGCATGAAGCCGACCATGGCGTTGGTCTCACGCGCGGCGATGATCGCGCGGGGATCGGGGACGTGGACGGCGATCAGCGCGTCCTCGGGGATGGCCGCGAGGAGGTCTGATGTCGCGGGCTGAGGGGAGCCGCCGGCGGAGAGTAGGAGAGGGAGAGCGAGGGGGGTGAGGGCAAGCATGGTGGTGGTGTGGGCTTGTAGTCGCGGGAATCCTTGCAGCGTCCGTACGAGCAGAGCGCCCGACTATTTAAGGGTCTTGCCTAAAATACTGCAGGCTCGGCCCACCGTCTCCCGCCCACCCTCGATCCCCATGCTCGTCACGACTCTCCTCCTCAGCGCAGCCCCGCTCAGCCTCCAGACCCCCTCGGAGGGCTCCGCACAGGCCCCCGCGAAGCAGATCACCCTGGAGCAGACGAGCCGCAGGCCTGGTAGCGAGCCGATCAACCTCTCACCCTCGCTCCCGCGCGTCCGCTGGGCCTGGGACGGCGAGCACGTGGAGGTGGGCCGAGGAGAGGACGCCCGCTGGTTGGATGTCCGGACCGGGGAGCTGGGGATGCCTGCTGGGCGGCCGGAGGGCGAGGGAGGCCAAGGGGCCGCTCCGCTCGAGGGCCTCGCCGAGCTGATTCAGGCCCAGGGGGGCCGATCTGAGAAGGAGGCCCAGCGCATCGCCAGGGGCCTGGAGAAGCGTCCTGAGCAGCTCTCAGACGATGGCTCGGCGCGCATGGCGTACCTCGGCGAGGAGCTGTGGTTCCACCGGGTCGGTGAGGCGCCCAGAGTCCTCGCCCGGGGCGCCGACGGGGAGATTCGTTACGACCGTATGTCCGCCGATGGAAAGGCGCTCGCCTTCGTCCGCGGGAACGACCTCTTCATGGTGAACACCGCGACCGGTGACGTCGCTCCGGTGACCAGCGACGGCGGCCTGGACCAGTTCAACGGGATCCTCGACTGGGTCTACCAGGAGGAGATCTACGGCCGCGGCAACTTCCTGGGGCACTTCTGGTCCCCTGACTCCGAGCACCTCGCGTTCCTGGCCCTCGACGAGAGCCCCGTCTACGAGTTCACGGTCGTGGACCACATCGAAGACTCGACCTTCAGGGTCAAGTCAGAGGTCACCAACTACCCGAAGGTGGGCGATCCGAACCCCATCGTCCGGGTGGGGATCACCGATGCGGAGACTGCGGCCACGGCTTGGGTCGACCTCTCGGCGTACGAGGGGCAGGAGATCCTCGTGGTGCGGGTGGGTTGGACGCCGGACGGCAAGCGCTGCCTGGTCTATGTTCAGGACCGGATTCAGACCTGGATGGACCTCCTGAGCGTCGACCCGGAGACGGGCGACTCAGAGGTTCTCATCCGCGAGGAGTCGTCCAGCTGGACGGAGCGTCCGGAGCCTCCGATCTGGCTCGGGGACGGCACGTTCCTCTGGCAGAGCCATCGGACGGGGACGGACCACCTCTACCGCTATCAGCTCGGCGGCGAGCTGCTGGGCGCGGTGACCTCGGGGGATTGGAACCTCCGAGGCGTCGAGCACGTGGACGCCCCTGAGGGTGACTCTCCGGGTCACGTCTGGTTCCAGTCCACCGCGGACGGCGACATCAACTCGAACCTCTATCGGGTCGCGCTGGACGGGACCGGCCTGGTCCGCCTCACTTCGGATGAGGGGTCCCACTCGATCACCTTCAATGGGGCGCGGACCTACTTCATCGACCGCTTCTCCAGCCTCACGAACCCCGGAGTCGTCCGGGTCTGTGACGCGGAGGGAATCATCGTCAAGGAGCTATGCCGGGCCGAGGCGCCGGCTGTGGACTACGGCATCGGCGCCTGGGAGCTCCACGAGGTCGCCACGCGCGACGGCGTGGAGCTCGACGTGGCGCTGCTCAAGCCGGCGGACTTCGACCCCGCGGGCTCCTACGCGGTGTGGATCTCCACCTACTCGGGGCCGGCTGCGCCGTCCGTGCGGAACCGTTGGAACGGGAGCACCTTCTTCCAGTTCCTCGCGCAGCAGGGGGTGCTCGTGCTCCAGACCAACGTGCGCTCCTCCACCAGCCGGGGCCACGACGCGACCTCGGCGCTCTACCGCCGGGTCGGACTCCAGGAGGTGGAGGACATGGTGGACGTGCTGGACTGGCTCACCGCGAACCCCTGGGCCGACGGGGACCGCGTGGGCATCACGGGGTACAGCTTCGGCGGCACCATGACCGCGAACTGCCTCTGCCGCACGGACCGCTTCAAGCTCGGGATCGCCGGGGGAGGCGTCTACGACTGGCGCATGTACGACACGATCTACACCGAGCGCTACATGCGCACGCCTTCGGACAACCTCGAGGGCTATGAGGCGACCAGCGTCCTCGGCGTGGCGAAGGACCTCAACGGCTTCCTCCACATGCACCACGGGATCATGGACGACAACGTGCACGTCCAGAACATGTTCCAGATGGCCCACGCGCTCATGAAGGCGGGCAAGACCAACTGGTCGATGATGGCGTACCCCCAGACGCGTCACGGGATCCGCGACCGCGACCTCGCCTGGCACTCGCGGCAGACCGAGTGGGCGCTCATCAAGGAGCACCTCCTCGGCGGCGTCGGGCGCTGACGGTGGCCTCCGCCGCCCGTCCGTCGGCGCTCAGGTCGGCTCGGGGCCGTTCGACCTGCGGACGAGGGTGTATGCGGCGGGGATCAGCAGCAGCGTGATCAGGGTCGAGCCCACCAGCCCGCCGACGACGGCGCGGGCGAGGGGCGCCTGGGCGTCGGCTCCCTCCCCGACCCCGAAGGCCAGGGGCAGCAGGGCCAGGACCGTGGTCAGGGTGGTCATGAGGATCGGACGAAGCCGGCGCCTGCCGGCTTCGGCTACCGCCTCCCGGACCGGGGCGCCGCCCTGGACGAGGCGGGCCGCCTGGTCCACCAGGAGGATCGCGTTGTTCACGACGACGCCCCCCAGCACGATGCAGCCGATGGCGCTCTGGATGTTCAGGGTCGTGCCCGTGAGGTGCAGCGTGACGAGGACGCCGATGGCGGCAAAGGGGACCGACAGCATGACCACCAGGGGGTCGCGCAGGGACTCGTACTGGCAGGCCAGCACCATGTAGACCAGGACGATGGCCAGGAGGAAGGAGAGCACGAGCTCTCGCGTCGCCTTCTCTTGCTCCTCGAACGTGCCGGCCACCTCGACCTGGTGCCCCCTCGGACGTGGGAGCTCGGACAACCGAGCCTGGAGGTCGCGCGCCACCGAGCCTTCCGCCCGGCCTGCGACGTTGGCGGAGACCGTGACCACGCGTTGTTGGTCCTTGCGCTCGATCACCAGCGGGCCGCGGCTCGGGTTGGCGTCGACCAGGTTCCGCAGGGCCACCGCGTCGCCGCCGGGGGTGCTCAGCGTCATGTCCAGCACCTCGTCGATGGACCTCCGCTGTGCGTCCTCCAGCTGGACGAGGATCCGGTACGAGTTACCGCCAGCGCGGAACTCCCCAGCGCGAGCTCCGGCGAAGCCGACCTCGAGGACTCGCGCCACGTCGCGCACGGAGAGCCCCACGTCGGCGACCTTGCTGCGGTCGACCTTGATCTCCTGTTGCGGCGTCCCGGCGCGTCGGCTGATCGTGACGTCGGTGACGCCCGGGGTCTCCTCGGCGATGGCCGCCGCTCGCGACGCCAGGCCCTCGAGGACCTCGAGGTTGGGTCCGCGCACCTCCACCTCGACGCCGCCCTCACTGCCGAGGACTCGTTGCAGGAGGAACTGGCCCTGGGGCGCGCGGGTGCGGATCGACATGCCGGGGATCTGCCCCGAGAGGGCTTCGCGAAGCGCGTCCGCGATCTCCGCGTTGGATCGAGTGCGCTCCCGCGCGGGAACGAGGGACATCTGGATGTCCCCCTGGGCCGAGACGGTGCCGCGCCAGCCAGGACCCACAGACACCACGCTGGAGACCAGCTCGGGGACCAGCGGCATGGCAAGGTCCGTCATCTGGCGTGTCTGGCGGTCGACGAGGTCGAGCCGGGTGCCGACGGCCATCTCGCCGACCACGCGCACCTCGCCCTCGTCGCTGGGGGGCAGGTACTCCGTGCCGATGAGGGGATAGAGCAACAGGCTGGCGCCCAGCGCAGCGGTGGAGAGGACCACCACCACCATCGGGCGGCGGACGGCTCGGCGCAGCAGGCCTGCGTAGGCGCCATCGAGGCGCTCGAAGCCACGCTCGGCGAAGGCCGCGAACGAGCCCTGGGCGCTGGGGCGCGCCAGCAGCCGCGAGGCGAGGACCGGGACGAGGCTCAGGGCGACGAGGAGCGAACAGACCAGGCTGAAGACCACCACGAGCGCCAGCTCTCCGAAGAGCGCCCCCGCCACTCCGTCAATGAAGGCGAGGGGGAGGAAGATCACCAGGGTGGTGATCGTGCTCGCGAGGATGGCGCTCGCCACCTCGTTGGCACCCTCGACCGAGGCCGTCATGGCGTCCTCGCCGTACTCGCTCCGCCTGCGGAAGATGTTCTCGAGGACGACCACGGATCTGTCGACCATCATCCCCACGCCCAGGGCGAGCCCTCCGAGGGTCATGAGGTTGAGGGTGAGGCCGCCGAGTTCGAGGAGCGCGAAGGTGGCGACCATGGAGATCGGGATCGAGGCGGCGATGACCAGCGTGCTCCGCAAGCTCCGGAGGAAGAAGAGCAGCACCAGGATCGCGAAGCCGCTGCCGTAGAGGACCGAGCTCGCCACGTTCTCGATGGACCGGCGGATGAAGTCCCCCTGGTTGGAGGTGACCACCACGTTGAGCTGGGGATAGGCGACGTTGACGCGCTCGACCTCGGCGAGGATTGCCTTGGCGACCTCCACGGTGTTGGCGTCCGACTGCTTGCGGATCGCGACCCGTAGCCCGAGGTCTCCGTCCACGCGCACATACCGGTCGAGCTTCTCATAGGTGTCCTTGACCACGGCGATCTGGCCGATGGTCACGGCGCCAGCGCCACGCTCCAGGATCACCGTGTCGCGGATCTCGTCCAGGGTCTGGAACTCGGCGGGCGCCCTCAGGGTGACCTCATAGCGGCCATCTTCGAGCTGGCCTGCGGGGCGGTCGAGGTTGGCGTCGCGCAGGGCGGTGAGGACCCGGTCTAGCGGGATTCCAAGGGCGTTCAGCCGCTGGGGGTCCAGCTCGACCCGGACCTCTCGCGTGAAGCTCCCCCAGGGATCGACCTGGGCGACGCCGGGGATCCGAGAGAACCGGAAGCGGATCTGGTCCTCCACCAACTCCGTCAGCGCCACCGGGTCGAGCTTGCTGCTGACCCCCAGGATGACGATCGGGAAGCTGCCGATGTCGAACTTCTGGACCCGCGGGCGGGTCACCTCGTCGGGAAGCTCGTCCACCTCCTGGTCCACGCGAGCCTGCAGGTCGATGGCGGCAGCGTCGACGTTCACCCCGTACCCAAAGCGCACGGTCACCCGGCTCGAGCCCTCGAGCGAGGTGGACTCGATCTCCTCAACGCCGGGGACCGTCGCGGCCACCTCCTCGATGATCTGGGTGACCAGCCGCTCGACCACCTCGGGGCTCGCGCCCTCGTATGTGGTGCGGACCGTGCACGAGGGCATCTCCACCTCGGGTAGCAGGTCGATCCGGAGCCGGCCGAGGGCGAAGACGCCGAGGGCGACGACCATGAGCGACACCATGGTCGCGAAGATCGGGCGCCGGACGCTGGCGGCGGGGAGGCTCATCGAGGCGTGCTCGTGGCGGCTTCGGCCGGGAAGACGGCGACCGTGCTCCCGTCGTCGCAGAGCTCCTGTCCGAGGATCACGACCGCGCCGCTGAGGCCGTCACCGAAGACCTGGACACGGTCGTTCTCTCGGAGACCGCGGCGCACAGGGCACCAGCGCACCGTCTTCGCGCCATGGGGGAGGACGAAGACCCCCTCGACCTCTTCCCGGGTAATCAGGGCGCTCACGGGCACGATGGTGGCGGAGGGCTCGTGCGCGAGCTCAAGGGTGGCGCGGACAAACATCCCCGGACGTAGGCGCAGGTCGCCGTTGGAGACCTCGAGCTCCACCCGCACCTGACGCGTGCTGCGGCGGAAGACCGGCGCGATACGGGCGATCCGGCCCTCGAAGGACTCACCGGAGTACGCGTCGGTGCTGAAGGAGGCGCGCTGGTCGACCGCGAGGCGAGAGAAGTCACGCTCTGGCACGAAGACCACGGCGACGATCGGGTCCAGCGCCACGAGGGACAGCATGGTCGTGCTTGAGTTCACCACGGAGCCCACGTCCACGCGGCGCTCGGCGACGTAGCGCGGCGGGCTAGCGACGAGGGGCGGGCCGTCGGCCACGGTCGGGCGGGGGGCGACGTCTCCCCACTCTGCGACAATGCGGGTCCGACCGAGCCGGACGCGCGCCGTCTCAAGGGCGGCCTCGACGCGGAGGACGCGGGCGCGGGCCACGGCGACCTTGGCGCGGCTCGCCGCCTCCGCTGCGGCCGCGGTGTCGAGCTCGGCGGCAGAGGCGATCCCCTCCTTCCGCAGCTGGGCCTGCCGCTGCAGGGTGCGCGTGGCCAGTTCCGCGGAGGCCTCGGCCTCCTCGAGGGTCGCCTTTCCGACCGCCAGGTCGGCCTCGGCCTGGGCGACGGACTGGACCAGCTCGTCGTCGTCGATCCAGGCGATCACCTGGCCGTTCTCCACCGCGTCGCCGATGTCCACCGTGAGGCGCTCCACGTTGCCCGCGATCCGCGGCGCTACGAGGACCTCCGCGGAGGCCTCGAGGGTGCCCGTGAAGACCCGCCGCTCGGTGAGGGCTCCGGTCTCGATCTCAGCGACCTCGACGGGGGCGGGGCGCTCACCCCCGTCACGCCCGGGGCTCGCACCCTGAGGAGGCTCCGGCGCGCAGCTCGCGGCCAGGGAGAGAGTGAGAAGCGCGAGGGCTCCGGGTCGAGGGTGCTGCTTCATGGGAGGGGAGGGGGCGCCGGTCAGGTAGCGGCTCGTTCGTCCGGCGCTCCTGGACCGATGCGGGGCGAGGGCGTCAGCGGGAGGCGGCACGGTCCAGGCGGAGGCTGAGCTCGCTGGCGAGCCGCTCAAGATCCTCGGGGATCGGCGCTGCCACGTCGAGGCGGCGCTGGCCCTCGAGGATGAGTCGGCTCGCGTGGAGGGCTTGGCGCGGGTGCAGGGAGCATGGGGGGGAGCGGTACCATTCCTCTCCAACGAGCGGATGGCCCAGGTGCGCGGCGTGGATCCGGACCTGGTGGGTCCTCCCGGTGCGGATCCTGATGCCCAGGAGGGAATGCTCCGGTCCGCGATCGAGGACCTCGAACTCCGTGTGGGCCGAGCGCCCGTTCGCGATGACTCCCAGGCTGGTGCCGTCCACCATTCCGATGGGGTCGGTGACGGTCCGTGTCTCCCACGCCGGTCGCCCGTGGACCATGGCGAGGTAGTGCTTTCGCGCGGAGGGCGCGGAGAGCGCCCCCTTCAGGGCGGCCACCTGGCGCCTCTCCGTGGTGAACAGGTTGACGCCGCTGGTGTCTGCGTCGAGCTGATGAACCGCCCAGACCATGCCCCCAGCCCGCTCGATCACCGCGTGCTGGAGGCAGTCTTCATCGTCGAGGCTCCGGCCGGTGGACGGGAGGCCGGGGGGCTTGTCGATGACGAGGAGAGTCCCCGCTTCGAGCAGGATCCGGCTTTCCAGGTCTCGGGGCGTCATGGCGGAGGGTTCAGGGGGGGCAGGGAAGCGAGGGGGCGGGCGCACTCTTGCCCAACAGCGGGGGCCGATCGACTTGGGCTACACTATGCGGGTCCCTCCAACATCACCCAGATCAACATGTTCAAGACCCTCCTCCCCGCGGTGCTCGCGCTCGGCCTTGTGGCCTGCACGGCCGAGACCACCGAAATTGAAACGTCGACCACCCCGGCCGACGGCAACGCCGCCGACATGGGCCTCGCCAAAGCTCAGACCGTGACGCTTCGGCTCACGGGCATGACATGAGGCGCGGGCTGCCCCCCGCAAGTGCGGTCTGCACTTGCTGAGCTCGACGGAATCGAAGAGTCCGACGTCGTGGTGGATTACGACAAGAAGACCGCGACGGTCGACTGCGCAGGAGCGAACGTTGACTCCAAGGCGCTGATCGCCGCCTTCGAGGGCACGCGCTTCTCGGCGACGCTCTGATGCTTCGGGCGCCGTTCGCGGCGCCCCATCGAGAAGGAGGCCCCGCGGCGCGTGCCGCGGGGCCTCCTTCGTCAGGCCGCTGCCAGCGCGGAGCGCTGACTGGACCGAGGGGCTCGCGCCCGCTCGCGACGCCGCCTACTGGAACGTCACCTCGATGCCCTGGGAGAAGTTCGAGGTCGCGGTGCCCATGGACGAGTCGCGGAACCAGGTTGTGAAGTTGAAGACGTCGCCAGGAGCCACCGAGATGAAGCCTGTGGGGCTCGGGATCAGCGTGAGGTCCGCGGGGAGCATGATCTCGCCAGCGGCGCCTGAGTTCAGGATCTGACCCGGCCCGACGTAGCGGCCGATAGCCCCGCTCAGGCAGAGGTTGCCCTGGCTTCCGCCGGGGTTGGCCACGAAGCCCTGGGTCTGGCTCACCAGGAAGAAGCCGAAGGAGTTCGCCGGCATGGAGCTGCACACGAGGGTGAGGTCGTTCAAGCCGACCGCAGGCGAACCGGAAACGCTGGCTTCTGCCGGCGCTCCCGAGGAGTTGGTGACGGCGGGGCCGCAGAAGCTGGTCCCGAAGCTGGGGCCCGTGCCGGGGAACACCTGGATCCCGTTGATGGTGTCGAACTGTGCGGTCACCGAGATGTCAACGAGGAGCGGCTGCCCAGCGCCGATGGCGACGACGTGTTGGGCGTGAGTGACGCCGGGGGCGAAGCCAAGGCAGAAGTCTCCGCCGACGTCCTGCGCCGGATCGACCGAACCAGGGACCGCGAAGTTCGTGAGGAACACCGGGCTGTCCGGGGCCATGCCGTAGGTGAGGACGGTGTATGTGCCGGCGGCGAGGCCGTCGAACCGTAGTTGGCTCGGACCTCCGATGTAACCGCAGTCATCCATCAGCGCCTGGTCGTCGCCGAGGGTGCACGGCTCGTCGAAGAAGAGGGACGACGGGGTGACGCCGAGCCCGTCCCAGGTGAGCGTGACGGGGGTCGGTGCGTTGCTGATGTCGTTCAGCGGGGGCGAGACGAGGATGGGGCCTGCGATCGCGTCGAGATCAAACTCATTCCAGTGGCCCGGCCCCGATGCCGCGCCCGAATAGGTGCTCGAGGGGACGCCGCCCCCCGCGAGGGCGCTGCCAAAGTCCACAAAGATGGAGGGCTGTTGGGCCTGGCTCAGGGAGGCCGTGGCTGCGACCAAGGTGGCGCAGGTGATCAAGCGGTGCATTTGAATCCTGGGGAAGGGGCTTTCTCGGGCAAAGAGGCCAGTCCTGTTGGCCCGTTGCGAGGGTACTTAATTGACGCTCAGGGGCCCTCGATTGTTGTGGGCGGCGTGCGAGCAAGCACGCGCGGATGGGGCGTGCCTCGTCTTGGGGCAGGGCGCTGGCTCTCTCGCCAGGTCGCGGACCCTCGACGCTGGCCCCACGGTGGCGCGCCTTCGAGCCTCCCTGCATCTGCAGAAGTCCGGTACACGAGGTGGACGATGACGGTCGCTGCCGGAAGATGTCATCAGTGAGCCGGGGAGCCCCGGCGTACGTACACGGTTCTCCGCCGCCTCTGACCCAAAACGCGCCTGAACATGTCTCTCCCCAGCAGCCTGACCCCTCCGCGTCGCGTCCTCATGGGCCCCGGTCCCTCCGATGTGGAGGACGCGGTGCTCGCGGCCATGGCTCGCCCGACGCTCGGGCACCTCGACCCGGAGTTCCTCGAGGTCATGGACGACATCGGGGGGATGCTCCGCGCGGTCTTCAGGACGAAGAACCAGCTGACCATGCCCATGTCGGGGACCGGCTCGGCTGGGATGGAGACGTGCATGGTCAATCTCCTCGAGCCCGGGGACCGTGTCCTCGTCGGCGTGAATGGAGTCTTCGGGACTCGCATGGCCGAGGTCGCCCGACGGTGCGGCGCGGACGTGACGGAGGTCCATGGAGAGTGGGGCCGGGCCTTCGAGGCCGAGGCGCTCCGCGCAGGCGCGGAGCACCCGCGCTACGACCTGGTAGCGGTCGTTCACGCAGAGACGTCCACGGGGGTCCTCCAGCCGATCCCACCGGTGCGAGAGCTGGCGGACGAGCTGGGCGCGTTGCTGCTCATCGACTGTGTGACCTCACTCGCGGGTCACGCCGTTGAGATCGACGGTTGGGGCGTAGACGCGGCGTATTCCGGCACTCAGAAGTGCCTCTCCTGTCCTCCCGGGCTCGCCCCGGTCACCTTCTCTGAGCGTGCCGTGGAGAAGATGCAGGCGCGCAAGACCCCGGTGCAGTCCTGGTACCTCGACCTCTCGCTGATCCAGGGCTACTGGGGCGAGGAGCGCAGCTACCACCACACCGCGCCCATCAACATGCTGTACGGGTTGCATGAGGCCCTGCGCCTGGTGCTGGAGGAGGGACTCGACGCTCGCTTCGAGCGGCATCGCCGCCACTCCGAGATGTTCTGCGCTGGCCTCGAGTCGCTGGGGCTCACCCCTCGGGTGCCCGCGGGCGAGCGGCTCTCACCGCTCACCACCATCGCCATCCCGGACGGGGTGAATGATGGGGCGGTCCGCGGCCACTTGCTCGAGCACTATGGGCTGGAGATCGGCGGTGGGCTCGGGCCTATGAAGGGCAACACCTGGCGCGTCGGCCTCATGGGGGCCGGTTCCACAGAGCGGAACGTGAAGCTCTGCCTGGCGGCCCTCCGCGAGGCGCTCGGCAAGGGCTAGCGTGGCGGCGCCCAGGGGGCTCCCCAGCGCGGGGGTCCAGGTCCGCGTGGGGCTGGCCCAGCGCCCGGTCTGAGTCGGCCTGTCCGCCGAGGGAGATGCCGCGACGTTGGTGGACTTCTCTTGAGTCTGCCCCCCGTACTTCTTCACAGTCTTTGGCGCCCGAGCGGGCGCCAAGGCGGGGTCCTCGGTGCCTTGGGGCACCTCTGATCATGCTGAAGATTGAACCTGCCACTGAAGCGGACCTGTGGGGCCGCTCTCGCCTTCTGCGACGTGTGCTCATGGGCGCCCTTGCGCTCACACCTCTCACCGCGTGCGGCGGTGGCGGCCAGAGCCCGGAGCCGGGCGCGGGGACACCTGCGACGGTCACCGCGCTCTCGCCCGACGCCCGCGTCGACCTGCCGGGCCGTGTCAGCGTCTTCCTCAAGGTGACGGAGGGGGACGGCTCGCCGGCGGCAGATCTGACGGGCGCGGACTTCAACGTCTACGAGAACGAGCAGCTCGTCTCGCAGACCGAGAGCGCGCAGCGGCTGGTGGCGCAACCTCAGGTGTTCCGCTCGTACCTCCACCTGATCCTCGACCGCAGCAACAGCGTCCAGTCTGGAGGCGCGGTCGAGGTCCAGGAGGGGGCCCGGCAGTTCATCGAGGCGGTCACCTCCGAGCCCGAGAACTACGTCAAGGTGAGCTGGTTCGATGGCTCTCCGATGATTCACGAGATCTCTGGGTACGACTTCGGGTTCTCCAACGACCGCGAGCTCCTGCTCTCTGCGATCGACGCGCTGAACGACGAGCCGCCCTTCAGCACTTCTACCAACCTCTACGGCGCCGTCGTTGAGGGGGTGGACGCGCTGGATGAGGTGGACGTGAGCGCGGCGAACACCGGGGTCGAGAACCGCTCCCTCACGCTCGTGACGTTCACGGATGGGACGCACCAGGCTGGGCCTGCGGTCACGCTCCAGGACGCTCTGGACGCCATCGAAGGCGCGAGCGCTGAGGGCACGGAGTACACGGCCTTCACCATCGGCGTCGGAGAGGAGTACGACGGCGCGGTGCTCTCGGCGCTCGGTCCGGACGGGACCGCGACGGCGACGGACTTCGGTGAGTTGGCGGAGGCCTTCGAGCAGATCGGGGGGCAGGTCCGGGACCTCGCGAACAGCTTCTACTTCCTCAGCTACTGCTCTCCGAAGACCAGCGGGGTGAACACACTCCGGGTCTCCGTGCTCGCTCAGCCCAACAACTCGGCCGATGCGCAGTTCACCTTTGACGCCCAGTTCTTCGGCGGCGGCTGTGCCTTCCTGGATATCAAGAACCACCCGGAGTTGGGAGGGGCCGGCGCACGCGCGTTCCTCTCGGACGCGGTGGAGCTGGCATCGGGGGAGGTCGTGGCCTGCGGCTGGCGGACGACTGATTGCCTCGAGCCAGGCTGCGGGACGGCCGCGACAGCCTTCGTCGCACGCTTCAGGGCGAGCCCGGCCTCGGAGGTCGGAGCGAACCTCCCCGACGGCCGCCTCGACCCCGACTTCGGTCAGGGGGGGGTCCGGGTGCTCGAGGTGTCTCCCTTCGATGTCAGCGGCGCGACCTCCCTCACGGTAGACGCCCTGTCTGGGGACCTGATCGTTGGAGGCTGGGCCCGTGAGAGCGCCTCCAGCGGCTTCTCTCAGGCCGCTCTCTGGCGCGTGACGCCGGATGGGAGTACGTCCGCTCGCTCGGATCTCCCCAACCCCGCCATCACGGACCAGGCCATCCTCGACGTGGCGCCGACCGCGTCCGGGGGCTTCGTCGCCGTGGGCTTCCAGGGGATCGGCTCGCGGACCTACGCGACCTGGAGCCTGCTCTCGGACCTGACCCTCGACGCCAACTTCGGCGCTGCCGGGGTGACGTACGTGCCCGCCGCGCCCGAGTTTGGCAACGAGGGGGCCTCCGAGGTCGTGGCGGCCGGCGATCGGTACTACGTCATCGGGCACGCTGGTGGCGGGATCCGGATCCTGGCCATCGACCCGGCGACCGGCGGCGCCGTGGCGAGCTTCGGCGGTGGAACGGTCGAGCCCCGGCGGTCCTTCAGCGGCGTCACCTATGGTGCGCGTTGCGGAGAGGCGAGCCTCGACGCCGCGGCGAACCTTGTCTTGGCTGGCTCGCTGACGGGCCTGTTTGGTGGGGTCGTGGTGCGGGACCAGCCTGCGGTCTGGAGGCTCCTCCCGGACGGTAGCGCGGACACCACCTTCGCAGGGAGCCTCTCGTCGCCGACCACGGGCACGGGAGTGGTCACCTTGAGGGAGGGCTCCACGAACAACCCTGAGATTGACTTCGGTCGAGATACGAGCCTCCAGTCGCTGGCCATCGGACCGGACGGGACCCTGATCGCCGCCGGCCAGCGAAGCAACGCGGAGGGTCACACGGACCTCGCGATGTTCGCGTTTGGCGAGAACGGGATCCTCTCGAGTGCCTACAACTTCCTCGGCTTCCTCATCGACGATGGCGCCAGCGCCGACGACTCCTTCGAGGCGGGCAGCGTGGTGCGCGTGCTTCAGTCGGGCGCCATCTGGGCCTTCGGGGCGTCGAACCCCAACGACCCAGGTGGGCCTGCGGGGACAGCGGACGTCCCCACGATCTGGGTCGACCGCGACCCCGCCCGAGTCTTTCCGCCCATCGGGGACTGAGCGCGCGCTTGCCTGGCGGCTGAGGGGCTCACCCTCGAGCGTGCTCGGCGTGACTGCGGGGGAGAATGAGCGCGGGGCCGCGCCGGTGTTCCGGCGCGGCCCCGCGTCATGAGGGTCCTCGTGGGGTGGACCCTCCACTGCTCACATGTACCCGAGGCCCTTCATCTTCGCCATGCTGTCGGCGTCGCCGGACTTGGCGATGTCCTGCTTGAGAGCCTCAACGAGCTCGTCGATGGTCGCGTCGTCGGCCCAGCGCTTCTTGCCGGCGTCCATGACGTCGATGGCTTGCAGGTACGCGGAGTGGGTCCTCAGCCCGCTGACAACGTACTTGTAGTCCTTCTGAACGACCATGTCCGGATACTCACTGGCGAAGGCCAGGAAGGCGTCCCGCGACTCGTCGGCCCGGCTCTCGGCCAGGGCTTCGGCGTAGACGATGACGAGATCTTTGTGGTCGGCGGAGCCCGCCTCGACCGACGCGAGCAGGCCCTCCGCGGCCTCGATGGCCTGGTCGTACTGACCCTGTTGGATCAGCTGCACGGGGTCGGCGTCCTCTGCGCCGGGGCAGGCGGCGAGGGCGAGGGTCAGCGAGAGGGGGAGGAGGATGGTCTTGAACTGCATGTGATTCAGGGTTGCCCCGGTGGTGTTCACGGGGTTGTGGGGAAGCTTACTTGGGCCAGTGGCGCTTGGTGTGGCTGGTGGGTGTGCTGGGGCTGGGCGATCTGCGAGTGATCGAGGATGCCCCAAGGCGGGACACTCCAATCGCACTCAAGTTGCCACGCTGAGGCTCCGATAGGAGTACGATCGGAGTGCAATTGGAGTGTCGGGGCCGCTGAACGGCCCTGATCCAGCGCTCCAAGTCGCTAAGAAGCCGCATCCACTACTCGCCGTGAGAGAGTCCAAAGTCACCGTCAAGATCACTCGTCCCCTGTATCGAAAGATCCAGCAGGTCGTGGATGGTTCCGGCTTCAACTC
>JAQWJQ010000295.1 GCA_029248265.1 Planctomycetota bacterium
CAGCTCGGTTCAGAGCGGGCTCAAGGTCGAGCCTGACGGGAGCACGAAGGTCTTCGTCGGCGGCAGCCCGCCCGCGGGCTACGAGAACAACTGGATCGAGTCGAATCCTGAGAAGGGCTTCTTCGTCTACCTTCGCCTCTACGGTCCGCTCGAGTCGTACTTCGACAAGAGCTGGACGATGCCCGACGTGAAGCGGATGGACTGACCGTCATCAGGTGCGGGGCTCCGCTGCGGAGTGCGTAGTTCGGTCTTCCACAGCCCGGCGCGATCGTCATTCTCGGTAAGAGCGGGCGGCCCTTCCCCGGGCCGCCCGTCGTATTTCCCTCCTGTTCCGCTCACCCCCAACGATCCCCCGCTCCGCCAGGTCGCAGCTTGGATCGCTTGTCCCCCGAGATCGCGGACGAAACCATGA
This sequence comes from Planctomycetota bacterium, assembly GCA_029248265.1. Taxonomy (GTDB): domain Bacteria; phylum Planctomycetota; class UBA1135; order UBA1135; genus Saltatorellus. The sequence goes on from JAQWJQ010000295.1 coordinate 413, forward strand.
CGATCGGAGAGGCCCGGCTCCCCCTCGGGGACGCGGCGGCCGGTTCACCGCGCGCCGTGGTCCTGGGGCTCCGGCCCGACCGGTTCTGGCTGGCGGAGCCGGAAGGCCCGTGCGCACTCGAGGCGACGGCGGCGGGCGTGGAGGACCTCGGGGACCGATGCGAAATCCACCTGCAGGTGGGGCACGCCGAGCGCGTGGCGCGGCGGCCGGCGGGGGAGCTCTCGCGCTGGACCGTGGCCAGGCCAGCGGAGGCGTCACTCTTCGATCCTGGCCCCCGCGGCGCCCGGATCCGTCGACGCGGGCGGCCGCGCTCACTCAGGCGGTCCCCCCCGCAGACTCCCTTCCCCGTTGAGGCCTCGGGCCACGATTCAATGAACAACCATCAAGCGAACGCCCTGATCTCCGCCCTGGTCTTCTTGGCCGGTGCCGTCCTGTTGTCCGTCAATGGGTACAGCGCCTACGAAACCCTCGGCGAGTTGACGATGGCGGTTGGCGGCGTGCTGCTGATCATGGCCTGGTTCCGGATGAACCGAGAGGGCTGAGCGGGACCGCCTCCCGGAGGTCCACCGGACGAGGGGCCCGTCGCCCGTCAGGGCTGGCAGGAGTCCAGCACCTCGTCGAGCGCCTGCTCGACCCGTTCGGCCATCTGCGCCCGAGCGAATTTGAACGTCACCACCGCGCGGCCCCTCTCGCCAGGGGCAGCTCGTCGAGCAGGGCCGTCGAGCAGGGCCGTCGAGGGCGCCCGCGAGGGCCACGGCGTCGCCGCGGGTGGTGGAGTCGCCCTCGGAGAGTGGCTCAGCCCTCGGCACGTTGCGACGGCGGGGCGAGGCGCCCCATCGCTTCGGCGCCCCATCGCTTCGGCGCCCATGCCCTCCCCCGCTCGCGGACAAGACGGCCTGGATTGAGACAGGGAAGGAGAGCTCGGTCGCCGCACGCCCGCTGCACGGCGACAACCGATGAGCGGCGAGCTCGATTCCTCGCTGGAACCCGAACTTCCGGCGTTCTCCTGTCCGATCCGGCGCCGCCGATTCATCTGCATGGTGCAAGCCACGAGCCACAAGCCCCTTGTCCGATGAACCTTGTCCAATGAACACAGCTCTCCCCCGTCATCCTGGCCCCGGCGCTCTGCCCGAGACCCTCCGCGATGGTCGCCTCGTCCTCTGTGAGGAGGTGGCGCGGGACGGAGCCCAGGCCAAGACCCTGCTCCTCGGCCCCCAACGCGTGGACCTCTTCCGGCGCACGGCCGACGTGATCGGGGAGCACGCCGACGAGTGCCTCGTCTCCATGGTCGGCTTCCCGGCCATCGGCCCCGGTGAGGTCGACTGCGTGCGGCAGTGCCTCGAGGCCCTCGACGTCGGCTACCAGCAGGTGGTCTGCCGCACCATCGAACGTGACCTCGTGCAGTGCATCGAGCTGATGCGAGACGCCCATGCGGGTCGAGTGCTGTTCGTGGTGCCGGCCTCCCGCCCGCTCGCCTCGGCCATGCTGCACGCCACGCCGGAAGAGGCTCTCGAGGAGGCCGTCCGGCTCCTGCGACTGGGGCTCGAGGAGGCCGCCGGTGAGGTGTCGATCGACGTCTGCCTCGCGGACATCGGACGGGCCGAGCCTGACGCGGTGGCTGACGCTGCGAACCGCCTCACGCGGGAGGGTGCCGAGGTCATCATGTTGGCGGACACCGTCGGCCGGCTGCACCCCCTCGGCCACCGGGACCGGCTCACGCGGATCACCCGGCGCCTCGAGCCCGAGGTCTGCGTCCACGCCCACTTCCACAACGACCTCGGTCTGGCCCTCGGCCTGAACCTGCAGGCCCTGGAGCTGGGGCACCGGATGTTCGGCACCTCGTGGCTCGGGCTCGGCGAGCGCAGTGGGCTCGGCAACACCGAGGAGCTGCTCGGGGTGCTGGCCACGGCGACCGACGGGCAGCTGAAGGATCTCGGCACCGACCGCGCCCGCCTGGGCATCCCCGGCTGGCGCCCCGAGCGGATCGTCGAGACCGCCCGCGCTGCGGCCGCGGTCCTGGACATGCCGCGGCGGGTCACGGACCCCTTCGTCGGGACCGGGGTGAATTCCATCTCGACGGGGACGCCCTTCGTCGCGCCTGAGGCCTTCCAACCCTACGACGCGGAGGGTGTGCTCGAGGTCCCCCGCCGGGTGGAGCTGACCCATCTGGCGAGCACCCGGGTCGTCGAGGAGGTGGCCCGTGGGCTCGGCGTCGAACTGAGCCGCGAGGCCGCAGCTACGATCCGCGACAGAATCAAGGCCGAGGCCTACGCGTCGGGCAGCGCCCGGGTCGACCTGGAGCGCGTGCTGTCGCGCGCTCCAGCCGAGGCTCAGCTGACCCGGAGGGACCAGAAGGCTCAGCTGGACGAGCAAGTTCACCTGGACGAGCTGAGTCTTTCAGCCCACCAGGGTGAGCTGCCCCCGAAGGCCAGGCAGGTGCTGCAGCCTCAGCCAGGCGAGCGTCCCAAGGTCGCGAGGGCGAGGCAGGCACGCGCATGAGTGTGCCCCCGAGTGCCCTGGGCGCGCTGCTCGACGCCCTCGACGAGGACGGCGTCATCGTCGCCCCTTGCCCGGTCGGCTACGTGGCAGCGGCGAGCTCGGCCGCCGGCGTCGACCGCATCTTCGAGCTGAAGGGCCGGGACCGCTCCCGCCCGCTGTCGGTCGGCGGAAGCGCCCTCCACGAGGGCCGAAGCCACCTGCAGGAGCTCGCCGGATTGGCCGACCCCGAGCTCTCGGAGCTGACCGCCACGATGGGGCTGATCGGCACCCGCCGGCACGGCGCGCCGCCCACGCCCGAGGGCGTGGGGACGACGGAGACCCTGGCCGTCTTCGTGGGGCTGGGATCGCTGCTCGACGAGGTGCTCGTGCACCAGCGCGCCGCGGGCCGCACCCTCTTCGTGACCTCGGCCAACGCCTCCGGTACCGGCAACGCGGTGCTGGCGAGCCAGCTCCCGCAGGCGCTCCGGGGCGGCGCCGTCACGGCTCTCATCGACGACTCACGCATCCCCCCCGCCCAGCGTCGGCGCAGCCCCGCCCCGGCCAGCCCGATGGTGCGCCTCGGAGAGCCGCCGACCCTGATCCGCGAGGGAGCCCGGCAGCGGCTCGCGCTTCGCCAGCTGGCGCTGGCCGGCTTCGGGGAGCTCCTGAAGCCCTGACGGCCAGCGGAGTGGATGGCGACAACGGGGGTGACCGCAGCCGATATGGAGCTCCCGATCTGCTCCTCCCAGTTCCAAAGGCCCGTGGCACTGTCACGCACCAGCGACCATGGAGCGGAAGGAGGGCTCATCCCGGCGATGGCGCGATCCCCGTCGAGGTCGAGGTCCGTCAGGGAGCCGCCCTGGGCAGCGGTCAACGGGAGAGTCTGGACTCGACCCAAGCCGCGCTCGCCAGGTCACGTTCAAACACGAGCACCGGGTCCGGGTCCGGGTCCGGACCGGTCGAGGCCTCCGCCACCATCAGCCGATCTCCGTCCGCGGCCATGATCTCGCCGTACTGAGCAGATCGCGCCAACGCGGACGGAACGACCTCCGAAGGCGAACAGGGAGACTGGGCCAAGGTCAGGGCGAGGAGGACAAGCATGGGAAGAAGTGAGAAGTAGCGAGGCTATCGGAGTGAGGGCAATACGCCTCCTCAGTCCCACCTCCCCCAGGGCGTGATTTGGTCGCCTGGTCCTGCACGAGTCTCGACTTGATGCCGACGATCCGCGACCCACGCCAGGGCCCCGGCCACGGCCCGCCCGTCTCAGAGCTCCCGCGTCACGACCTCGGAGCGCTTGAAGCCGATGCGGTGGGCCACCGCCTGCACCCGGGTCGCGCCGGGCGGGACCTCGACCGGCTCGCCGCCGAAGGGGGTCCAGCCCTTCGAGTCGTCGAAGCGGAAGGCGATGGAGGCCCCCTCCGTCGGGCAGTCGAACCCGATGGCCCCGCCGGTGGACAGGGGCATGAGGTCGGGAGAGGCCGTGATCGGCTGGGCGTCGCCACCCCAGAGGCGCTCGCGCACCATCCGTGTCTCGGGCTCGATCAGGCCCAGGTCGCCGGTGTCCTTCATCCAGGCCTCCATCGCCACCTCGAGGGCCTCGAAGGCCCCGCGCCCCGCCGCCGACAGGGGGACGCCGTGGAGGTCGCGCACCTCCCAGGGGTCGTCCGCCCGGTCGTACCACTCCACCTCAGGACGGCGGCTCGAGCCCGTCTGCCACTGGGCGGGGGTCCGGGTCGAGGCGCGGGCGCCCCCGTCCCGCAGGTCGTACAGGTCCCGGGTCATGGGGATCCGCTCCCGGTAGGCGTTGGCGATCAGGTGCGGCACCTCGGGCATCAGGTTCCACACCACCAGCCGCCGCCCGTCGGTGGCCGCGCGGGTCCGGTCCCGCGCCGCGTCGAAGCGGTCCGCGTGCAGGAACACGTGCGCCCGCGGCGGCGCCTCGAAGTCGCCCAGGAAGGCGCGGCCGTCCAGGCGCTGGTCCGGCTCGACGCCCGCGAGGCTCAGGACCGTCGGCCCGAAGTCGATGAAGCTCACCAGGCGATCGGTGGCCGTGCCGGGCGCGAGCCCCCCGGGCCAGCGCTCCTGGGGGAAGCGCACCAGGAGCGGCACCCGGGTCCCCGTTCCGTAGACCGAGCGCTTGCCCCGGGGGAGCCCCATCCCGTGGTCGGAGAAGAAGAACACCACCGTGGAGTCCGCGAGCCCCGCGTCTTCGAGCCTCTTGAGCTGCTTGCCGAACCACGCGTCCATGGCGGCGATGTTGTCGTAGGTGCGCTTCATGGCGTCGCGCACCGTGGGCGTATCCGGGTAGATCGGCGGGATCGGCACGTCCCCCAGCGCCACGGCGCTCGGCCGCTGGCGGGCCTCGGGGAAGGCCTGGCTCTCGTGGGTGCCCGTGTGGTTGAAGACCGCGAAGAAGGGCGCGCCTGCGGGCCGATCCGCATAAGTGGCCTTGCGCGACGAGGCGTTCCAGACCGCCGGCGGCGCCACGAACTGGTAGTCGGTCTTGGAGCTGTTGGTGGTGTGGTAGCCGGCGAGGCGCAGCTGCTCCGGGAAGCAGCGCACGAAGGGCGGCGGCACGGCCTCATACAGGGGCAGGTCGCCGTAGGCCTCGTCCCCCGCGGACTTGCTGCGGGACCGCACCCGCATGTGCATGGCGCCGATGCGCGTGGGGTACATCCCCGTGATCAGCGCGGTGCGCGCCGGTGCGCACACCGGCGTGTCCGCGAAGGCGTTGTCGTAGCGCAGGGCCTCGGCGGCGAAGGCGTCCAGGTTCGGCGTCGGCACCGTGCGGTCGCCGTAGGCGCCGATCCACGGGCTCATGTCCTCCACCGAGAGCCAGAGCACGTTGAGCGGGGGAGCCCCATCATCCGGCCGGATCGCGGCGGGCCCGTGGACAGGAGCGGCGGCGAGGGCGACGAGGGCAGACAGCAGGAGGGCGGCGCGGAGCATGACCGAGGGTATCGGATCGAGCGCGAACCCGGCAGCTGCGCCCCAACGGGGAGCGGCCCGGTAGCATGGGTCCATGCCGACCCCGCTCGTCCTCCTCTCGCTTCTCCTCCCATGGGTCGCGGCTGGCGTGGACGAGGATCCCGCTCCGGTGGACTTCGCCAAGGACGTGCTGCCGATCCTCTCGGACCGCTGCTACGCGTGCCACGGTCCGGACGGGGCGGGGCGCCAGGCTGGCCTCCGCCTGGACCTGAAGGAGCACGCCTTCGCCGACCGGGACGGCTTCCCCGCGCTGGTCCCCGGGGACCTGGAGGCGAGCGAGCTGGCCGCCCGCATCCGCTCGGAGTTCCCCGAGGAGCAGATGCCGCCCCCGGACTCCAACTACGCCCTGAGCGAGGAGGAGGTCCAGTTGCTCGAGCGCTGGATCCAGGAGGGCGCCCGCTGGGACGAGCACTGGGCCTTCGTGCCGCCCGCGCGCCCGACGCCCCCCTTCCTCCCCCCAGGTGCTGATTCTCCCGGCACAGGCTCCCGCGGCGCCATCGACCGCTTCGTCCTCGCGGCGCTCGAGCGCGACGGCATCGCTCCGGCCCCCGAGGCGGATCCCGGCGCTCTGCTGCGGCGGGTGACCCTGGACCTCACGGGCCTGCCCCCCACCCCCGAGGCCCTCGAGGCCTACCTCGAGTCCCCCTGGGACGACCGGTTCGAGCGGGCGGTGGATCGCCTGCTGGCGAGCCCCGCCTACGGGGAGCGCATGGCCTGGGAGTGGCTCGACGCTGCGCGCTACTCCGACACCGACGGCTACCAGGCGGACCCCACCCGCTCCATGTGGCCCTGGCGCGACTGGCTGGTGGACGCCCTCAACCGCAACGTCCCATTCGACCAGCTCACGGTCGAGCTGCTGGCCGGCGACCTGCTCCCCGACGCCACGCCCGAGCAGGTGCTCGCCTCCGCGTTCAACCGCAACCACATGTACAACGGCGAGGGGGGCCGGATCGCGGAGGAGACGCGCACGGAGAACGTGTTCGACCGGGTGGAGACCACCGCCACCACCTGGCTCGGCCTGACCGTCGGCTGCGCGCGCTGCCACGACCACCGCTACGACCCGATCTCCCAGCGCGAGTACTTCCAGCTCTACGACTTCTTCAACCAGACCTCCGAGTCCGGCGCGATCCAGGGCGGCCGCGCGGCGCCGACGCTGCCGTACCTGGACGCCGCCGACCGAGCGCGCCTGGAGGCGATCGCAGCGGAGACCGCCGAGCTGGAGGCCGCGCGCCTCGCGCCGGACCCCGAGCTGGACGCCGCCGAGGCCCGCTGGCTCGCGGCGTGGCGGGACCGAATGGAGCAAGACCCCGCCCTGAGCCAAGCGTCGGCTCTCGGCACCTGGCGCACGTCCGGTCCCTACCTCCCTGGCGCGGAGGGTCCAGGCTCTCTCTTCGCAGGGGCGTTTGCCCCTGAGCCCGGAGCGCCCGCAGAGGCCGCGCCAGCGGAGTACACGGACGCCCCCGAGCTCGTGGACGGCCAGGTGCACGAGTCGACACCCCAGGTGGCGGCCATGTACTTCCGCCGAGAGATCACCGCGCCCACCGCTCGGCGCGTGGAGCTCTCCCTGGGCTCCGACGACGCCATCAAGGTCTGGGTCAACGGCGCAGAGGTCCTCGCGAAGAACGTGGCCCGCGGCGCGGAGCCCGACCAAGAGCGGGTCACGGTGGACCTCACGGCCGGGGCGAACGACCTGCTGGTCAAGATCGTCAACACCGGCGGCCGGAGCGGCATCTACTTCAAGCTGCTCGGGGAGGAGGTCGAGGGGCTCGACCTCGGCCTCCTCGCCGCGTCGGCCTCCGAGATCCGCGCCCGCTTCCGCGCCGAGCACGACCCGGACTGGGCGGTTGGGTCCGAGCGCCTCGGGACCCTCGAGGCCGAGGCCGCCGGGCTGCGCGGCGCGGCCCTGCCCGTGATGGTCATGGACCAGCTCCCGGCGGAGCGCCAGCGCACGACCCGCCTGCTGCGCCGCGGTAGCTATCTGGAGCCCATGGAGGACGTGGCCGCGGACACGCCAGCCTTCCTGCCGCCCTTCCCCTCCAGCGCGCCGCGGGACCGCCTCGGCCTCGCGCGGTGGATCGTCGATCCGGCGAACCCGCTCACCGCCCGAGTCGCCGTGAACCGCGCCTGGCAGACCCTCATGGGGCGCGGGCTCGTGGCGAGCCCCGGGGACTTCGGGCGGCAGAGCGCGGCGCCCACCCACCCCGAGCTCCTGGACTGGCTGGCCACCGAGTTCGTGCGCAGCGGCTGGGACGTGAAGCACCTGCACCGCCTCATCGTCAGCAGCAGCGCCTACCGCCGCTCCGCCAGCGCCACGGGCACCGGCTTCCAGGACGACCCCCACAACGAGCGGCTCGCGCGCGCCTCCCGCACGCGCCTGCCCTCGTGGATGCTCCGCGACCAGGCCCTCGCCCTCGCGGGCCTGCTCGAGCCCGAGCTCGGCGGCGTGCCGGTGCGGCCCTATCAGCCGGACGGCGTCTGGGCGGAGGCGACCTTCGGGACGATCCGCTACCGGCAGGACGAGGGGGCCGCCCTCTATCGCCGGAGCCTCTACGTGTTCTGGCGCCGGATCGTGCGCCCGACGTTCTTCTTCGACACGTCGAAGCGGCAGGTGTGCGAGGTGGGCCGCACGGTGACCAACACGCCGCTGCACGCCCTCACCACCCTGAACGAGACGGGCTACGTGGAAGCGGCGCGCTGCTTCGCCGCTCGGGTCCTCGCGCCGGTGCCCACCGCGCCTCCCGGCGAGCTCGCCCACGGGGGCGACGCGTCCATCAGTGACGAGGAGGCCCGCGCCTCGGTCCGCCGGGCCTTCCGCACCGCCACTGCGCGAGAGCCAGACGCCGCCGAGCTCGGGGTGCTGCTCGAGCGCTTCCGCGCGGAGCAGGTCCACTTCGCCTTCCACCTGGGCGACGCCGCCGAGCTGGTCGCCGCGGGCGCAGCGCCCGCCGCCGAGGGCCTGCCCGTCGACGTGCACGCGGCCATGACGGTCGTGTGCTCCATCCTCCTCAACCTGGACGAGGTCCTCTGCCGGCCATGAACGACCCCGACGTCGAGCTGCGCGCGGACCTCACCCGGCGCGCCCTCCTGCGGGACGCCTCCCTCGGGCTGGGCGGCCTCGCCCTGGGCGGGCTGCTGGGCCGCGAGGCCGCGGCCCAGGAGGCGCTCCCCGCCCTCCCCCACTTCGCGCCCAAGGCCAAGCGGGTCATCTACCTGTTCCAGAACGGCGCCCCGTCCCACGTGGACCTGTTCGACTGGAAGCCAATCCTGCGCCAGCGCCACGGGGAGCCGATCCCCGACTCCGTGGCCGGGGGCAAGCGCTTCAGCACCATGCTCGACGGGCAGACCTCCCGCGCCATGCTCGGGGAGCTCCCCGACTTCGCTCGCCACGGGGAGAGCGGCGCCACGGTCTCGAGCTTCCTGCCGCGCACCGCGGCCATCGCGGACCGGCTGTGCTTCGTGAAGTCGATGCACACCACCCAGGTGAACCACGCCCCGGCCATCACCTACTTCATGACCGGCGCGGAGCAGGCGGGTCGGCCCACCATGGGCGCGTGGCTCTCCTACGGGCTCGGGCGCATGTCCGACGACGTGCCGGCTTTTGTGGCCATGACCTCCAGGGACAAGGAGGCCTCCTGCGGCCAGATCTTCTACGACTTCTACTGGGGCAGCGGCTTCCTCCCCACGGTGCACCAGGGCGTGAAGTTCCGGGGCACCGGTGACCCGGTCCTGTACCTGAAGGACCCGGGCGGCATCGACCGCGGCCTGCGCCGCCGCATGCTCGACGACCTCGCGGCCCTCAACGAGAAGCGGGCCAAGGAGGTGGGCGACCCGGAGATCCGCACGCGCATCGCCCAGTACGAGATGGCGTACCGGATGCAGACCTCGGTGCCGGAGCTCACCGACCTCTCCACCGAGCCCGAGCACGTGCTGGAGTCCTACGGACCCGACGTCCGCCGCAAGGGGTCCTTCGCCTACAACTGCCTCATGGCCCGGCGCCTCGTGGAGCGCGGCACGCGCTTCGTCCAGGTCATGCATGCGGGTTGGGACCAGCACCGCAACCTGAACACCCAGCTCGAGATCCAGTGCACGGACACCGACGCCCCCTCCGCGGCGCTGGTGGAGGACCTCGCGCAGCGCGGCCTCCTGGAGGACACCCTCGTGGTCTGGGGCGGCGAGTTCGGCCGCACCCCCTTCTGCCAGGGCATCCTCGGCGCCCCCAACCAGGGCCGCGACCACCACCCCTACGGCTTCACCATCTGGATGGCCGGGGGCGGCATCAAGCCCGGCACCACCTGGGGCGCCACCGACGAGTTCGGCTTCAGCGCCGTCAAGGACCGGGTCAGCGTCCACGACCTGCAGGCCACCATCCTCCACCTGCTCGGCATCGACCACGAGCGCCTCACCTACCGCTTCCAGGGCCGCCGCCACCGCCTCACCGACGTCGAGGGCGAGGTGGTCCGCGGAGTGCTCGGCTGAGAGGGGCCCCCCTGCCCAGCCCGCACCGCCTCTCCCCACCCGCCTGGACCTCTCTCCGGCTCGGGAGGGTGCCTGACCGGGCCGCAGGTGATGGGAGGGGCGATGACTGGACCCAGCTCTCGCTCCGATGGGCTTCAGCGTGAGTGAGATTTGCCGCAATGCCCGTGGCAACAGATACTGACATCGACGATAAACGCGCCATGCCCCAACGGTCGAAGCCCACCCTTGCCCGCGACGTCTACCTCGCGATCATGCGTGCCCACGAGCGCCTCTCCGGGGACTCGGCAGCACTCTTCAAGGCGAGCGGGCTCTCCCAGCCCCAGTTCAACGTGCTTCGGATCCTGCGCGGGGGTCCGAAGGACGGCCTCCCCTGTCAGATGGTCGGCCAGCGGCTCGTGAACCGCGTCCCCGACGTGACTCGCCTCCTCGACCGCATGGAGGCGGCCGGGCTCGTCTCCCGGAGCCGCTGCACCGAGGACCGTCGCGTCGTCCGGGCGACCCTCACCGCGGAGGGCCGCCGCCGAGTGGACGCCCTCGACGACCCGGTCCTCGAGCTCCACGCAGCCCAGGCCACCGGGCTCAGGGCCTCGGAGCTCGAGACCCTCGAGGGCCTCCTCGAGCGCCTCGCCCCCCCGAGCTGATCTCGCCCCCTCCCGCAGCGGCAGGAAGACCTCGGCCCAAGCCAGGTTCAAACCACCAACGTCACACCACACACCACGGCGCCGACCTCCCGCAACCCGTCGTCTGCGCCATGGCCGGATCGTCCGTGACCAACCACAGCCGTGCACCAGCACAGCCTGCCCGCGCCCCTGACCGGTGGCGCGCCACCGGCCGCACCATGGACGAGTTCTACGCCGAGGACGTCTCCATGCAAGAGAACACGGAGTCCCCCACCCTCGGCCGCGCCGCGAACCTCGAGCGCGAGGAGGCCTTCATGTCCAACGTCGCGGAGTGGGAGCGCTACGAGGTCGTCGCCGCCGCGAAGGACGACCGCACCTTCACCGAGACGATGATCGAGTTCATCAAGAAGGACGGAGCCCACGTGACCATGGCCGAGGTGACCCGTGCCCTCTGGTCCGAGGGTCGCATCGTGGACGAGCGCTTCTACCACGGTTGATTCCGGAGCCGCACCACCCCTGGGTGTGCCGCTGAGCGCAGTCTGAGGTCGTGGAGGCACGGCCGAACTCCTGCCCCGGCGCGCGACTCTCCACGACCCGCGAGCGAGCGCGTGCTGGCGCGCACCGACCGCTCACGGGGCAGCGAGACTGGCACAGCGGACCACGACCCGGACGACCAGCCCAGCGACCGAGGATGACCGGGAGCGCTCGCTCACCCGCACCTTCCCATTCTGGGGCGCTGCGCGGCTCGTGCTGCTGAGCGACCTGGGCAGGACCGCGAGTCACGCATGTCGCCACGCCTCCACGGCTCCCATTCACCGCCCCCCGAAAGACTCCGAGCGCTATCCTCTCCCCCGCCAACGACCGGACTCATCCGCCGGCGCATCACCGACTGCTGCGCCCATCAGAGCCTCCCCTTGGCGAACCCCATGGACACACTCAGCCCTCACTCGCCCCCGCCTCACCCCGCCGCCACGCGGGACGACCGCGACCTCGATCGCGCTCTTGAGATCTTCGCGGAGTACGACACCGCGCGCCTCCTCGCCTACCGGCATACGGGCGACCCGTCGCGGGTCGCCATCGAGAAGATTGGAGGATCGCTCGCGCTCCGCTTCACGGAAGTCGGCTACTTCAATCGCGTCTACCACTTCGGCTCAAACACCCTCGAGCACATGGAGGAGCTCGCCGCGTTCTACGAGCCCGTCCAGCAGCCCGTTCAGTTGCTCGCTGCAGCGGGCACGGACCTCGCAGCGCATACGAACGAGTTAGAGGCGTTCCGCTTTGCCCCGGGGCCCAGCTACGCCCGTGTCGGCGCTGACCTCTCGGACCTGCCCACCGAGACGCACGAGCTGCCGCCCGGAGTAGAGGTCGTCACGCCAGGCGCCGAAGACCAAGAGACCATTCTCGACGTGTACCTGCGCGGCTTTGGCGCCGAGAAGGCGAACATCGAGGCCGCGAAGATCAACATGCGCCGCCTCTTCAACCTGCCCAACCTCTACTTCTCCCTTGGCCGCGTCGACGGGACTCCGGTGGGCCTCGGCATGCTCTACGTTTCAGGCCAGCAAGCGTACCTCTGCGGCGGCACGACGCTCCCGTCGCATGCCCGTCGCGGCTGTCACACAGCGCTCATTCGGCATCGTCTCGACCAAGCGCGACAGCTCGGCGCGACGCGCGCCGTCTCGTGGGCCTACGACAAGAGCGAGAGCCAGAAGAACATGGTCGCGCAGGGCTTGAGCACCCTCGCCGTCGACCGCGCCTGGGACCGGCCTTGGACCTCGAGTGGCCCCCATCCCGAATAGAGGGTGACGTCTTTCCCGCGATCTACCCCGGCGACCGCGCTCCCGCCGCCCCCGTCCAGCAACGGCTTCCGAGCGTTCCAAGAGCCGGAGTTCTCCGTCCCGGTGCCGGAGCTCTTCGCTCGCGCGTGTGAGAGCTTCGGGAGCCGACCCGCGCTCGTGGGTGAAGAGTCGCTGACGTATTCCGACCTGGACCAGCGCTCCCTGCGGGTCGCCTGGGCCCTCGCAGCGCCCCGCACCGGCGAGCCCATCGCGATCCTCGCCGGACCCGATGTGCACTTCGTCCTTGCGGCGCTGGGTGTGCTGCGCGCCGGTCACGCGTTCCTGCCCCTCGACCCAACGCAGGACGCTCACCTCCTGCGCGCGACCCTTGAGCGGGCGCAGGTTCGCACGGTGATCGCGGCCCCCGCGCACCTCAGCCGCGCTCGCTCGCTCCACCGAGAGGAGGTCCTCGAGCTACAGAAGCTCGAGCAGCACGAGCAGGCCTGCGACCTGCCACGGATTGACCCGGCTTCCTTGGCGTGCGTGTTCTACACGTCGGGCTCGACCGGAGAGCCCGTCGGCGTTCGGATGTGTCATGCATTCATCTCCTTCGACGTTTGCCGTCAAACGAATGACCTCTCGGTCGGCCCAGAGGACCGCTTCGACCTCCTGTTCTCGCCGGCATTCAGCGCCGCGCTCGCGCCGGTCTTCACCGCGCTGATCTGCGGATCGAGCCTGCACTTCCTGGACCTGAAGAAGGGTGGCGTCGGCGCGCTTCCTGCGTGGCTGAACGAACACCGCATCACGATCTCGAATCAGTCCACCTCGACCATGCGCGCGGCGCTGCATTCGGTCGAGGGCCGCGACCTTCTCCCAGAGCTTCGCCTGTTGTGCGTCGGGGGCGAACCGTTGCGTGCTCGCGATTGCGAGCTCGTCCGCGAGAAGCTCCACGCAGACTGCGTCCTGCAGAATGCGATGGCCTCGACGGAGACCCGGACCTACGCGCAGCACTTTGTGCGGCGCACGGACACGGTGACGGATCCGGTCCCGATCGGCTTCCCCGTCCTTGGCCGCGAGATACGGATCCTGGGCGACGACGGTCGAGAGGTGGCCCCGGGTGAGGGAGGGGAGATTGTGATCACCGCGGAGCATCTCGCGGACGGCTACCAGGGTTCGCCGGCGCTCACCGACGCACGCTTCGAGACGCTCGACTCCGGTCGCGTTCGCTTTCGGACAGGCGACCGCGGGTCGGTTGACTCGGAGGGGCGCATGGTCCACCTCGGACGCGCTGACTCGATCATCAAGGTGCGCGGGTATCGAGTGGACCTCACCGAGGTTGAGCGGCACCTGCGCCGACTCCATCCCGGGGTCGAGGCCCGCGCGCTCGCATTCAACGACACCAATGCCGAGCCTGCGGTCGGGGCCGTGATGGCCTCCAACGAGGCGCCGACCCTCGCGGGACTCCGCGCCAGCCTGCAGGAGCACCTGCCGGACTACGCGCTCCCGGTCCGCCTGCTCGCCCTCGCTGAACTGCCGCAGAACGCGAACAACAAGGTCGACCGACGCGGGCTGCGGGATCAACTTGAGCGCATGCCACAGGCGCCCACGGGGCCCGTGTCCACCCCTCAAGACCTCGAGGCCGAGCTGACGTCGATCTGGTCCGAGCTGCTCCCAGGCCGCGGCTTCGATCGGGCGACGAGCTTCTTCGACGCGGGCGGTGACTCCTTGAGCGCCGTCATGTTGCTCACCGAGATCGAGCGCCGGCTCGACAAGCGCGTCGCCCACGCGGACCTGCTGCGATCACCGAGCATCATGCAGCTGGCGGCCTTCCTGGAGTCGCCCTCGCTCCCCATCCGCCACATCATCGACATCCCGCGACCCGGCGCTCGATCTGGTGGCCCGGACGTCTACTTGCTGCCGTCCATCACGGGGTACGCACCCTCCCTGGGAAACCTCGCCGAGCTCTCCACGAGCACGGGTGAGTTCAAGTGGCTCGCCCCCATTCCGCCGGGCGAGGCCGAGCCCGACCAGTACTCGATCAGCTGGGTCGCTCAGCAGTACGCGACGGAGATTCTTGAACGTCCGCCGGGCAAGCCCATCGTCCTCGTCGGGTTCTCGTGGGGCGCCTATGTCGCGCACGAGCTCGCTTGCATCCTCAAGGAGTCCGGGGCCCCCATCCGCCTCCTCGCCCTGCTGGACGCGAGGGTGACCACCTCCGCCCTGCCGAAGCCAGTGTCGTGGCCCAGGCGCGGGCTCGCACAGCTGCTCAACCTGCCGGCCTGGATCCGCTACGACCTGCTCACCGTCGACCTGAAGAGCCTCCAGACCCGGATCGCAGGGATGTTCGCCGGATCCAAGGAGGACGCGGAGCCCAACCTCGGGGCCTTCTTCGGCCGCGGGGGATTCACCGAGTCCTTCGAGACTGATTTCTTTGCCCGCTTCAACGCGGCGGTGAGCTTCAGGCCTCGGCCTTGGCGTGGCCCCACGGCGGTCGTTCGCGCGCGAGCCCAATCGCTCAAGGACCCGCGCCTCGGCGCGCTGGGCTGGGAGCACTTCGTCGACCCCGCACCGGATCTCTACACGGTCGCAGGACATCACGAGTCGTTCCTGCTCCCACCCCACGTGCACAAGCTGGCACGGGACCTGGACCGTTACCTGGCCGAAGAATGAACGCGCCGGAGCGAGGCGCCGTTCGAGAGGCCGCCACGGCTCCGGAACCACACATCCGCGACCAACATGCCCGGGGCATGTGACGCCACGGCCCCCTTCCAGGCCCGCATGGGCTGGAGCCCTCACCGGGGCCGTGACCAGCCCACCCCGCGCCAGGACCCGGGCCGGGGAGCCGCCCCTGTCAGCCAGCGGTTCGCCTCCCTCGCGTTCGAGTCCGAACCCCGCGCCTCAGCGGAGGGGCCAACGGAGGATCGTGCTGTCCGGCTGGCAGGCTGCGAAGACCTCGCCGTGGTCCGTGACGCACATCTGGTAGATGGCCTGCATGCCGCCAAATGGCCCGATGTACGGGTTGCCGAGCGAGGTCCATTTCTTGCCGTAGTCCGCTGACCTGTACAGCCGCATCCTGCGCTCGTTGCTCGTGCCTTCGACGCAACACGCGGAGGCATAAAGGACACCGTCCACGCCCGTGATGTCTCGCCAATACGTCATCGTCGGCCGCTGGAGATTGACCGCCGCGACCGAGCTCCACGTCCGGCCCTGATCATGGCTCCGATGCAGCTTGATGACCCCGTTTGGCGCCGTCGTCAGGCCGCCACAGAGGTAGACGCCGTGGCCCGCATCGCAGAGCGGCTGGAAGAGCGCGGCTCCCGGCACGGTGACGGGCTTCCAACTCTGCCCGAGGTCCTTCGACCGGTACATCTGGTCGGTGTTGCAGGACGGCCAGAGCAGCACGCCGTCACCGGTTTGGATCATCTGCCGTGCCCACGCGCTCGCGCCCTGGCCTGGCTGCGCCGCAGGCACGGTCCAGGTGGCGCCGTCGTCGGCCGACTCGATCACCTTGATGGTGGTATCGAACGCCTTGACGTTCGCGAGCCAGCGGCCCGCGCCCAGATGGACGGTCCCGAAGATGGCCTTCGGGCTGCTGCTCCCGATCAGCGTACCGAGTTGCGCCGCACTGAGAGCGACGCCCCAGCTGCTGCCCTTATCAACGCTCCGCATGATGCATGCGTTGCCGGTGTCGCCGGTCCCCGCGAGCAACGTCCCGCGGTTCTGCCCGAAGAAGTAGGTGTGTGCGCCCGACGACCCGGGGCAGGCGACGGGGGCCCAGGACGCGCCGTTATCGATGCTGAGGAGGAACCGGTCATTGGGTCCGGAGGACCGCTTGCCAGCGATGATCCGATCGTTGCCGATGTAGTGGATCGCACTGAAGGCGTCCGAGGCCTGCGCACCCTGATAACTGGCGCTCGCGCCGAGGGGCCGGTCGTGCTGGACGGCCGGGGGCACCGCGGAGCTGACCCCCATGAACAGCGCGGCGACCCAGATCGCTCGCGCCCACCGACATGTCCGTGCTGCGAGGAACCCGTGATTCATCCTTTCACTCTAGTTCCAGAGCCAATTCCTCGACAGTCCAACCAACTTGAGGCCCCAAGCAGCCAGGCGCTTGAGACCACGAGACGGACCCGGCCAAGGCGTCAGTCGAGCCTGCTCGAGCGGTCAACAGCGATCGGTTGCGCATGCATCCCTCTCCAAGGGGGACCCAAGACGATCGCTGTGGGAGGACCGATGCGGTACAGGCACCGCGCCGATTCCCCGCCACTGTGACGCCGATCCTGGGCCTCATCGCAGGGCTCGAGCGGACCTTCCAGACCGCCATCCACGCCAGCAAGGGTGACCGCCTCTTCCCAGGTCAGGGCCATAGCTCGACACGGAGTCAGCGCCGACGCGTGCCCCCCACGGAGGTCAAGAGCGAGGTCGGCGGCGGCCCCATGGGCTGAGCAGAGGTTGCCGCCCCCAGGGGTCCGGCTGCGGCTAGGCTGGGTCGATGCTCCGACGCCTCGCCCCCCTCTGCCTCCTCGCCGCCTGCGGCACGGACCAGGAGGCTGCGGCCCCTGGCGCCGACGCAGCCCCCGCTCCCCCCGCCACCCGGCTCCGCCTGTTCGACGGGATGGACGAGGCCCGGCTCACGGGTCCGGAGTCCAGTACGGCGGCGGCCGAGGGCGAGACGATCACCTACGACTTCTCGGAGGGCGCCCGGCCCGACCAGATCTGGTTCGCCGAGCCGCGCCAGCGCACCCTGGACTGGAAGGCAGAGGGCGCGACCATCATCGACGAGGGGGGACGCGAGGGGGCCGCGCTCCAGCTCGGCCCCGGCGTGGCCGAGGACTACAGCCGCGCGGTGATGAGCCTCCCCGTCAGCGGGCGGAACCGGGTCGTGGTCGAGGGGCGCCTCCGCGTCGAGGGCTCCGCCGTGCTGGACGAGCGCAGCGGCCGTGAGTCCCTGCGCCTCTACGAACACCGCGGCGAGGCGGTCCCCGACCCGAGCGTGGAGCGCAACGCCGAGGGCCGCCGGATCCGCCGCCGCAGCCTCGACCGGGTGTCTCGACGCGTGGACGCGTCGGGGTGGGACCGCGTGCGCAGCGAGGCCATCACGAGCTCGACTGCCTCTACCCTGGAGCTTCACTTCCTCCACCGGACCGGCGGCTCGGACGAGGCCGTGACCCTGATCGACGACGTCACCGTATCCATCACCCCCCTGGAGGAGCCCGCGTACCTCGACTACCTCACCGGGCGCTACAAGCCGCGCGATGGTCAGGAGTCCCTGACGCCCTGGCGCCTGCGGGTGAGCCTGCAGTCCGAGGTCCGGGACAGCGTGCTGGTCCGGGCCGGCGGCCAGCTGGCCTTCGACCTCGAGGTCCCGCCCGCTGAATCGGCGCCGCAGCTACGCTTCGGCGTCGCCGCGCTCCCCGAGACCTCCCGCGAGTCCGGCGACGGAGCGACCATGAGCGCGTGGTTCACCGACGCCGAGGGGGCGCTCGAGCTCGGGGGCGTCACCGTCGACGCGAAGAACGACCGCGATCAGCGGGCCTGGCGCGAGGTCACCTTCGACCTGAGCGCCGCCGCAGGCAGGACCGGGACCCTGGCCTTCCGGGTCACCGACGTGGACGACCAGCCCGACCCCCTCGACGCCCTCCTGGTGGGCACACCCCGCATCGAGCCCCGGGACGAGCCTCCCACCGCGCCGAACATCCTGCTCATCGGCGTCGATACCCTGCGCGCCGACCACATGTCCGCCTTCGGCTACGAGCGCGACACGACCCCGAACCTGAAGGCGCTCGCCGACGAGGGCGTGCGCTTCGACATGGCGCGCTCCCCCGCGCCGTGGACCCTGCCGAGCTTCTCGTCGATGCTCACCTCCCTCTATCCCTCTGCCCACGGCGCGGGCCGCGGCGGGCACGACGAGTGGGAGGCCATCGACCCCACCACCGTCTCGGTGGCCGAGGTGCTCGCGAGGAACGGGTACGAGACCGCGGGGATCGTGGCCAACGGGCTCATCTCGCCGCGCTACGGCCTCGATCAGGGCTTCGACCGGTACCGGGCGCAGTGGGCCATGGAGTCTGTGGAGAAGGACGCGCCCCGGGTGGCCGAGTTCATCGACGGCCACCGCGCGACCCCGTGGCTGATGTTCTGGCACATCATGGACCCGCACCTGCCGTACACCACCCCGGCGGAGACGCGGGCGCGCTTCACGGACGCGGACTACGACGGCCGCTTCGCCGAGGGCGGCCGCGGCGGCCCGACGGTGCCCTTCCAGGTCCTCGACCCGCGGCCCGGCCGGCGCTGGTACGCCCACGAGGGGCCGCCGCCTGCCCCCGACCTGACCGAGGCGGACGCTCGCTACGTGGGCGACTACTACGACGCGGAGATCTCCGAGATGGACGCGGGCATCGGCGTCGTCCTCGAGGCCCTGCGCGCCTCGGGTCAATGGGACCGCACCATCGTCGCCTTTGTGGCGGACCACGGCGAGGGCCTCGGGGACCACGACCACTACCACCACGGCTACACCCTCTTCGACGACCAGGTCCACGTGCCCATGCTCCTGCGCGTGCCCGGCGGGCCCGCGGGCCAGGTGATCGAACGACCCGTTTCCACGGTCGACCTCATGCCCACCCTCCTCGGCCAGCTGGGGATCCCCGCCCCCGAGGACGCCCAGGGCGTGGACCGGCTGGCACCGGACGCGCCGGCGGTGGACGCCACCTTCATCGAGTACCCCACCTACGACTCCAGCGCCCAGAAGGCCTGGATCGAGGGCCCCTTCAAGTACCTCTGGGACCCGCTCTACCAGACCGAGGCCCTCTACGACTTCGTCGCGGACCCCGCCGAGTTGGTGGACGTGAAGGGCCAGCACCCCGAGGTGGTGGCCCGGGCCCGCGAGGCCCTGCGGGAGTTCCGCCTGGCCCACCTCTCCGCGGGCCGCTTCCACCTGCGCGTGCGCGGCACGAAGGGCCAGCGACTCCAGCTGCGCGTGTCCACCGACGACCTCTTCGACGCCAACTTCATCACCCGCCCCGCGGTGGCGCCCGACGCCTTCGAGATGGACCTGGACCGCAGCTACCTGGCCCTCGACACGGTGCTCGAGAACGACCGCCTCGAGCTCCGCTGCTGGTGCCGCGGCAGCGACCTGCGGGTGGAGGCCACGCTGGACGGCGAGCCCCTCGGCGGCCTCACCCTCGCCCCCGGTGCCGACCCCCGCCCTCTCCCTGCAGACTTCGACCGCGGCGAGCTCCCCGAGCGCCGCGCCGAGGACGTGGGTTGGCCCGGCCGCGGTCAGGCCTGGATGTGGCTCGAGGCCGGGGCCTCCGAGGCCCTCCCCGTCGTGAACACCCCCGAGGAGGCCGACCGCCTCAGGGAGCTCGGCTACCGCTAGCCCGAGACGCACGCAGAGTTCAACGCCGCTTCGCTTCCAGCCACCAGGACCGCAGGCTCGCGCCCAGACCGTCCCTCGATCAGAGCCGGTGACCACCTCGCTCCGCCGCAAGTGAGGCTCCCACTGGATCCACCCCGGAGGACCCCTGAGCCCGGTGTCGCCCTCAGGAGCGGAGAATGCCGCGGACGACCTCGCCGTGAACGTCGGTCAATCGGCGCTCT
>JAQWJQ010000001.1 GCA_029248265.1 Planctomycetota bacterium
CGGGAGCCCCTGTGTCGGGAGCCCCAGTGTGGGACGCCGCGGTCGTGCTGCCCTGTACGGAGGAGGTCGTCGCCGAGGCGCTCGACATCCCCTGGGACCGCCGGTCGGTGGAGCATGTCTGGAACCGAGCGGGCTTCGGCATTCGCGCCGATGAAGTGGACGCCTGGGTCGAAGCCGGCCCGAGGGCCCTGGTGCAGTTCCTGCTCGAGCCGCGCCCGGCTGCGGGCGCTGGGGCCTGGGAGCCCTATCGCTACGAGCGGCTCCCGTACACGGAGGCTGAATACAGGACGGCTTCGGCAGACGCGAAGCGGGAGCTCCGCAAGCGCCGAAACCGATGGTTCCGTGACCAGTTCGCCGCCTTCCGGGCGGACTGGGTCCAGGGCATGCTGGACGGGGGCGATCCGCTCCGGGACCGCATGACCCTCATGTGGCACGGGGTCTTCACCTCCTCCTTCGAGACGGTCAAGCGCCCTGCGCTGCTCATCGAGCAGCACCGGTTGCTTCGAACGCATGCGCTTGGGAGCTACTCGGCGTTGCTCCAGGCGATGCTGCAAGATCCAGCGTTGCTCACCTACCTCGACAATGATGACAACCGGAAGGGCAAGCCGAACGAGAACCTCGCCCGCGAGGTCATGGAGCTCTTCTCGCTCGGGGAGGGCAACTACAGTGAGGTGGACATCCGAGAGGCGGCCCGGAGTCTCACTGGCGCGGGGGTGACGCAGCAGCTCGACCTCGCGGCATATCGGTTCAACGCCAAGAGGCATGACAGCGACCCGAAGACCATCCTCGGAGTCACCGGGGCCCATAGCCCTGGAGACCTCGGGGAGATCATCCTGGAGCAGCCGGCGTGCGCCGCCTTCATCGCGCGGACGATCATCGAGTACCTCGAGGGGGTCCCTGCCGCGGACCAGCGTGTGGAGGCGTACGCCCGCCGACTTCGGGAGACGGGGTACGACGTTGGCTACCTCGTTGAGCGCCTGCTCCTCGACCCGAGCTTCTACCGTGATGAGGTCATCGGCGCCCGCGTCGCTAGCCCCATCGACTTCCTCGTCGGCAGCGCGATCCGGCTTGAGACGCAGGTACCGGCCTCATTCATCGTCGACGCCGCGGCGGACCTCGGACAGGACCTGTTCCTGCCGCCCAACGTCAAGGGGTGGGATGAGGGGCTCGCGTGGATCACGACATCGACGTTCATGATGCGCGGCAATATCGCGGGGGCCCTGGTCGGCGCAGTCGACATCGAGACGCTCCGCGCGGACGCGTCCGACATGATGGAGATGTCGGGGGGGATGGACGAGGCAGGGCCCATGACGCGCAAGGAGAGGCGCAAGACCGAGGGGGCGCAGGTCAAGCGCTACGAGGTTGCGGGGCTCGCCTCGTCCCTCCGGCGAGCCAAGTACAAGCCAAGCTCCATGGAGGCGCGGGCGGTCCGGGACGCGCGCGCGAGCAGCGACCGAGAGGTGGTGGCGCTCCTCGCAGAGCGGCTCCTCGCGATTGAACCTCCGGCAGAGACTCTGGAGATGCTCGAGGCGCAGCTCGGGAAGATTCGGGCCAAGTACGAGGTCGAGGAGACGGACATGCCTCGCTTCCGGCGCAAGAGCGAGCGTGCCCTTCACGAATTCTCTCACCTGGTCCTCTCGTTGCCCGAGGCGCAACTCCACTGACCTCACGGGCCAATCGGTGACACGAAGCCATGGATCACAAGAAGACCGATCGACGTTCCTTCCTCCGCGCAGCGGCATCCTCCGCCGCGGGGTTCACGCTGTTACCCGAGGTGCTGGCCAGCGGGGCGCGAAGCCTCGAGCTAGGTGAAGGGGCGGGGAAGAACCTCGTCCTCGTGCAGCTGTCAGGTGGGAACGACGGGCTCGCGACGGTGGTGCCCTACGGCGACGACGCGCTTGGCCGGGTCCGTCGGTCGACGGCGCGCAAGCGGTCGGAGCTTCTGGCGCTGGACGACTACCGCGGGTTCAACCCGGGCTTGAAGGCGCTGCACGCACGCTTCAACGAGGGACAGGTGGCGGTCGTTGAGGGCTGCGGATACCCGGACGCGATTCGCTCCCACTTCAAGTCGTATGAGGTCTGGCACACCGGACATCGGTCTGGACGAGTCTCGGGGGATGGCTGGGTCGGCCGGCTCGCCGCCTCTCGTTGGGCGGATGCACCTCTGCCGGACCGTGTGGTTCACTTCGGTCGGAAGGCCCCGTACTCGCTCTTCTCGAGGACGCAGCCGCCCGTGGCCCTCGCGTCCCCGACGGGGTATCGATGGTTCGGGGATGAGGAGGCCTACGCCCGTGGCGGCGCGGCCATATGCGAACACGAGATGGAGCGCGACCCACGTCACCTGGGCCGGGATAGGTCGCTCGATCGGCTGCGTGCAACCCTGGACGATGCGCGCGCGTCGTCGGGCCGTATCCGCGGCGCAGCGGCGGTCTATCGAACCGAAGTGGAGTACCCCAAGTCGCGCCTCTCTGCCGAGCTACGCGATGTGGCGGCGCTGTTGAACGCGCAATCGGGCACGCGCGTCTTCTCGGTCACGGACCGCGGCTACGACACTCACTCAGGGCAGCGGACGGCCCACGACCGGTTGATGAGGAACCTCGACGAGGCGCTCGGCGCCTTCCTCTTGGACCTGGAGCGGAGTGAGGCGGGGAGAGACACGGTCGTCCTAGTGTTCAGCGAGTTCGGCCGACGGGTGGCTGAGAACGGCTCCTCTGGCCATGACCACGGGAAGGCTGGGCCCATGTTCGTCCTCGGGCATGCGGTCAAGGGCGGCCTCTACGGCGCTCACCCTTCGCTCACCGACCTGGACGCGGGCGACTTGGCATTCACGACGGACTTCAGGTCTGTGTATGCGTCGCTCATCAGCGGCCTCTTTGGTGCGGACCCTGACCTGATCCTCGGTGCGGAGTATCCCCGCTTGCCGCTGATCTGAGCGGCTCGTTCAGCCTCCCGGGGGCGTCCAGGCCGCTCAGGCCGCGAGCACCTTGGTGTGCAGCCGCATGACCGCCGCGCGGTCGAGCTCGAGTCCGAGGCTGCGGTAGGCGTCGTCGAAGCTGGCCCACCGGTGGGCTGTCCAGTCAGGTGACAGCCCCTCGGGCTTCACGAGGTCTTCAGTCCGGACGCCGAACATCCACTCGATGACCTCCTCGTCACCGATGGTCCATCGCCCCGGCATCTCCAGGTCCAGCAAGCGTTGGGGCGTGGGCAGCCCCACGTCGTCGTGGACTCGCTGGCGGATGGCCGTCTCCAGCTTGTCTCCGAACCCCAATGAGGCTTGAAGCGGACCCCACATCGCCTCCAGCCCCTGATCCGGCTTCAGGAGCAGGTAGGTGGGCTTGGTCTCCGCGAAGCGGTAGACGAAGATCTTGATGCGGTGGATGAGTTCGCTCATCTTGCCGGGGCTTCGCGTCTCGGCTCCTGGCCCGAGGGCCGGCAGCGGGGACGCCTGCGTTTGCTGGCCCCGCGCTTGAAGCGGGAAGCCTGCGCGGACCGCACGCACCAAACCGGAGCAGCGTCTCTCAACGAGTCAACGTCCGCCAAAGCTCATGTCCGAACCGCCCCTCCTCGAAGACGCGCTCGCTCGACTCGAAGCGAGAATCAACTGGGAGCGGCGGGACCGCTCTGCGGGATGGCGCGTGGACCTCGCGCCCATGCGAGACCTGGTGAGCCGGGCGGGGCACCCGGCCCGTGGCCGCGGCGTGTGTCACGTCGCGGGATCCAAGGGCAAGGGGTCCGTGGCGAGCCTGCTCGCTGCCGGGCTCAGCCGGTCGGGGCGCAGCGTCGGCGTCTTCGGCTCACCTCACGTGGAGCGGATCCACGAGCGGATCAGGATCGGGGGGCAGCCGATCGGAGATGAGGCGCTCGCGGCGGCGCTGGGAGCCGCCCTCGGCGTGGTCGCGGACGCAGAGGCGGACGGGACCGCAGGCGGGGACGCCTCCTGGTTTGACATCGTCACCCTTGCAGGTCTCTGGGCGTTCCAGGCGGCGGGGGTGGACTGGATCGTCCTTGAGGTGGGCCTGGGGGGGCGGCTGGACTCCACCAATGTCATCGACCCCCCGGACGTGGCCGTGGTGACGACCATCGCGTTGGAGCACACGGCCATCCTTGGAGGCACCCTGTCCGAGATCGCGGGTGAGAAGGGAGGCATCGTGAAGCCTGGCTCGTCGTTGGTCACAGGGACGCCGCCGGGGGGGGAGGCGCATCAGGTCCTGTCGCAGATCGCTCGTGACCTCGGCGTCGAGCACGTCTCGGCGTGGAGCGGGGAGGACCAGACGTTCGAGGAGGCCAACGTGCGCGTCGCGCGTGCGGCCTTGGAGTTGCTGGGGAGAGGGGTCCCGGGGCTGAGGGGGGACTCGCTGGCCCCCGAGGCCGTGGTCGCCGCCCGACTCCCAGGCCGCATGGAGTGGTTTCGTTCAGGGACGACCCGCGTACTGATGGACGGCGCCCACGTCCCGAGCTCCCTCGAAATGGCCCTTCAAGAGGCTCAGGCAGCGGAGCCCGGACCCTGGGGGGCCGTGGTGGCGGTGCACGGAGAGAAGAGCCTCTCCGAGCTCCTCTCACCGCTTGCCCGTGGGGGAGTCGTGCGACTCTTCGCGACGACGGTGCCGGGGTCCGGTATCCACCACCCAGCCGCAGCGGTGGCGCGGGCCGCCTCGGAGCTCGGGCTCGAGTGCGAGGACTTCGACACGCCAGCTGAGGCTCTGAGGGCGGCGCTAGGTTGGTCAGCGGAGCCTGAGTCCGGTGGCGCCCGCGAGGAGCGGCCGGCGCTGATGGTGACCGGGTCTCTCTATCTGGTGGGAGCCCTGCGACCGGTACTGGCGGGCAGCTCCGTGCGCAGCTGAGGGGCCAGGGCGGTCTCTCGTGGCGGTTTGAGGTCCCGGTGGCCGCGGGCTCAAGGAAGGACGGCTCAGGGGTCGATACCCCCCTTGATCGCCATGCTCTGCTCAGACCTCTTCCTCACGGACGCCTTCCTCATCAAGGGGAACGTCGACAACAAGTACGCGCGGCTCTCGAAGATGCTGGACGAGCACCGCAAGACGTTCCTGCGGGTCAGGGACTGCACGCTGATTGACTTGAAGTCTCGAGACCAGATCCACACGCCGATGCTGCACATCAACCTCGATGAGGTGCTCGTGGCGCACGAGTTCCTGGATGAGGCTGGCGACGGTGCGATGGCAGACCTATCGCGGGAGGCAGACCTCGACAAGGTTCGGGTCTTCTACACGGGGCACCTCAACATCGAGCTCGCGGGGCTCATCCGTCCAGGGAGTTATGACGTGTCCGACACGTCCACCCGGCGCTTCTTTGTGATGCGGGAGCCCGAGCTCCGCGGCTTCAACGATCAGGGAGACGATGAGCTTCGCCGGCTCGCGGACCTCCCGTACATGATCGTGAACAAGCAGCGGCTGAGCTACGTCTACGACTTCAACTAAGCGCCGCCGCGCGTGGACGCAGGGGCGCTGCGAGCCGAGTCACTCCTCCGGGAGCTCGCTCGACCCCTCGGGGTCGTAGGCGCCGTCCGGGTCGACCTCGTCGAGCAGGCTGAGGTAGCTCGCGTAGCGGGTGTCGGCGAGGAGCCCCTCCTCCGACGCGTCCGCCACCGCGCAACCCGGCTCATGGTCGTGGGTGCAGTCGCTGTACTGACAGCTGGCCTGGAACGGGGCCAGGTCCGGGAAGAGGTCGCGCACCTGCGCGCGTTCCAGGCCATGGAGCCGGAAGACGCGGATCCCCGGAGTGTCGATCACATAGCCGCCCATCTCGAGGCGGTGGAGCCTCGAGTACGTGGTCGTGTGCTTGCCCTGCTTCCAGTAGGCGCTGATCTTGCCTTCCTTGATGTTGAGTCCGGGCTGGATCTGGTTCAGCAGGGTCGACTTCCCGGCGCCGCTCGGTCCGTAGAACACGGAGACGCGATCCTTGAGCAGCGCGCACATCTCCTCGACGCCCTCGCCGGTCTTCGCGGACGTGACCAGCACGCGGAGGTCGGGGACGTTCCTGTACGTGGAGAGGTAGCGATCGGTGAAGGTCCCCTTCTTGTCGAGGTCCGCCTTGTTGAAGACGAGGACGGCGGGGATCTGGTGCCAGCTGCAGGCGGCCAGGATGCGGTCCGTGCGGTTGCTTGAGAAGCCAGGGCTACGCAGGGAGCCGATGACGAAGAGCTGGTCCACGTTCGACACGAGGACCTGCTCACGGGGGTCGTGGGACGAGGCGACGCGGCCGAGGTAGTTCCGGCGGGGGAGCACCTCCTCGAGGCTGGCGGGGTCCGTCGACAGGTCGAGCCGGACCCGATCGCCGACGGCGACGGGGTTCTTCTGGCCTCGGAGGTCCTCGAACAGGGCCCCGCGGAGGGCGGCGAGGATGGGCTCTCCCTCGGCAGTCGATCGCACGGCGGTGGAGCCCGGGGTGACGGAAGCCGTGTCCACGTCGACGTGGACCACCTTGGCGTCCACGCGGACGACTCTTCCGAGAGCGTTGGCACCTGCGGTCATCGGCGACAAGGGTACGCGGTATCCTCTCCCCATGGAGGAGAGAGACGACGTGATCCGTTCGCGGACGAACCCGTGCCTGAAGCGCGTCGATCGCGTGGCGCGGGGCAAGGAGCCGGACGCCATGCTCCTCGAGGGGGAGCGGTTGGTGCTGGACGCCCTCGGCGCGGGGCTTGAGGCGGAGCTGTTGCTCGTGCGCGAGGACCACGCGGAGCTGCTTGTGCGGCTCCAGGGGCCCGCGACTCGGGCTGTGGCGGCTCCGCTCTTCGAGCGGCTCGGCACCCTCGCGACCCCACCAGGTGTTCTCGGGGTCTTCTCGAGGCCGGCGAAGCTCGACGGGAGCGCGCTTGAGGCGCGCCTGCCAGGGCACGGGCTGGTGCTCGGCGTGGCGGGCATCTCGGACCCCGGCAACCTCGGCGCCCTCGCACGGTGTGCCGAAGCGGCGGGGGCGTCGGCATTGATCCTCGCTCCGGGCGGCGCCCGCCCCTTCACACCAAAAGCCCTGCGCGGGTCCATGGGGAGTCTCCTTCGGCTTCCTGTGTACGAGGTGACGGACCTCGGCCGCGCCGTCAGCGCGCTGGCGGGCGCTGGCTTCAGCCAATGCGTGGCCGCGACTCGCGGGGGAGCTCCCCTCGACGAGGCGGTGTTTCGTGAGCGGACCGTGGTGTGGATGTCCGGCGAGACGGGTGAGGCGCCTCCAGAGCTCTCCGTGTGCGATCCGATCACGATCCCCATGAGGGGAGAGGTGGAGTCGCTCAACGTCACCGTGGCCGGCGCGCTCATGCTCTTCGCCGCCCGGCAGCGCTGAGAGCACTTCGCGCCGAGCGACCTTGTGGGTCTTCGTCGTTGGGACCACACTCGCGTCGCGCAGCTGCTGGCCATGAGGACTTTCTCCTCGTCGGCACCTGTTCTCGACACCCTGGAGGGAGTTGCACCATGGAAACACGAAGACGAGCGTTCACCTGGCCCCTGCTCTTGCTCATGGGCGCCTCTTCGTCCGCTGCCCAGGAGCCCGTGAGCGCGGCGGACCCCGAGCCGGTCCTCGGCCCCGTCCTGGGTGACCTGCGCCCGGATAGAGCGAAGGTCTGGGTCCGGCTCGGAGTCGGGCGCACGGCGCAGCAGACGCTCTTCGAGGGAGGGGCGCCCCGGAGCCGGGGCCGCCTCGCCCCACGGCCGGACGCGGATGGCACGGCGGTCCTCGAGTTGGAGCGGCTCGAGCCGGGCGTCGACTACAGGGTGCTGCTGGAGGTAGACGGCCAACCAGACCTCGAAGTGGCCTTCACCACGCCGGGTCCCCACGCCGAGGTGACCACAGCTCGCGTGGCCTTTGGGTCCTGCGCCAGCCACGACCGCTTCGAGTCCCAGCCCATCTGGACCGCCATGGCGGAGGCCGCGCCGGACGCCCTGGTGCTGCTCGGGGACACGCCCTACATCGACAGCACCGAGCTCGCACGGCAGCGCCGGCGGTACAGGGAGTTCTGGTCTATCCCCGAGCTGCGCCCGCTCGCCGCGAGCGTGCCGGTCTACGCCACGTGGGACGACCACGACTTCGCGACCAATGATCAGGTTGGGGATCAGCCTGGGCGGGAGCGGTCACGTCAGGCCTTCATCGAGTACCACCCCCAGCCCTCCTTCGGTGACGGAGAGGGTGGTATCTACACGTCCTTCCGGCGCGGTCCCGTGGAGGTCTTCCTCGTGGACACGAGGTGGTTCGGGGATGAGGAGGCTCTTGGCGCGCCGGACTCGGAGCATATGTCTCTCCTCGGCGCGATCCAGCGGGAGCAGCTCATCGCCGCGGTCTCTGCGTCGGGCGCTGCGGTGAAGGTCCTGGCCTGCGGGATGGTCTGGAATGGGGCTGTCCGCCCCGGCAAGCGCGACTGCTGGTGGACCTGGCGACACGAGCGGGACGCGATCTTCGCGGCCCTCGGGGCGGCGAAGGTGAAGGGGGTCGTGCTGGTGGGGGGCGATGTACACCGACCGCGGATCATTCGCCATGAGAGCGCGGTGGAGCACCTGGGGTACCCGCCTGTCGAGTTCGTCTCCTCCCCGCTGGCCAACCACGCGATCGCCTCCGCGGCGGAGCCTCACCCGGGGCTGGTCTGGGACGCGAGCGCAGACTCCGTCGCCCTCGTGTTCGAGGTGGAGCTCTTGGGGGAGGTCCCGAAGGTGACCGGCCGCATGATCGGCCCGAAGGGCGAGGTCCTCCGGAACCACGAGGTGGATCCGAAGGACCTCGGCTACTGAGCCGGGGGCGGCGGCCTCCTGAGCCGCGGCGCCCCACGTACGGGCATCGCTGGTCGCTGGAGTCGCGCGGCTCTGGGGATCTGCAACTCAGCGGCGTGAGCGCCGTGCTCCTGCGCGGCCTTGGCGCGGGCGCGAACCCGGCTCTTGGGTCCGTTCCTGAGCTCTTCGGCGGCCTTGGCGCTCGACCTTCTTGGGCGCCGGACCCGTGGCCGGGCGTGTCCCGGGGCGGCGGGCTGCAGCGCGTTGCCGCATTGCTCTCCGCGCGCCGGAGGGCTGGAAGGCACCACGGGCATCGCGCTGCGCGCGGCCGGGGCGCTCCCGCTCGATCCCCGAGCGCCCACGGGCGCCGCGGAGCTGACGTGCACGGCGCCCTCGCTTCATCGTCTCCTGTCGCCGGGGCGACTTGGTTTGAGTGTGTCGGCCGCTTCGCGGGCGCTGGGACTCCGCTCCTCTGCTCCCCTTGGCGCGGGTACGTACGCCGTCACGGCGGTTAAGGCGTCGCTCCTCCATGGCCTGCTCTTTCGGTCCAGCGCGGCGAGGCCGACGCTGCTCTTGCGCGTTGCCAGAGGGCCGTTCTCCTTGGACTTGCTGGCGATCTCCTCGGGCCCTTTGATGGCCTCGTGTCGACGGGGCCTCGTCCGCGGCGGGTGATTGCTCGGCGCCACGATGGGACTCCTGGCGCTGCGCCTCGGCGGGCGCGGAGAGTGAGAGGACGAGCGCGCAAGAGAGCAGCGCGAGTGAGAGGTGCTTCATGTTTCTTCCTTGTTGTGGTTCCTTTCGATGCCGCCGATCTCGGTCGGCACGGGGGAGGAACCGGGCGGGCGACGCTGGGGTTTGCGCCGATACGCCAGTGGAAGGGCCGCTGTTGCCAGCGGTCGAACAAGGACCCTCAGGAGGGCGCCGTCTCGTCGGGAGCCACGTTGACCATCCAGGTGGAGAAGCCATCCAGGAACGCGCGGAACCCCTCCACGTGCTCGACGGGGAAGCCGTAGTTCGCCGGCGCGGCGTCGATCACCTTGTGGAAGGCGTCCAGCCAGATACCGCGGGCGGCCTCGTCGATCTCGAAGGGGAAGTGGCGCATCCTCATGCGGGGGGGGCCGAACCGCTCGTTGAACAGGGGCGGCCCGCCGAGGAGCTGCACGAAGAACGCCGCGGACCGCTCCGACGCGGCCCCCATGTCCTCAGGAAACCAGCGCCGCAGCTCGCTCTGCTCGAGCTCTCCATAAAAGTCCGCGAGCATTCGGAACACCCCGTCCTGGCCGATGGCTTCGAGGATCTCGGGAGACGGACGGTTGATCTGGGGCGGGCCCCCGGCGGGGACGTGGATCGGGCGGGTGCGTTCGGGTGCGGACATCGTCGGAGTCTAGTGCCACCAGACGCCTCCCCCGTACCATCTTTGGACGGGGGGCACAGGAGCTCCCCGACCACCATGAGCGCAGCCCTCTTCGACGACTCCGAGCCCGGCGGGGGTGACCGGGAAAATCCGGTCGCGGAGGCTCCGGCGGACGCGCCGCTCGCCGAGCGCATGAGACCGCGACAGGCCGGGGAGGTCTTCGGCCAGTCCCACCTGCTCGGTGAGGGGAAGCTCCTCCAGCGAGTCCTCGATGGGGAGGTGCGGCAGAGTCTGCTCCTGTGGGGGCCGCCGGGTGTCGGCAAGACGACCCTGGCACGCCTCGTGGCGGACGCGTCCGGGGCGCGCTTCGTGCCCTTCTCCGCCGTCCTCTCCGGCATCAAGGAGGTCCGGGCCGTGATGGGTGAGGCGCGAGACCGGCGCGCGCGGACCGGTGACCGCACGCTGCTGTTCGTGGATGAGATCCACCGCTTCAACAAGGCGCAGCAGGACGCGTTCCTGCCATTCGTGGAGCGGGGAGACGTGCTACTGATCGGCGCCACGACCGAGAACCCCTCCTTCGAACTGAACGCCGCGCTCCTCTCCCGCTGCCGCGTGCTCGTGCTGGAGCCGCTCTCATCGGAGGAGACCGTCGGGCTCATCGAGGCCGCCTGCCTGTCCGAGCGGGGCCTCGCCGGCCGGATCGAACTGGACGATGAGCAGGTCCGCCGGATCGCTAACGCCAGCGACGGCGACGCCCGCCGCGCGCTGACCCTCCTGGAGACCGTGGCGGCGGTGAGCCTGAGCGGCGGCAAGGTCGACGATGATGCCCTCGCCGAGGCGCTCCAGCGCAAGTCGGTGCGCTATGACCGATCTGGAGATCAGCACTTTGACCTCGTCAGCGCGCTGCACAAGAGCATCCGGAACTCGGACCATAACGCCGCGGTCTACTGGCTCGCCAGGATGCTTGAGGGGGGCGAGGACCGCCGCTACCTCTCTCGGCGCCTGATTCGAATCGCCTCCGAGGACATCGGCCTCGCGGACCCGTTTGCCCTGCGCGTGTCCCTGGATGCTGCAGAGGCCTTCGATCGACTCGGGGTCCCCGAAGGCGATCTGGCCCTCGCTCAGGCGGCGGTCTACCTGGCCAAGGCGCCCAAGAGTCATGCCGTCTACAAGGCGCTCGGGGCGGCTCGGCAGGACGTCCAGGAGACCGCGAGTGAGCCGGTGCCTCTGCACCTTCGGAACGCGCCGACCGCCCTGATGAAGGGGCTCGGTCACGGTCAGGGCTACCGCTACGTGCACGACGACCCGAAGGCTCGCGAGGAGATGAAGTGCATGCCGCCCGGCCTCGAGGGCCGCAAGTACCTCGAGGACGATCCCCCCGCTCATTCCTGAGCGGCCCCAGTTGCTCCGAATCGAGCAATAGAGCCTTGTACGGGGCATCTGGGGGCTCTACAACCGCGCCACCCGCAGGTGACTGTGGGCGCGGAGGACGGCGTGTTGCCGTTCCTTCCGTAACGCAAGCCACGGGGCTGCGGCGCTCGCGTCGTGGTCCCGTGACTTTTTTAGGCCGCTGCCCGCAGGGAGCGTGTGCGGCCCCCCGTGGACGCCGCTCCGGCCTCGCGGTGAGCCTGCGCCGGACGAGGAGCGGGCGCTTGAACACTGGCTTCGAGGAGGGTGGCTTCGAGGAGGCTGGCTCGGAGCCAACCGGCGCGGCGGCTCCCGCTGATGAGCAGGGCGCCCCAACCGGGCCCCGTGTCAGGCTCTGGCGGTTCAACTCTCGCCACGCTTCGGTGGGGTCCGCCACTCACCCTCCCCCTGAACCCGGTGGAGTGCGTCGCCTGCCGTTGGCCGTCCTCAGTGATGGCCAGGTCGGCGGCGGGTCGGGAGCTCCGTCGTCCTGGGGCCCTCAGCTTGAGGCGGCGGCCGCATCCCTGAGGCGCGCCGCCAGCAGGCTGAGGCGGCTTGACTGCTCTGCGTTCTCCACGGCACGTTGCAGGGCGCGGCGCTCTCCGACGAGCACGACGAGGCGCTTGGCCCGCGTGATCGCTGTGTAGAAGAGGTTTCGCTGGAGCATGTGGGCGTGCTGGTTCGAGAGGGGGAACACCACGCACGGGAACTCTCCGCCTTGGCTGCGATGGACGGTCATCGCAAAGGCCGGCTTCAGGTCGCCCAGCGCGCCGCGCTCGTAGACGACCTCGCGGTCGGGGAACTTGACGGTGACGGTCCCCTCTTCGTCGACGCGGGTGATGCGCCCGAGGTCACCGTTGAACACCTCCCGTTCGTAGTCATTTCGTGTCTGGACCACGCGGTCGCCGTTGCGCCAGGTCCTCCCGTCGAACAGCACCTCGCGACCGCCCTCACCGAGCGCCTCTCGCAGGCGTTCGTTGAGGGAGTCGACCCCGGCGGGGCCCTTGTACATGGGGGCGAGCACCTGCACATCGTGGGCCCAATCCAGCCCGAACGTCTTCGGGATCCGCTCCGTCGCGACCTCCACGAGGCGCTGGGCCAGTTGCTCCTGCCCCTCTTCCACTGGGAAGAAGTAGAAGTCGGCGTCCTGTACGCCCCTGGCGGGGAGCTCGGGGAGCCGCCCTTCGAGGACGCGGTGTGCGTTGGTGATGATCAGGCTCTCGGTGGATTGCCGGAAGACCTGGCTCAGGCGAGCGACGGGGACGATCCCCGAGGCGAGGAGGTCGGCGAGGACGTTGCCTGCGCCGACGCTGGGCAGCTGATCGGGGTCGCCGACGAGGATGAGGCGAGTGGGGGAGGCGACGGCGTCCACCAGCCGCCGCGCGAGCGCGGCGTCGAGCATGGAGACCTCGTCCACGATGACGAGTCCACCCTCCAAGGGCTTGTCGGTGCCGTGCTCGAAGCCTCCCTCCCCGGGGATGAACTTCAGCAGCCGGTGGAGCGTGCTCGCCGGCCGGCCGGTTGCCTCCGAGAGGCGCTTGGCTGCGCGCCCAGTCGGGGAGGCGAGCAAGACCTCCGCGCCGCCAGCTTCTGCGAGCTGCGCGACGAACTGGACGATGGTGGTCTTGCCGACGCCGGGTCCTCCCGTGAGCAGCGACACCGGTTGCTTGAGCAGCTCGAGCACCGCGCTCCGTTGGCCGGGGTGGAGCTCGATGGAGGCGGAGGCTTCGGCTCGTTCAAGGTCGGCGGCTTGAGCGAGCGGCGCCGCGGCAGCGGAGAGCAGCCGCGCGAGGCCGCGGGCGAGGCGCACCTCGTGTAGGTGTTGCCTGGGCAGATAGCACGGGAGCTCCGCGCGGAAGCGGCCGCTCCCGTCCAGGGCATCCGTCGCGTGCTCGTCAAGGGGCGGAGGTTCTGGGAGGATCTCGCGGTCGATGATGATGTGCAGGCCGTCCTCCATCTCGTCGAGGGCGCGGACGAAGGCCTCCCGAGGCGCCGCACCCTCGAGCGCGCTCGCGGACCTCCGGAGCAGGTCTCCCAGCGGAAGCATCACGTGCCCTTCGCTGGTGGCGCGGTCCAGGACGTGACCGGTCACGGCCCGTAGCCTGCGAGGGTCGTCAGGCGCGAGGCCCAACCGCTTCGCGACTCGGTCCGCGGTGAGGAATCCAACCGACGGCACGATGGAGAGCACGAAGGGGTTCTCCCGGATCATCGCCTCGCACTCCGCCCCGAGCTTGGCCAGCACGGCTTGAGCCGTCAGTGGGCCGAGGCCGAGCTGGGCGAGGAACCCCTGGAGTTGATGGAGCCCGGCCTGCGCGACGACCGCCACGCCGAGAGCCTCGGCGATCTCAGGACGCAGGCCCTTGATCCCAGCGAGGGCGCCCTTCGGATCCTCGGCGATGCGCTCGAGCGCCTCGGTGCCCAGCTTGTCGACGATCCGCCGGGCGATGGTCGGGCCGACCCCCTCGAAGGCCTTCGACGACAGGTAGCGGACGAGGCCGTCCTCCGTCGCGGGCGCGAGGGGCTCGGAGGCCGTGAACTCAAATTGGGCGCCATGGTTCGGGTGCCGGCCCCACTTTCCGGACAGCCGAACGCGGGCTCCCTCCACGGGGTCGGCGATCTTCCCCACGGCGGTGACGCGGCCCGGGGAGAAGAGGGAGCCGTCCTCCGGAGCCTGAAAACCAGGGTCCGGTGCCAGGCGGAGCACGCCAAAGAGGCTCGTCCCGTCGTGGTAGGTGATCGTTTCGATCGTCCCCTGGAAGGTATCTTCCGCCTCGACTCCGCCCAGCCCTTGCCGGGTAGATCGGTCCTGGGGGCCTCTCAGGGGGCCAGGCGAGGGGGCTTGGGGCTCCTTCAAGGTCGCCGCAGGATACCGGATCGGAGCTTCCGAGCGTCTCGTCGCCGTCCTCCGGTTGCGGCCAGCGCCCACCCTCCGTATCCTTTCGCGCCCGAATCACCGCCCGGCCTGCCCGGCCCGAAGGCCTCGCTGCCGCGCGGATCACAGTTCAAATACCCCACGCCCCTCGCCGCTCATCTGCGGCCCAGATCCCTTGATCAAGGTCTCCGTTCGTTCCAACGAGTCGCTCGAAGCAGCGCTCCGCCGCTTCAAGCGCCAGTGCAACTTCAGCGGCATCTTCCGTCTCGCCAAGGCCAACACCTGGCACGAGAAGCGCTCCGACCGTCGCCGCCGCGAGCGCCGCGAGCGCCTGCGCACCGTGCAGAAGGCCACGCGCAAGAACGACCCCAACCGTCGTCGCCGTCGCCGCCCCGGTGGCGCGCCGAAGAAGCGCTGAGTGGACCCCGTCCTCGGGCGGGTGTGACCGAACACGTGGACCGCGTGGCCCTGGGGCCGCGCGGTTCCTTCGTTTCTTAGAATAGGCGGCCGCCCCGGGGCCCGGCCACCGACCGGGTGAGGACACGACGCACGCATGGGCATCTTCGAGAAGGACAGGGACCTCACCGAGGCACCAGAGGAGGCGCGCCTCGTGGTGGACGCCAGCTCGTTCCGCGAGAAGGCCCGTGGGTTCACCATGCGTCTCGACCACTTCTTGAGCCACCACCTGAAGTGGCGCTCCCGCTCGAGCGTGCAGACGCTGGTCAAGGGCGGCTACGTCGAGCTCGACCTCGCGCGACCGGACGCGCCCGAGGGAACTGGAGAGCGCCGCGTCGAGCGGCGCCCTGGTGTCCGACTCCAGCACGGTACGCGGGTCTATGTGCGGGTCCCCGACGAGTACCGCGCGCTGCTGACCGGCGAGACCAGCGACGAGCTCGACGTGCTCCATGAGGACCGCGACTGCCTGGCCGTGAACAAGCCGCCGCTGATCGCGGTCCACCCTAGCGGGCGGCACATGACGGACACGCTGATCCAGCGCGTGCACAAGCGCTTCCAGGAGGAGATCGAAGCGGGGGCCATGCTGCCGCGTCTGTGCCACCGCCTCGATCGGGAGACGAGCGGCATCGTCCTCGTGGGCAAGCGGCCCGCCACCCAGGGGGCCCTGACGACGCAGTTCGAGGATCGGCTCGTGGAGAAGGAGTACCTGGCCATCGTCGAGGGGACGCCTGAGCAGGCCGAGGGCTCGATCGACGCCCCGATTCGGCTGTCCACGACGTCGCCCGTGGAGCTCCAGATGACCACGGCGGCGGACGGGCTGCCGTGCCAGACCGACTGGCGCGTGGAGGCCAGCGCCGGCGGGTACTCGCGCCTTCGCCTGCGGATCCACACGGGGCGCCAGCATCAGATCCGCGTGCACATGGCGGCGATCGGGACGCCGATCGTGGGGGACAAGCTCTATGGCCCGGACCGGGAGATCTTCCTCCGCTCGGCGGCGGGGACCCTCACGGACTGGGACCGGGAGCAGCTGGTCATCGACCGTCACGCGCTGCACAGCGCCCGGCTCGTCTTCCGGTCTCCCGCGGCTGACGCGCCGACCTGCATCGAGAGCGGCCTGCCCGGCGACCTCGCCGAGGCCTTCCCACAGTTCGCGGGATGACCCTTCCCGCGCTCCTCCACTCCTGTTTCACTCCCCCCATGCGCCTCTTCACCTGCCTCCTCACCGTCTGCCTCGTCGCCTCGTGCGCCGAGGACTCCAAGCCCATCACACCCTCCAGCCCCAACGGCACCGTGACCCTCGAAGACATCGACGTCCCCAACCAGAGCACGGCCATGGAAGGCGTGCTGACCGCAGGACAGCTGAGCGAGGAGCAGATGGTCGCCCTCGCTGGCCTCGGCTACCAGAGCTTCGTGAGCCTGCGCGAGGCCGATGAGGGGGGCTCGGGCTGGGAAGAGGACTTCGCCGCCGAGAAGGGCATCCACTTCGTGCGCCTGCCGATCGCAGGCGCCGACGGGATCGACGAGGCCCATGCCCGCAAGCTCGACGAGCTCATGGCGGCCGAGGCGCGCCCGATGGTGCTCTACTGCGGGAGCAGCAACCGCGTCGGCGCGCTCCTCGCGCTGAGGGCCTTCCACGTGCAGGGCCAGGGTCCTGCAGAGAGCCTCGAGCTTGGCACGAGCACCGGCGTCACCGGCCTCGAGGGCATGCTCGCGGAGAAGCTCGGCCTCTGAGTCAGGCGGGCTCGAGCCCGAAGAGGGCCTGGCTTGCCTCCCACGCCGCGGCCGCGACCGCGCCCGGCGTCTCTCCCCGAAGCGCCGCCACGGCGGCGAGCACGGCGGGGAGGTGCCGGGGCTCATTCCTTCGTGACGCGGGTTTCGGGTCGAGGTTGCGGGGGAGCAGGTAGGGGGCGTCGGTCTCCAGGAGGAGCCGGTCGGCGGGGATCTCGGCGACGGCCTGACGGAGGTCTCCCCCCCGGCGCTCATCGCAGACCCAACCCGTGATGCCCAGGTGGCAGCCGAGCTCAAGGTAATCGGCCGCCGCCTCGGGCCCCTCGGTGAAGCAGTGCACCACGGCGCCGCGCGGGAGGGAGGGCCAGGCGTTGCGCAGGACGGCCAGGAACTCGTCGTGGGCATCGCGCTGGTGGAGGAAGACGGGCAGCCCGGCCTCTGCAGCGAGGCCAAGCTGGTTCTCGAAGGCTGACAGCTGCGCCTCGCGCGGGCTGAAGTTGCGGTTGTAGTCGAGCCCGCACTCGCCGACCGCGACCACCCGCTCGTCGCGGTGGAGCTCCCTCAGCCGCGCCGCGGTGGCGTCGTCGAATTCGGAGGCGTGGTGCGGATGAACGCCCGCGGTCGACCAGAGCTCGACGCCCTGTCCCTCGCGCCTGCTCGCCTCGGCGGCGGCCTCGCTGGAACGGAGGTCTGTCCCGGTGAGGATCATCCGCTCGACGTTGACCTGTCGGGCGCGTCGGAGGACCTCGTCGCGATCGCCCTCGAACTGACGGCTCATCAGGTTGACGCCGATATCAATCAGTCTCATCACGGCCAGACGATAGCCTCGATCCTGTCATGAGCGACTCCTCTGCCCCCGAACCGGTCGACCTGCACGCGAAGATGCGTGAGGTGACTCCCCTCTGGACGCCTCACCGCATTGGCCGCTTCGACGGCCATCAGCTCCTGCTCGCGCGGGTGGACGGCGAGTTCGTCTGGCATCAGCACGACGACCACGACGAGGTCTTCATCCCCCTACGCGGCACCCTGCTCCTCGACTTCGAGGGCGGGGTCACCCGTGAGGTCCGCCCTGGGAACCTCCTTGTCGTCCCCGCTGGCGTGGCGCACCGCCCCCGGACCGAGGGGGGTGAGGTCGAGATGCTGGTGCTCGACCCCATGGGCGTGAAGCACA
Organism: Planctomycetota bacterium; assembly: GCA_029248265.1. Classification (GTDB taxonomy): domain Bacteria; phylum Planctomycetota; class UBA1135; order UBA1135; genus Saltatorellus. The sequence goes on from JAQWJQ010000001.1 coordinate 17,694, forward strand.
CGGGCGACGTGCAGAATGAGCTCACCGTGGCGGAATACCCGGACATCTGAGGGAGGGAGCCCTGAAACCTGCGGGAGGGACCTTCCAAGAATAGACCTGGGCCGTGGGCGTAAGGTGGGTGAGCGCTCACCGGGGCGAGCCAGGCAGGACGAGCAGCGAGTCACGGAGAACGACGAGGAGTCCCCCCTCGACCAGCTCAAGTCTACGGCATCAACATGACCAATCTGACCAACGCCGAACGCCCTGAAATGGACCAGCGCGAGATCAGCCAGTGGTGCATGTTCATGCACCTGGGGCTGCTCGCAGGCTACGTGGTGCCCCTCGGCGGCTTCATCGTCCCGATCGTTCTCTGGCAGCTCAAGAAGGACGTCTCCCCGCAGATCGACCAGCACGGGCGGTTGGTGGCGAGCGCGATGGTGGCGTTCGTGCTCTACGGCATCCTCGCGGGGCTCCTCATCCTCGTCGTGGTCGGCGTCTTCCTCTTGCCTGTGGTCGGGATCTGCGGCGTCCTCTTCCCGATCATCGGTGGCATGAAGGCCAACGACGGAGAGTATTGGCCCTACCCGCTCGTCCCCAGGCTCTTCTGAGCCCGGACCAAGCGCACCCTTCCGGAGCGCCCAGCGCTCAGGTCGCGCGCGCGCGGGATCGGGCAGCCCCGGTGATGGCGACCGCGGCGATCGCGCCCAGGAACGCCCAGCCCGGGCCGGGGGTGGGCAGCTTCTGCCAGCAGGCGACCGCCAGCAAGGTCATGGCGATGGCCACGGTCAGGAGGTCTCCCCCGAGCCCGCTGGCGCCTGTGCTCTGGAGCTCCTGAGCCTCCGTGGAGAGGGGCCTCGGTCCGCCTGGACGCCAGAGGAGCCTGAGTACCAGCAGGCCAGACGCGAGGGCCACGGGCCAGAGACGGAAGGCCAGGGCAGGGGACGCGAGCACCGCGACGAGGGCGCCCATCGCGAGGTAGAGCGGGAGCAGCAGGCGGGTAGCCACGGCCTTGCGGGCGCCGCTGTCTTCTGCGAGCGGATCGACCGGGGAGGTGTCGATGACCCAGCGTGCCGCGGGGGTCGCCGTGGTCGGGACGTGCATGAGCACGAACGGGAGGTAGGCACCCGGGGCAAAGAGCAGGAGGGCGTAGAGCCCCTCACCCTCCACGGTCGTCGCGTCGGCGCCCAGGAGGACCAGCAGCAGGGGCGCGGCCACCAACGGGTAGGTCCGCACCACGAACTCACGCTCAGCAGGCAGGGCGTCGAAGACGAAGCCGAAGGCGCCACGCTCCTCCTTCCGGACCCACAGGCGTTCGGCCAGGAATCGAGCGGGTGCGAGGAGGGTGCCGAGCACGGAGCGAGTGGAGCGTGCTCGGGGCGCAGGAGGGAAGGGCGCGAGGGCGAGCACGGCCGCGGCGCACAGGGTGGCGGTCATTGCGATCGCGGGCGCGGCTCCTGCGTCACCGACAATGAAGGGCGCGGCAAACCAGGCGGGTGGGAGGAGGAGCCAGAGTCCAGCCGGGCCGTCGACGGCGGCGAGGGCACCGAGGCTCCTCAGGCCCACGAGGACGCCCACCATGATCGCGACGAAGAGCACGGTCTGGAGGGCGACCAGGACCGTGTCGCCACCGCGCCCAAGGACGACCTGAAGGAGCAGGAGCGCCGCTGCGACCGTCCAGGTCTGCAGCACCCCCATGACCACGAGCAGCGGCCGCTCCGCGAGGCTCATGGAGCCAGGCGCCAGGATGGCAGCGGGGATCAGGGAGGCGGCCGCGAGGGCGCCCATGATGAGCAGCAGCGTCATGACCCGGGACAGCCGCAGGTCCCGTGCGGTCACCGGGAGGGCCCCGACCCACTCGGTGGCGGGGTCGGCTCGGAGGAGCGGCGCGAGCTCACCCAGGAGCGGCACCGTCGTCAGGGCGAGCGGGAGGCACAGGGCGAAGACGGCGTACCCGAAGCCGTCCACCTCGCCGCGGACGATGGCGCACAAGAGGCCCGAGATCACCACCTGCATCGCGAGGGCGGCGACGGGGGTACGTTCCCCGAGGACCTCCCCGGAGAGCTGGGCGCGGACGAGACTGGTGAGGCGATTCAACGGAAGGACACGACTTGCGTGACGCGAAGGGTACCGCGAGCGGGCTCCAGACCCATACTCAGCCTCGATGTCGAACAAAGTGACCATCCAGGGGCCGGTCGGACGGCTGGAAGGGGAGCTGTGGCTGCCCGAGGGCGGGGCGACTCCCGTGGCTGCGGCGGTGGTCTGCCACCCCCACCCCCTGCATGGGGGCACCATGAAGAACAACGTGGTCCACCGCACCGCCCGGGGCCTCAACGACGCCGGGCTCGCGGTCCTGCGCTTCAACTTCCGCGGCGTAGGCGCCAGTGAGGGGGTGCACGACGGCCATGGCGCGGAGGAGGAGGACCTCGCCGCGGCCCTCACCTATCTCGCCGAGGCTGTCCCGGGAGTCCCGCTGTGGGCCGGCGGCTTCTCGTTCGGCTCCAGGACCCTCGTGGGCCTCGCGCCCCGTGACGCGCGGATCCAGCGCGTACTCCTCGTCGCGTTGCCCGTGATCGCCTACGACTGCCAGGCGGCCCTCGAGGTGACTCAGCCAGGCGCAATCATCATGGCAGGCGACGATACGTTCGGGACCTTGGAGGTGCTGTCGAGGCAACTCCCCGAGCTTGTCCGCCGCTTTCACGTCGAGGAGATCCCCGGCGTGGACCACTTCTTCACCGGCAAGCTGGACGAGCTGCGCTTGCGCGTCCGCGACTGGTCCACGAGTCAACTGCAGGCGCACTGAGAGGACTCCATGACCGTGACCCAAGACGAATTCCCCGAGGACAAGATCCCCGCGATCAAGCGCGTGATGATGCCGCGGGACACGAACGCGGTTGGCACCATCTTCGGTGGCGTCATCCTTGCCGAGATCGACCTCGCCGCTGCGACCGAGGCGCACCATCACCACCAGGGAATGGTGGTCACCGTGTCGATGGATAAGATCGACTTCAAGGCGCCAGTGAGGGTCGGGGACCTCGTCTCGTTCTTCACCGAGACCCTCCACATCGGCCGCTCGTCCATCAAGGTCAAGGTCGCCGTCTGGGCCTGCCGTCGCTTCGGCGGGGGGACCCATGAGTATGTGACGGAGGCCGAGGTCACGATGGTCGCGGTGGACGATCAGTTCCGTCCGACCCCGGTTGCGGGCAAGGGAGACGAGTAAGGAGGTCCGGGTCGCTCCGTCGGCTCTGGCGCAGGCCAGGCGGCCGGGGGGCGGTCGCCTGGCGGATCAGCCGAGGATAGCCGCCGCGCGCGCGCCAGGGTCCTCGGTGCTCGTCAGGGTCTGGAAGATCTCCTCCAGGCTCTGATCCCCGCTTCCAGCCGCGCGGAGCTCTTCGAGCGCGCCGACCGCGATGAGTCGGGACCTCGCCATGACGGCGACCCGATCACAGACGCGCTCCACCACATCAAGCAGGTGCGAGGTGTACAGGACCGCACCGCCGCGGTCGGCCCAGCCCCTGAGCACGGCCTTCAGCATCGCCGCGCTCGGCGCATCCAGGCCACTCAGGGGCTCGTCGAGCACGAGGAGGTCCGGCTTGGGAAGCAAGGCGCAGGCCAGCGCTGTCTTCTGGCGCATGCCCCGGGAGAAGGACCCGACCGGGTCATCGATCCTCTCGCCAAGCTCGAGGTGCCCGAGGAGCCGGACCGCCTCCTCGAGGGTCTGGGGGTCCTCGAGACCGTGGAGGCGTCCCACGAGGAGCAGGTGCTGCCGGGGTGAGAGGTTCGGATAGAGCGGAGCGCCGTCGGGGACATAGCCGAGGGACTTGCGCGCCTCGAGGGGTTCACCCGAGACCGAGCGACCAGCGATGCGGACGTCCCCCGAGGAGGGTTCGAGGAGGCCGCAGAGCATGCGGACCGTGGTGGTCTTGCCGGCCCCGTTGGGGCCGACGAGCCCGAGGACCTCGCCGGGTCTGACGTCGAGCGACAGGTCGTCGACCGCCACCAGCTCATCGAACCGGCGACTCACTCCCGCGAGGGAGGCCACGGGCTCGCTCGAACCAGCTCTTCGGGTCGTGCTCACGCGGAGTCAGCTGGGGAGGAGGACCTCGTAGTCCTCCGGCTGCACCGAGATGCCCGTCGCTTCAGCGAGTTGGTCAGCGATCTTGTCGCGCTGGGACTTGGTCGCGGCCTTGGCGCCCTTCTTGCCGGTGATGGAGCCGGTGGCGCACATCACGAGGACCTCCTGGGGCTTCATGATCGCGAACTTCTTGCCCATGGCCGTCAACTCGTTCGCTGCGGTGTTGTCGATCGGCGCGCGGAAGAGAGACACCTCGAGGATCAGGTGGTCGAAGTGATGGCAGTCGTCCACAAGGGCGCTGAAAGCCGAGCCCTTCTCTCCGGTGGCTGCGGTCCAGTTCTTGGCGGTGCCCCAGTCGAACTCCAGGTGCACCGCGTTGTACATGGCCAGCGTGGCGCGTACGTCGTAGCAGCTGAGGTCACGAGTCTTCGAGAAGACGAGGAGCTTCGCTCGGGAGAACCACTTGTCACGCAGGGCCCTGAGGTTCTCGGTGATCTCCCTGAGGTCGGGGTGCTCGGCCGGGTCCGTCTCACTGCCCACGACCAGAATCGTGTCGACCTTGATGCCCTCTTTCGAGAGGGCGATGATCTGCCTCGCGCAGGTGGTGACGACCACCGACGCGCGGGGGAGGGAGCTTCCTCTCTCCACGACCAGCCCGAGCTGGGGAGCGGAGATGTCGATGGTGATCGTCCTTCCGAAACGGCGGGTTTCGTGGGGTCCGTGGAGGATCTTGGACGTGGCGTCCTTGGTCTTGGCCATGAGCCTGACGCGCGGTGGGCGCGTCTCGATGCAAGCCCGTCGTGACGGGCGAAAGGGGCATTCGTCGCACTCGCGACGGTACAAGGGGGAGACTATACCGCAGAGGCAAGGTCCTCTGGCGGCTCCCCTGACAACCTTGCGTTTGAATCGGAGACCTCAGGAGGTCCTGAGGGGCGGTCCAGGAGACCAAGCGCCCCCTGGCACGTCAGCGCCATGGCGAGGGCCGACCGGCCTGGGTGGACCGCGAGGCCGAACAGGGGCCAGTGGAGCAGGGCCTCGGCGGGGAGGAGGGGCAGCGAGAGGGCAGCTCCGGCCCGGAAGGCGAGGGAGAGCAGGAGCAACCTGAAGAGGGTCCTGGGGAGAGAGCTCGAGCGGATCGACACCTCGAGGGGACGACCGAACGGGTCCCTGGTGACAGGAGGCCCGCCTGGAGGCCCTACGCCCGTCCTCCGCGGAGCGGCCGGCGTGGGGTCAGCGGGTGGCCCGGAGCCAGAGCAGGCCAGCGCCTCTCAGGGAGGCGTCGCGGGTCTCGCTGTCGGGGACCAGCGGGGTCTCTTCAAAGGTCGCGTCCTCGCGCTCGTCCCTCAGGGCCTCGGTGCCTTGCACGGTGAAGCCAGCGGCCGTGAGCGCCGCCGCCCAACCCGCCGCATCCAAGTGGTGCATGGGCACCCCGTCGGCCTCGGACCACGCTTCGGTCTGAGGTGCGTCCGCGTGGCGATGGACGATGAGCTCCAGGCAGCCGCCCTCCTTGGTCACCCTGGCCAGGGAGCTCGCCGCCGCGGCGAGGTCCTCGACGTACTCCAGAGCGTCGAGCGCGAAGACGTGGTCGAAGCGACCGTCGGGGAAGTCGATGTCCTCGATGGTCATGCACTCAAAGCGGGCGCGCGAGGTCCAGTCGGACACCTCATCCGCCCTGGAGATCATGGCCCTCGAGGCGTCGATGCCTACCGCCTGTGCGCCGGGGGCCTTCTTGCCGAGGCGACGAGTCACCCAGCCGGCACCGCACCCGACGTCGAGCAGTTGGTGCCCTGGCCGCACCTCCATCGCCTCGAGGACCTGGCGGGCGACGTCGTCGTGGAGGGACTCGTAGCGATCCGCCGTGCCGTCCGCGGCGAGTCGGTCAAAGAGTGCGACGAGGGCTTCGTGGTGCGTCATGAAGGGTCTGAGTCTTTGGCGTTGTTCGTGATCCCTTCCAGGACCTCGTCCAGCGGTGAGAGGCAGTTGTCCCAGCGGTACTTCTCCTCGACGAAGGCTCGGGCCCTGTCTCCGAGAGCGCGCCCCTCCTCGGGATCACGGAGGAGCTTGATCACCTCGTCGGCGAAGTCCTGCGCGTCGTCCGCGACGATGTAGTCGGTACCAGGCGTGCCCTCGACCCCCTGCGTCGCGCTGGTCGTGCCGACTGTGGGGAGGCCCATGGCGAGTGCCTCGAGGACCTTGTTTTGGATGCCGCGGGCCACCCGCAGGGGGGCGATGCTCACGGCCGCTCGCCGCAGGTAGTCGCGCGTGTCATCCACGTAGCCGGTGACCTCGACCCTGTCGAGGTTCGCGAGGGCCTTCACCTCGGGGGTGGGCTTGGAGCCGACGACGGTGAAGTGGGCATGGGGGACCTTGGCCCTGATCAGGGGCAGGATCTCGTGGGCGAACCAGATGCACCCGTCCACGTTGGGGAAGTAGTCCATGACCCCCGTGAACACGAGGTGCCCGGGTTCGGCGCCGGAGGGGTCCGGCTTGTAGTGGTCGATGGCGACGCCGTTCCGCACGACCATGGAGGCGTAGCCGGGCAGCTCCTTTTGGAAGATGACCTCCTCCAGCGGGGTGCAGAACACGTTCGTGACCGCGTCGGCGACCGCGCGCTTCTCGAAGCTCCGCAAGGTCTTCCACTCACGCCGGTAGAGGGCGCTCATGGGGAAGCGGTGGCGCTCGGCGTACTGCCGCCACTTGTCCGAGTCGAGCTCGGCGATGTGCAGGATCCAGGGCGTCCCGCGCCCCAGGATGAAGGCCGCCATCGAGGACGAGAAGGCGTAGGCCATGTCCGATCGCGGCAGCTCCTCGTCCACCACTCGCTGGAGCTCTCGGGAGCCAAAGACGCCCAGGGTCAGCGCCTTGTCCGTGAGGAGCAGCGGCAGGGACTGGATCTTCTTCTTCCGAAGGTCGATCGGGATGGTGATCGTCTTGATCCCCTTCTCGTCCCTGAGGAAGCGCGCGGCCTTCTCGTCGTCTTCGTCATGAGAGAAGCAGACGATCGTGACCTCGTGCTCGCGAGAGAACTTCTCCACGAGCCGCCACGTGATGATCTTGTCCCCGCGGTTAGGCGGATAGGGGACGCGTTTGGATAGGAAGAGAATGCGCAAGGAGGCCTCAGGGTGGACGGCGGCCCAGAGAATAGCGGCGTGCAGTGGCGCGTGGGGCAGGATAGGCGGCGACGTCCTGGAGGAGGTTCAACCTGATCCTCGATGCCGGCTAGGAGCCAGGAAGGGGGCCGGAGCATCGTCAAATCGGGATTGCAAGCCGAGCTTCGCTCGGGCCGCTTTGGCTCGCGGGAGGGGCCCTAAGTCCGGCGAGGGCGTCGCCGGTCAGCGGGGAGGTCAGACCTCTGGTGAGCGAGCCTGGGCGGGCGGCCCGGCGCGGCCCCACGCTCCAGCGAACAGCCAGCTCGAGGGCCTCGGGGTCACGCCCGGGTGGGGCAGGTGATCTTGACCTTCATTGCGAATCCCCTTCCCCTCGGGAGGTGAGTGCCACGCGGCCGAAGCGAAGGTCGAGGACGCACCTCTGACCCCGTAGGAGCCGGGTGCCCAGGTTCCCCGCGATCCAGGGGTCGGACAGCGGGCCGGGGACGTCATCTCTCATGAGCGTGATCACCTGGCGCCCTCTGTTGGCGCCCGCCATGAGCACCACGCTCGCCGTGGTGCGCCAGCCCTCGACCTGCCCGAAAGGCCCGGCGAGACGGCGAGGAGCCAGCCCCGCTCGGTCACCAGCGAGGCCATGGGCACGGACCGCCCAACGTGACACCGTGACGGTGTCGTCGGAGCCGGTATCGAGGCGAAACCAGAGGGGCGGCGTCTCCTCGCCATTGGCTCGGATCTGCCCCGGGACGCACGGCGCCGTCGCGTCGAACCGTACCTGCTGCCAGGCGAGGTGCTTGTCGTCAAAGCGGTCGGGGTCGTGGACCTCGACCAGTCCGCGCAGGTCGTCGATCACCACCACCGCGCGGTCGAAGAGCGGCGCGCCGAGCACCCCATCCACGGTGAAGCCCGCGCGGTCGGAGAGGAAGCTGGTGTCCAGCTCGACGAAGGTGGGGGCCTGGAGCGTGGCCTCTCCCACCCTCAGGGTCTCGCCGCGGCGGCGACCGGTTGTGGCCTCGCCGCCGACGCCGCGGAGCGCGACGGAGGAGGCGGACTGGAGGGCGAGCGTCTCGGCGAGGTCCTTGGAGATGGCGTGGGAGCCGAACCCGGTGTCGAGGAGCATCCACGCCTCGTGCTGGTCGTCGATCAGGGCCTTCACGAAGGTCCTGCCGCCTCGGTCGAAGCGGAGATCGGAGCGGGGGAGCGGTCCACCGCGCGCGCTGAACACGACGTCGCTGGGGCTCGACGTCGGCCTGCGGACCGCAGGGCCTGCCGGCCGCCCACGTGTCTTGAACCGGTCGACGAAGCTCACCTCGCCCGCCACGGATTCGGTGACCGTCATGGGGAGCCAGCGTCCGTCCCGTTCGGTCCAATCCTCGAGCGCGAGGGATCGAGTTTGGCCGTGCCGCTGCCATGTGACCTGCGCCGGACGGGAGGTCGCCGGATCCAGTCGAACCGCCGCGAGGGCGCCGCTGGAGCGATGGGTGAGCCGGAGCGTGTGCGGGGCCGCGGGGTCCTCGCTCGCGCTCCACCGGCGGCCGCCGGGCCCGGACAGCCACTGCTGGGTCCGCGCCCAGCCCTCGAGGATGAGGTACTCGCCGCTACCGAGATTCTGGGCCCGGGTCACTCCTCGCTCGTCGGTGACCCACGCCTCTCGTCCATTGAAGCCGCGCTCCCGCACGGCCGCGCCATCGCCGATCCTCGACCGAAAGGCGCCCTCGGGCCAGAAGCTCAGCTCGATCGGGATCGAGGCGCCATGCCGCTCCCTCACTCCTCGGAGCGAGGCGCGCTGGTCGCCTGCGCCGCGCTCGGCCATTCCAATCGAGCGGCGGACCGGCGCGAGGACCTCGGCCGATGGATCAACCGCTGGGGCGGCCGTTTGGCAGCCGAGGACCAGGAGGGGGACGACAAGGAGCGCTCGCATGACGCCCAAGGCAACAGGCGCGAGGGCCCAAGGCAAGGTCGGAGCGGCCGAGAGGGTCAACTTGGCGTGGGCGAGGTCGGGCTGACGGCTCCCTGCGACCCGGCCTGGCAAGGGGGGCGTTGGCCGCAGGGGCCACCTGGGGAGGTGGTTCATGAGCCGCTATAAGTGAGAGGGTGACGCGGTCTCATTGGGTCGATCCAGGGGCGCGTGTCGTCGAGGGCGCTCGCTGAGCCCCAGTGACCCGCTCAGATCGGTTGCCCGACGAAGGTCATCCAGCGACCGAGCAGGTGCTCCTCGTGGATCCGCAGCCCGGCCTCGACGATGCTCCTGCGGGTCGCGTCCACGTGGTCGAAGCGGCAGCCGCTGAAGCAGAACCAGCCGTCCGGCGCGAGCCGCTGGGCCAGGTCGTGGGCGTGGGTCATGAGCACGTCGGCGTAGATGTTCGCGCACACGACATCGAAGGACCCCTGCACGTCTTCGAGGCGGCGGAAGTCACCCTCGCGGAAGGCGCAGCGGTCCCCGACGCCGTTGTCTTGGGCGAGCAGGTCAGCGGTCGGCTTCGAGGCGGGGTCGAGGTCGAACCCGTAGGTCTCGCGCGCGCCGAGCAGCGCGGCGCCCACCGAGAGAATTCCGCTCCCCGCGCCGGCGTCGAGGAGCCGTTCGCCGCCCTGGATCCGGCGGCTCAGGGCCCGCAGGCACGTGCGCGTGGTCGCGTGCCTGCCCGAGCCGAAGGAACCCACCGGCTCGATCGTGAGGCGCACGTCCGAGTCGCGGGGCGGGTCAGCCTCGTACCAGGGGGGGAGGAGCGCGAGCCGACCGACGCGGAAGGGCTTCCAGTCCTTCCGCCATGAGGTGGCGTAACCTTCAGGGGGGAGGCGCTTGAAGTGCACCTCCAGACCAGTGAGCTCCGGGTCGTTCACGCGCTCTTCGAGGGCGAGCAGGCGCTGCCTCACCTCGGCACGCAGCGCCGGTGTATCGTCACCCTCGAGCACGAACGAGCGGACGGCCTCCTCATCCGGGCCAGGCTGACGCGCGGCCAGTGAGGTGGTGCCGAGGGTGACCGAGGTGCAGGGCCCGAAGATGAGTGTCTCGGCGACCACCTCGTGCCAGCCCCGTGGCAAATCGACGCGGACCTCTGTCCAAGCGAGACGTCGCTTTCCCTCTGCTCTGGCGGTCATGGGGGGGATCCTACAGGCGAGGACGACGCTTCCGGCCTGTGTCCGGTTGATCCCGGACGGAGGCCGTGCACAATCCCCGCGCGAACGGGCGCTCCAGCGACCGCGCTACCCAGCAATCCCTCCCACGACATGTCTTCTTTCGACAACCAACTTCACAAGGCCCGGACCCAGGACGGCTTCATCGCAGCCCTCGACCAGAGCGGCGGCAGCACCCCGAAGGCGCTCCTCAGCTACGGCGTCGAGGAGAACGAGTACTCGGGCGACGAGGAAATGTTCACCAAGGTCCACGAGATG
>JAQWJQ010000003.1 GCA_029248265.1 Planctomycetota bacterium
TTCCGTGAAGGGCTGAAGGTGCTCGAGTACTTCTCGTCCACTCACGGTGCCCGGAAGGGTCTGGCGGACACCGCGCTCAAGACCGCGGACGCTGGCTACCTGACGCGGAAGCTGACGGACGTGGCGCAGAACGTCGTGATCACGCGGGACGACTGTGGGACCATGGGCAGCGTCACCAAATCGGTGGTCTTCAAGGGCGACCGCGTCGCGGTGAGCCTGGCCGACGGAATCCGCGGCCGGATCGCCCGTGACACGATCATCGACCCGATCACCGAGGAGATCCTCGTGCGTGAGCACGAGCCGATCACCGAGGACATCGCCGCGGCCATCGAGGCCCACGGCTACGAGAAGATCCGAGTCCGCAGCCCGCTGACCTGTGAGGCGCCGCTCGGCGTCTGCGCTCGCTGCTACGGCATGGACCTCGCCCGCAACCAGCTTGTGGAGCGCGGCCTGGCGGTCGGCATCATCGCCGCCCAGTCGATCGGTGAGCCGGGTACCCAGCTGACGATGCGGACCTTCCACATCGGCGGCACGGCCTCGCGTTCCATTGAGGACAGCGAGATCAAGCTCAAGCGCGCCGGCAAGATTCAGTATCAGAACCTGCGGGCCGTGACGAACAAGGTCGGCGAGACCATCGTGCTGAACCGGAACGGGGAGGTGCTCCTCCTCGACGAGAAGGACCGCGAGATCGATCGCTACGCCATCCCGACGGGGGCGACCATCCTCATCGCCGAGGGCGAGTCCGCCGAGCCGGGCGCGTCCCTCTGTACATGGGACCCGCACCACGTCCCGATCATCACGGAGTTCGACGGCAAGGTTCGTTACGAGGACCTCGTGGAGGGCAAGACGCTCAAGATCGAGCGTGACGCCCGCCGTAAGGCCGCCCGTCGTCAGGTGATCGAGCACAAGGGTGATCTTCACCCGCAGCTCGTCATCGAGAACGCCAAGGGCGAGCCCCTCGCCATCTATCCGATCCCGGAGAAGGCGTACATCGAGATCGATGACGGCCAGAAGATCGGGCGCGGCGAGCTGCTCGCCAAGTCCTCTCGTGAGGCGACCGGAACCCAGGACATCACCGGCGGCCTGCCGCGGGTGACGGAGCTCTTCGAGGCGCGTCGTCCCAAGGACCCCGCCATCATGAGCGAGATCGACGGTGTCGTCGAGCTGGGGGACCGCAAGCGCGGCAAGCGCACGGTCATCGTCCGCGCCCTCGGCGCAAACGGCGAGGTCATCGAGGAGCACGAGCACTCGGTCCCGCAGGGCAAGCACCTGCGCGTCCACAAGGGTGACGAGGTGCGCGCCGGCGAGCCGCTGGTCGACGGGCCGCTCTACCCCGAGGACATCCTGCGCATCAACGGCGAGGAGAACGTCCAGGAGTACCTCCTTGGCGAGGTCCAGAACGTCTACCGCTCGCAGTCGGTGACCATCGATGACAAGCACATCGAGACGATCCTCTCGCAGATGATGCGGAAGGTTCAGGTCAACGAGCCGGGTGACTCTGAGTTCCTCCCGGGGGCAGTGGTGGACAAGTACCGCTTCCGCCGCGAGAACGAGCGCCTGCGCAAGGACCGCCGCAAGCCGGCGACCGGGCAGACCCTGTTGCTCGGCATCACGAAGGCCTCGCTCTCCTCGGACTCGTTCATCTCCGCCGCCTCCTTCCAGGAGACGACGAAGGTGCTGACTGAGGCGGCCATCGGCGGCAAGCGAGACATGCTCGTCGGCCTCAAGGAGAACGTCATCCTCGGGCACATGGTCCCGACCGGAACTGGCTTCCGGGACCACTACCGCACTCGCGTGAAGAAGAACATCGACTTCGGCGAGATCGGCACCGGCTCCGGCGCCGTCTCCTTCGGGAGCGCGGGCATGGACGACGCCATGGACGAGATGCTCTCTGTGGACGCTGCCGCAGCCGCGCTGGGCGTGGACCCCGCGATGCTCTCCGGTGACGCCGCCGCACCTGTTGCTCCGGAGGCCCCGGCCACGGCGGACCCCGCCGCGAGCACCCAGGCAGAAGAGGAAGGCGGCGAGGCCGCAGCCGCTCAGGCCTGATCGCCCCCCGTTCCAAGCCTCCTACGCCCGGTCGCCCGGGTGGGGGGAGGCTGGAACCGGACGGGCCTTGACCCCCGAATTTCCCCCCGTACACTGTTGCGCCGATCTGCCGACCAGATCGGACGCGCCCTCCCGGCGATCCCGCCGAGACTCCAAGGTCGGCACATCAACCACATCACGCGATGCCCACGATCAACCAGCTCATCCGAAAGGGACGCAAGACGCCGATCAAGCGCTCCAAGTCCCCGGTCCTCGACTCCTGCCCGCACAAGCGGGGTGTTTGCCTCCAGGTGAAGACCCAGACGCCCAAGAAGCCGAACTCCGCGCTGCGTAAGATCGCGCGTGTTCGCCTGTCGAACGGCAAGGAGATCACCGCCTACATCCCCGGCGAGGGCCACAACCTGCAGGAGCACTCCGTCGTGCTCGTCCGCGGCGGTCGCGTCCGTGACCTCCCCGGCGTCCGCTATCACATCCTCCGCGGCACGCTCGACACCTCTGGTGTCGACGGTCGCTCCCAGAGCCGTTCCAAGTACGGGTCGAAGAAGCCCAAGAAGTGATGTCCCCCCGGAGTTGACCGCGGCGATGCCGCTGGCCGTGTTCATCGCGTCACGGCCAGACCTCGCTCGCGCGCTCCGACCGCTTCCTTCCATCGATCCAGAGAAGAGAGACCACCATGCCCCGTAACTTCAAGTCGACGGCTCACTTCGTGAAGCCTGACCCCAAACTCGGCTCGCTGCTCGCGTCCAAGATCATCAACCAGGTGATGCAAGACGGGAAGAAGAGCACCGCTCAGTCCATCCTCTACAACGCCCTCGACGTGGCGCTGAAGAAGCTCCCCGACGTTGAGGGGGAGTCCAACGAGGAGAAGCAGGTCGCCATCCTGACCCAGGCCGTGGAGAACGCGAAGCCGGGCGTCGAGGTTCGCTCCAAGCGAGTCGGCGGTGCCAACTACCAGGTGCCCCGTGAGGTCAAGAAGGCGCGGCAGCAGTCGCTCGCCATCCGCTGGTTGGTCGACAACTCGCGCAAAAAGAAGGGCAAGCCCATGCACCTTCGCCTCGCCGAAGAACTCGTGGACGCCCACAACGGCACCGGCGCGTCGGTGACGTGGAAGGAGAACATCCACAAGATGGCCGAGGCCAACAAGGCCTACGCTCACTTCGCCCGCTGATCCAGACTTCGGCCCCTCACGGGGGGCAGGATCACCACTCAGGAGGCCGCGTTTCACACCGCGGCCTCCTGTCGTTGGGGCTCGCTCGCCGCGCCCGGCGCCGGCGGCCGCGTTGTCACGTGACCGGGATGGACCCTGCTCCTTGGCGCGCTATCGTCTCTCCCATGCTCGGCTCCCTCGACGTCCTCATCCTTCGGGATCCTCGCGAGTCCGCGAAGAAGTGCTCGCTCATCCCGCTGAAGGGCACGCCGGGGGTCGAGTTTGTGGAGTATCGCTCGGACCGGATCCTCGAGGCGGGGGGCCGGGTCCTGCTGGACCCCGCCGCCGAGCCCATCACCGCGGCGGATCAGGGCCTCCCGCTGCTGGTGCTCGACTCCTCCTGGCGTCGGCTGCCCAAGCTCTCCGCGACCGTGACCGGGTCGCCTCGGCGCCGGCGGCTCCCGCCGCTCAGGACGGCCTACCCCAGGCGCTCCAAGGACTTTGAGGACCCCGCGGAGGGGCTGGCCTCGGTCGAAGCCCTCTACGCGGCGCTGGTCCTGCTCGGCCACGAGGACATCGAGCACCTGCTCGAGGGCTATCGCTGGAAGGATGAGTTCCTCGAGCTCAACGCCGCGGCGCTCCGCTGCGGCCCCCTCTAGCGCTGGCGACGGCCCGCCGCGCGGGATTCGGTGGGGCCGGGGCGCTACGATGCCTACCCTCCCATGAACGCCCCCGAACAGCCTGCGGGCCACGCCGATGCCGGCCAGGACCCCGCCTGCGTACTGCGTAACGTCGGGATCTGCGCACACATCGACGCAGGTAAGACCACGTTGACGGAGCAGATCCTGCACCTGTGCGGCCGCGAGGCGCGCGTCGGGCGGGTCGACGAGGGCACCTCGGTCATGGACTGGATGACGGAGGAGCGGGAGCGGGGGATCACGATCACCGCCGCCGCGACTCGCGTTCAGTGGGGCGGGTGTGAGGTCAACCTCGTCGACACCCCCGGGCACGTCGACTTCACGGTGGAGGTCGAGCGCTGCATGCGGGTGCTGGACGGGGCGGTCCTGGTGGTGGATGCGACACGCGGAGTCGAGCCGCAGACCGAGACCGTCTGGCGTCAGGTCGAGCGAAGGGGGCTCCCCGCGCTCGCGTTCGTGAACAAGTGTGAGCGGCCAGGCGCGGACGTGCTCGCCTGCGCGGAGTCGATCGGCCAGAAGCTGGGGGTGCGCCCCCTCGTGGTCGCCTATCCAATCGGGGGGGGCGACGAGGAGGTGCCGTTCTCCGGGGTGGTCGACCTGGTGAGCGGCGTGGCCCGGCGAGTCGAGCCGGACGGCCGGCAGGTCGACGTGGCGGTGCCCACCTCCATGGAGGACGAGGTCGGGGTCCTCCGCGCGGAGCTCGTGGACGCCCTCGCGGATCTGGATGACGCGGTTTTCGAGGTGGTCTGCGGGGGCGGCGAGCCGACCGTCGAGCAGCTGACCGCCGCCCTGCGGGACGCGACGCGAGGTCGGCGTGTGGTGCCGCTGTTCTGCGGCGCGGCGCTGCGTGGGCACGGCGTGCCTCAGCTCCTCGATGGCGTAACTGAGCTCCTCCCGTCACCGGCGGACCGCCCGGCACCGGATCTCTTTCATGCGCGGACAGGGGCCGCTGTGCAGGACGAATCTGTGACCGACGAGGGCTCCGATCAGCCGCTGGCTCTTGTGTTCAAGATCCACTCGCGCCTCCGCCGAGGCGTCCGGCTTGACCTCGCCTTCGCGCGGATCTACCGCGGCGCGGTGCGTCCCGGTGCGAGGCTCTGGAACGGGAGGAGCGGTCGGCTGGAGGTGGTCGAGTCGGTGCTCCGCATCCACGCTGACGCGGTGGATGAGTTGGACCATGCTGGTGCGGGGGACGTGGTCGCGCTGGCAGGCCTTGGGGCCACGGGCTGCGGGGACACCCTCTCGACCGAGGGGGCAACCTTTCGGTTGGAGCCACCTCGCACACCCAGCGCCGTCATGGCGGTGCTGCTGGAGCCCTCGCGCGACGATGGGCGGGAGGCTCTCGGGGCCGCGCTCCGTCAGCTTGCCCGGGAGGACCCATCGCTCCGGGCCCTGGAGGACGCGGGGACCGGCCAGTGGATGCTCGAGGGCATGGGGGAACTTCACCTCGAGGTGGCCCTCGCGAGGCTGCGGGTGGAGTTTCGCGTCGAGCCGCGGGTCGGCTCGCCCCAGGTCGCCTGCATGGAGAGCGTGCGGGTGTCTTCGAGTGGGGCGGGGGAGGTGGATCGAGTGCTCGGGGATGAGCGCGCCGACGCCCTCGTCGAGCTGCGGCTCGAGCCGAGCGAAGACCCCGCGTCCCCCGTGGAGGTGAGCGCCGCCGGCGCGGGCCTCCAGGCGGCGCCGAGCGCCTTTGCGGCGGTCTCCGCGGCGCTCCTCGCGGAGGCCGCCACCGCCGGCCCCCTGGCGGGGCACCCCCTCTGCGGCGTTGGCATCGTGGTGGAGGGGGCGCGTTCGAGCACGGATCACGCCGTCGAGGCGGCATGGGGGCAGGCCGCGGTTGCGGCGCTGAGGGCGGCGCTGAGGCGCGCCGCCGCTGCGGACGGGGTGGAGCGCCTCGAGCCGTGGATGTCCTTCGTTGTCGACGCGCCGGTCGACGTCGCCGGGGGCGTCATCGGGGACCTCAACAGCCGCCACGCTGCGATGGAGGAGGTCCAGTCCACGGGGACTGTCGACCGTCGAATCGCCGGTATCGCACCCTTGCGGGGGCTCATCGGGTACTCGACTGCGCTTCGGTCGCTGTCCAAAGGACGGGGCACCTTCACCCTGCGGCCGGCAGGCTTCAGACCGTCCGTGCCTGAGTGAGGGCCTGGTGGAGGAGGGAGCCTGGGAGGCGTGCCCCGGCGTCCACAGGGGCCACCGCCAGGGCGGTTTCCCCGCCCTGCGCGACGAGTTCCGCCCCGCGGGGGCCCCGGGCCGGCACCTTGGTCGCGCAGGAGCCCCCTGAGGGCCCCTGGAGGGGGGGCGAAGGAAGAGTGCGGATGTTTTTTCCGTGGACCGTTGACCGCAGGTAGGACCCGGCGTACCTTCTTCGCCCCTTGCCCGAAAGGCAGGATCCTTGGAGCAGCGATCACGCAGGTGCGACTCGCTTCCCAGGGCCTCCGCCTGCCGGGTCGAGACCTTTTTGTGTCCTCCCCCCCGGCGCCTCTTTCAGAGCGGCGCCAACCCACCTGGGAGCACACCAATCCCCCCCGAAACACGAGCCGGCTGCCCGGCCCGATCTCACCGCCGCCTCCAGACGCTCCTCTCCGGGAGCTGAGGGACCGCCCGAGAGTTCGAACAAAGCATGAGCGACCGCATTCAAATCCGCATGGAGGCCTACGACCACGAGGCCCTCGACCAGTCGAGCGCCGAGATCGTTGAGACGGCCAAGCGCACGGGTGCCCGGGTTCAGGGGCCCATTCCGCTCCCCACCCGGATCGAGAAGTACACCGTGCTTCGCTCCCCGTTCATCGACAAGAAGTCCCGCGAGCAGTTCGAGATTCGCACGCATAAGCGGCTGATCTTCATCTCGGACTCGACCGCCCAGACCGTCGACTCGCTGTCGTCGCTCAACATGCCCGCGGGTGTCGACATCCGCATCAAGGCCTGACCTTCAACGGGCCTGCTCTCCCTCCGCTAGGGGCGGGGAGCGAGCCCGCTCTTTCCGACACTTTCATCCACTTCCGCCGCGTGGCCTGGCGTTGCGCTTGGTCCGGACTTGCTCCGGGACAGCGCTTTTCAGGTCGAACCGGCTTCCACCAACCCTTTCTCACGAAGACATGACGCTTCTTCTGGGACGCAAGAGAGGCATGACGCAACTCTTCGCCGACGACGGCACGGTCACTCCGGTGACCGTGGTCGAGGCGGGGCCTTGCATTGTCATGCAGCTGCGCACTGAAGAGAAGGATGGCTACTCGGCCATCCAACTCGGTTACGAGGACGTTCGGGACAAGGTCTCGAACAAGCCGCAGCGCGAGGCCGCCAAGGCCATCGGCACGGCTCCGAAACGCTTCCTCCGTGAGGAGCGGCTTGACGGCCCCTCCGAGCACGAGGTGGGCCAGGCCATCACGGTCGAGGTCTTTGAGGCCGGCGCTCTTGTCGACGTCGTCGGGACCACCAAGGGTCGCGGCTTCGCCGGCACGATCAAGCGCCACGGGTTCGCCCGCGGTCCGAAGACCCACGGCTCCAAGAACTATCGGGCCCCCGGCTCGATCGGATGCTCGGCCTACCCGGGCCGCGTCTTCAAGGGTAAGCGCATGAGCGGCCACTACGGCGCCTCGCGCAAGACCGTGAAGAACCTCGAGGTCATGCGTGTGGACGCGGACCGGAACATTCTCCTCATCAAGGGGTCGGTGCCGGGTCACAACGGCAGCTTCGTCCAGGTCCAGACCGCCCGCACGGGCGTGACCAAGTGAGCCACCGATGAAGGTTAAAAGCTACAAGGCCGGCAGCGTCGGCGAAGTCGAGTTGGACGTCACGCCGTTCGGCGAGAAGATCCTCTACCGCACCCTGAAGGACGCGGTGGTCATGCACATGGCAAACCAGCGCCAGGGCACGGCCTCCACCAAGGGGCGCAGCGAAGTCAAGGGCACCAACAAGAAGCCCTACAAGCAGAAGCACACGGGCCGCGCCCGCGCGGGAGACGTCAAGTCGCCCATCTGGCGTGGCGGTGGCACGGTCTTCGGGCCCAAGCCGCGGGACTACAGCTACCACATGCCGGCCAAGGCGCGTCGTGTGGCTCTGCGGACCGCCCTCGCCGGCAAGATCGCCGACGGTGAGCTGGTCATTGCCGACCTCGGTGAGTGGAGCGAGCCCTCGGCCCGCTCCGCCCGGAAGGTCCTCGGAGACCTCGACGCAGCCCGCCGGGCCTGCGTGGTGATCACCGAGCGCAACGAGCACCTCTACAAGTCCTTCCGCAACTTCCCCCGGGTCGAGGTCCGCATCGCCGCTGAGCTTTGCGCCTTCGACGTGGTGAACGGCGGAATGATCATCGCCGAGCAGGGCGCGCTCGATCACCTGAGCGCGCGCGTTGGCCAGGCGGCAGACGCGTCCAACAAGGGAGGTGAGTCGTGAGTCAACACCTCGACCGCTACTACCAGATCATCAAGCAGTCCCACGTCACCGAGAAGGCGACGACGGACACCCACTTCCGCAACGCGTACCACTTCCGTGTCCCCACGGACGCGAACAAGATCGAGATCCGCCACGCGATCGAGACCCTGTTCGAGGTCAAGGTCATGTCCGTCAACACGACGGGTGTGAAGGGCAAGGTGCGCCGCCGCGGCTACGTCAAGGGCCAGAAGCCCGACTGGAAGAAGGCCATGGTCACGCTTAAGGAGGGCGACACGATCGACGTGATCTGACGGGCCTCCCCGTTCGATCCGAAGATCAAGGCACCAACTCATGCCCATTCGCAAGTACAAGCCGACCTCTCCGGGCCGCCGCCACGGCAGCGTGCTCACCTACGAAGAGGTCACGTCGACGACGCCGGAGAAGTCTCTCCTTCGTCCTCTCAAGAAGTCCGGCGGCCGTAACAACTACGGCCGGATCACTGCCCGCTTCCGCGGGGGTGGTCACAAGCGCAAGTACCGGGTCATCGACTTCAAGCGCAACAAGGACGGGATCCCCGCCAAGGTTGCCACGATCGAGTACGACCCCAACCGGACGTGCTTCATCGCGCTGCTGCACTACGCTGACGGCGAGAAGCGCTACATCCTCGCCCCGATCGGTCTCGAGGTCGGCCAGGTCCTCCTGTCCGGTCCCGACGCCGAGCCGAACCCCGGCAACGCGAAGATGCTCCGGGACATCCCGATCGGTGTCCAGGTCCACAACGTGGAGCTGCAGCCTGGCCGCGGTGGCCAGCTCGTCCGGACGGCAGGCTCGTCCGCTCAGCTGACCGCCCGTGAAGGCAAGTACGCGGTCCTGCTGCTCCCCTCGGGCGAGCTGCGCCGCGTCCACGTGACCTGCCGCGCCACGATTGGCCGCGTCGGGAACACCGACCACCAGAACGTCAAGCTCGGCAAGGCCGGACGACGACGTCACCTGGGCCGCCGCCCGCACGTCCGCGGAACGGCAATGAACCCGGTCGACCACCCCATGGGTGGTGGTGAAGGCCGGACTGCAGGTGGTCGTCACCCCTGCTCGCCGACCGCCGTCCTTGCCAAGGGCGGACGCACGCGCCGCCGTAATCACCCGACCGACGTCTTCATCATCCGCCGCCGCCGTAAGCGCAAGTGATCCGGCTGGCGATCCCTGGCCGCTCCCCGGAGCGACCAGGCCGCCGCGGCTCGACGCAACCAGAACGTCATGTCCAGAAGCATCAAGAAAGGCCCCTTCATCGACGCCAAGCTCGAGAAGAAGGTCCTCGCTCAGAACGAAGCGGGAACAAAGAACCCGATCACCACGTGGGCCCGCGCCTGCACGATTTCTCCCGACTTCATCGGGCACATCTTCATGGTCCACGACGGACGTCGTCATGTGAAGGTGGCCGTGAACGAGGACATGGTGGGGCACAAGCTCGGTGAATTCGCGCCCTCGCGCGTCTTCCGTGGCCACACGAACAAGAAAGAGGGCGCCAAGGGCGGCCGCTGAGCACCATGAAGAACGAGATCATCAGGGAGCTCGGTGGGTACGTCGCCCGCCATCGTTACGCCCGCATCTCCGCGCGGAAGGCTCGCCTTGTGGCGGACGCCGTGAGGGGCCGTGCGGTCAACGACGCGCTCGAGATCCTGGAGTTGCTGCCGCAGCGCGGCGCCGCCTTCTACAAGAAGGTCCTGCTCTCCGCGATCGCGAACGCTTCTCAGGACGATTCGGTCGACGTCAACGACCTCTTCGTCAGTGATTGCCGGGCCGACGACGGCCCGATGCTCAACAACCGTCTTCGGTATCGGCCGGGCCCCCAGGGGCGCGCCATGCCCTACGCGAAGAAGACCTCGCACCTCACCGTGATCGTCGCGCAGGCATCGGCCTTCGAGACGGACTCCAGCGCGGACGCGGAGGCCGCCAGCGCCTGAGGAGGCCAAGCGCCCCTCTAGCACGAGAGATCATCCATGGGACAGAAGATCCACCCCACCGGCTATCGCGTCGGAATCATTGAGCCCTGGGCATCCCGGTGGCACGGCAGCAAGCACGAGTTCGCGCGGCTGCTCCTCCAGGACAAGAAGATCCGGGACCACGTGGCGAAGGAGTACGGCTCAGCCGGCATCCCTCGCATCGAGATCGAGCGCACCAGCGACGCGGTCAACGTGATCATCTACACCGCGCGCCCCGGCGTCCTCGTCGGCCGCAAGGGCATCCGCATCGACCAACTCAAGGCTGAGTTGCAGACGATCGCGGGGACCACGGTGCACCTGACGATTCACGAGATCAAACGCCCTGAGCTCTCCGCCGGCCTCGTCGCCGAGGTGATCGCCGAGCAGTTGAAGCGCCGCATGGCGTTCCGCCGCGCGGTCAAGAAGGCGGTGCAGACCACGATGCAGGCTGGCGCGCTCGGCGTGAAGGTCATGATCAACGGTCGACTGGGCGGCGCCGAGATGGCGCGGCAACTCCAGGAGAGGGAGGGGCGGGTGCCCCTGTCGACCCTGCAGTCGAACGTCGAGTACGGCACCGCTTTGGCCCGGACCACCTACGGCATCATTGGTGTCAAGGTCTGGATCTACAAGGGTGACATCGAACGCGGTGAGAAGATCAACTACCGCGTGACGTCCGCTGCTGGCGGCCGTTACGACCGCGGCGGTCCTCGCCGCGGGGGTAGTCGCCGCGGCGGTCGCGGTCGCGGCGGTCCCCGAGGTGGGGGCGGCGGTGGCGGTCCCCGACCCGGCGCGCCTGCTCACCCGCAAGGTCCCATGAACCAGGGAGGTGCGTGATGGCTTACATGCCCAAGCGCATCAAGCGCCGGCGCGTCTTCCGCGGCAAGATCAAGGGTCTTGCCACCCGTGGAAACCGCGTCTCCTTCGGCGAGTTCGGCCTGCAGTCCTTGGACGCTGGCTGGATCAACGGCCGGCAAATCGAGGCGAGCCGGATCGCGGCGAACCGCGCCACCCAGGGTGCGGCCAAGATCTGGATCCGCATCTTCCCTGACAAGCCGATCTCCTCCAAGCCCGCCGAGACTCGGATGGGTAAGGGTAAAGGTGACATCGACTACTGGGCGGCCGAGGTGAGGCCCGGAACCGTCCTGTTTGAGCTCGGTAATGTGACCGAGGACAAGGCGAAGCTCGCGTTCAAGCGGATCGCCCACAAGATGCCCGTCAAGGTCCGCATGGTCCGGCGTACGCCGACGACCTGATCGAAAGACATGAAGATCGAAGACATCCGCGCCAAGACGGACTCGGAGCTCGAGTTCGACATGACGAATCTCAAGAAGGAACTCTTTGACGCGCGCTTCCGCGCCTCAGCGGGAACCGACTCCAACACTGGCCGAATCCGGGACCTGCGCCGATCCGTCGCGCGCATCCAGACCATCCTCCACGAGCGCGCCCTCGGCGTCCGTGGTGCGGCCGCCAAGTGACGCACTCCTCGCGTTGACGACCCACACGAATCCTTCCACAGCCCATGGCGCCGCTCGCGGCGGCCACGAAGCGATGACCGATACCACTACAGAGACCAACTCCGAGCAGACGCGGAACAGCCGCCGTGTGCTTGAAGGCATCGTCTCCAGCGACGCGATGGACAAGTCCATCACGATCCGCGTTGAGCGGAAGTTCAAGCACCCGAAGTACAAGAAGTACATCCGGCGCCACACCAAGGTTCACGTCCATGACGAGAACAACGAGGCCGCCACTGGCGATCGCGTTGAGGTCATGGAGTGCCGCCCCCTGTCGAAGACCAAGCGGTTCCGCCTGGTCCGCGTCGTCGAGCGTCCCTCGCTCCCGGCCGGTGCGCTCAAGCCTGGCCAGGTCCAGGCAGCCGCCACGGCTGACGCGATGGGGGGTGAGTCCGCAGGCTCCGAGGAGGTGAAGTCATGATTCAGATGCAGACTTACCTCGATGTGGCTGACAACACCGGCGCGAAGCAGGTGCAGTGCATCAAGGTCCTCGGCGGTACGCACCGTCGCTACGCCGGCCTCGGTGACATCGTGGTCGCCTCGGTCAAGAAGTCCATCGCGGGCTCCGAGGTCAAGACGGGCACCATCGTCAAGGGCGTCATCGTCCGCGTTCGCCAGAGCACTCGCCGCGGTGACGGGAGCTACGTCCGGTTTGACCGGAACGCGCTCGTCCTCGTCGACGGTGAAGGCAACCCGAAGGGCACTCGCATCTTCGGCGCGGTGGCTCGTGAGCTGCGGGACCGCAGCTTCATGAAGATTGTCTCGCTTGCACAGGAGGTCATCTGATGCACGTCAAGCGCGGAGACCAGGTGATCGTCATCTCTGGCAACGACAAGGGCACCACCGGCGAGGTCGTCGAGGTGCTGAGTAGCGCGAATCGCGTGGTGGTTGCGGGCGTCAACGTCCGGACCAAGCACGTCAAGCCGACCCAGGCCAACCCGCAGGGTGACCGAGTCGAGCGCGAGTTTCCGATCCACTCGAGCAACGTGATGTTGCTCGACTCATCCACCGGCAAGGGCACGCGCAAGCGTCCCGCGTCGAACTAGTCCACCTCACCCCAGTCCATCCAGGGCCGACAACGACCGGTCCCCGAACAATGGCTGCACGCCTCAAAGACAAGTATCAGACGGAGGTCCGGAACAAGCTTTCGGAAGCCTTCGAGATCAAGAACCTGCACGCGATCCCTCGCCTCGAGAAGATCGTGGTCAACATGGGCGTTCAGGGCGCCGTCGAGTCCAAGTCGAAGGTGGAGACCGCCGCCCGCGACCTTGGGACGGTGACCGGCCAGAAGCCGACCATCCGCAACGCCAAGAAGTCCATCGCCGGGTTCAAGCTCCGCGAGGGGATGCCGATCGGCTGCGCCGTGACGCTTCGCCAGGACCGGATGTGGGAGTTCGCAGACCGCCTGATCTCGATCGTCCTTCCTCGTATCCGCGACTTCCGCGGAGTGAAGGACAAGCTCGATGGCCGCGGCAACTTCACGCTCGGTATCTCTGAGCAGTCGATCTTCCCTGAGATCCCGTTCGACCGTATCGAGTTCCAGCAGGGCATGGACATCACGTTCGTGACCACCGCCCAAACCGACGAGCAGGGATACATGCTGCTCAAGGAACTGGGCATGCCTTTCATCGACCGCAGCAAGAAGGCCTGAGGCCAGCACAGGGCAAAGGAGAACAACAGCCATGATGACCGACCCCATCGCCGACATGCTCACGCGGATCAGGAACGCAAACCTGATCGGCAACGAGTCCGTCGCAATGCCCGCATCCCGCATGCGCGTAGGCATCGCCAACGTCCTCAAGGACGAGGGCTTTATCGAGAACTACTCCGTCGAGGAGGGGAAGCCCTCCAGCACCCTGACGGTTGACCTCCGCTACGGCGTGGATGGCGAGAAAGTCATTCGCTCCATCCAGCGGGTCAGCACCCCCGGCTGCCGCGTTTACGCCGGCCAGCGGGAACTCAAGCCTGTCCTTCGGGGCCAGGGTATCCACGTCGTCTCCACGCCGCGCGGCGTGATCTCGGACCGCAAGGCCCGCGAGTTGGGCGTCGGCGGCGAGCTTCTCGCCGAGGTCTACTGATCACGCTTCACCGAGGAACCTGAAATGTCTCGTATCGGAAAAGCACCCGTCACCATCCCCGGCGGCGTCGACGTCAGCGTCAAGGGACGCGATGTCAACGTGAAGGGGCCCAAGGGCAACCTGTCCATCACGCTTCGACCCGAGGTCGAAGTGGCGGTGGAAGGGAATGCCGCTTGCGTCACCGTCAACGGCTCCGGCGCGGCTCGCGCCGCCCGCGCCTACCATGGTCTGACCCGCTCCCTCGTCAACAACATGGTCGTGGGGGTCACGAAGGGCTTCGAGAAGAAGCTCGAGATCGTCGGTGTCGGTTGGAACGCCAAACTCCAGGGCAACAAGGTCGTCCTGAACATCGGCTTCTGCCACGACGTACCCATCCAGCTGCCGGACGGAGTCTCGGCTGACTGCCCGAACCCCACCCAAATCGTCCTGACCGGTCCGGACAAGCAGAAGGTCGGCCAGACCGCTGCTGTCATCCGCGCCGTCCGTCCGCCCGAGCCCTACAAGGGCAAGGG